>NZ_CP053187.1:685000-855000 GCF_013046825.1 Turicibacter sanguinis | reverse complement strand
AAACGGCGAAACGCCTCGGGGAGCTGTAAGTGAGCTTTGATCCGGGGATATCCGAATGGGGAAACCCGCTAGTGGTTATACGCTAGCACCATATGGTGAATACATAGCCATATAGGAGACAGACCCAGGGAACTGAAACATCTAAGTACCTGGAGGAAAAGAAAGAAAAATCGATTCCCGTAGTAGCGGCGAGCGAAGTGGGAAGAGCCCAAACCGGCACTAGCCGGGGTTGTAGGACCTTCATAATTGACAAATCATGATAGCCGAGTGGTCTGGGAAGGCCAACCGGAGAGGGTGAGAGTCCCGTAGGTGAAATTGTGAAATGCATGGAAGGAATCCTGAGTACGGCGGGACACGTGGAATCCCGTCGGAATCAACGAGGACCATCTCGTAAGGCTAAATACTACCTAGTGACCGATAGTGAACCAGTACCGTGAGGGAAAGGTGAAAAGAACCCCGGAAGGGGAGTGAAAGAGAACCTGAAACCGTGTGCCTACAAATAGTCAGAGCCCGTTAATGGGTGATGGCGTGCCTTTTGTAGAATGAACCGGCGAGTTACGATATCGTGCGAGGTTAAGCAGAAGATGCGGAGCCGTAGCGAAAGCGAGTCTGAATAGGGCGAAGAGTACGATGTTGTAGACCCGAAACCGTGTGAGCTAGCCATGAGCAGGCTGAAGGTCAGGTAACACTGACTGGAGGGCCGAACCAGGGCACGTTGAAAAGTGCTTGGATGACTTGTGGCTAGGGGTGAAATTCCAATCGAACACGGATATAGCTGGTTCTCTCCGAAATAGCTTTAGGGCTAGCCTCGATGGCAAGTCTACTGGAGGTAGAGCACTGAATGGGTGATGGCCCCACCTCGGGGTACTGATCTCAATCAAACTCCGAATGCCAGATAGATATCATCGGGAGTCAGACTGTGGGTGATAAGGTCCATGGTCAAAAGGGAAAGAGCCCAGACCGCCAGCTAAGGCCCCCAAGTGTCCGTTAAGTGGAAAAGGATGTGGAGATGCACAGACAACTAGGAGGTTGGCTTAGAAGCAGCCATCCTTTAAAGAGTGCGTAATAGCTCACTAGTCGAGTGACTCTGCGCCGAAAATGTACCGGGGCTAAA
The DNA here is from genome assembly GCF_013046825.1 of Turicibacter sanguinis. Classification (NCBI taxonomy): domain Bacteria; kingdom Bacillati; phylum Bacillota; class Erysipelotrichia; order Erysipelotrichales; family Turicibacteraceae; genus Turicibacter; species Turicibacter sanguinis. The sequence continues at coordinate 853,886 of NZ_CP053187.1, read as the reverse complement.
CGGACCGCCGAAGCTGCGGATTGACACTTAGGTGTCAGTGGTAGGAGAGCGTTCTAACAGCGGAGAAGCAGTACCGGAAGGAGCTGTGGAGCGGTTAGAAGTGAGAATGCCGGTGTGAGTAGCGAAAGATAGGTGAGAATCCTATCCATCGAAAGCCTAAGGTTTCCAGGGGAAGGCTCGTCCGCCCTGGGTAAGTCGGGACCTAAGGTGAGGCCGAAAGGCGTAGCCGATGGACAACAGGTTGATATTCCTGTACCACTTATTAAACTGATGGAGTGACGGAGAAGGCTAAGTTGAGCGTGTTAATGGATTCACGTGTAAGCAGTGAGGTGGTCATGTAGGCAAATCCGCATGGCATAACATTGAGCTGTGATGCCGAAGCCGTATGGCGAAGTCAACTGATGTCACGCTTCCAAGAAAAGCTTCTAGGGTTAATTTAGTAAGTGCCCGTACCGATAACCGACACAGGTAGGCGAGGAGAGAATCCTAAGATGAGCGAGAGAACTCTTGTTAAGGAACTCGGCAAAATGACCCCGTAACTTCGGGAGAAGGGGTGCTTGTGAAAGCAAGCCGCAGTGAATAGGCCCAGGCGACTGTTTATCAAAAACACAGGTCTCTGCTAAACCGCAAGGTGATGTATAGGGGCTGACGCCTGCCCGGTGCTGGAAGGTTAAGAGGAGAGGTTAGCGCAAGCGAAGCTTTGAATTGAAGCCCCAGTAAACGGCGGCCGTAACTATAACGGTCCTAAGGTAGCGAAATTCCTTGTCGGGTAAGTTCCGACCCGCACGAAAGGCGTAACGATCTGGGCGCTGTCTCAACAAGAGACTCGGTGAAATCATAGTACCTGTGAAGATGCAGGTTACCCGCGACAGGACGGAAAGACCCCGTGGAGCTTTACTGTAGCTTGATATTGAGCACTGGTGACACATGTACAGGATAGGTAGGAGACGAAGAAGCCAGGACGCCAGTCTTGGTGGAGTCGCTGTTGGGATACTACCCTTGTGTTACTGGGGTTCTAACCCGTGGCCATGATCTGGTCAGGGAACAGTGTCAGGTGGGCAGTTTGACTGGGGCGGTCGCCTCCCAAAGAGTAACGGAGGCGCCCAAAGGTTCCCTCAGAATGGTTGGAAATCATTCGAAGAGTGTAAAGGCAGAAGGGAGCTTGACTGCGAGACCTACAAGTCGAGCAGGGACGAAAGTCGGGCTTAGTGATCCGGCGGTACCGAATGGAAGGGCCGTCGCTCAACGGATAAAAGCTACCCCGGGGATAACAGGCTGATCTCCCCCAAGAGTTCACATCGACGGGGAGGTTTGGCACCTCGATGTCGGCTCATCGCATCCTGGGGCTGTAGTCGGTCCCAAGGGTTGGGCTGTTCGCCCATTAAAGCGGTACGCGAGCTGGGTTCAGAACGTCGTGAGACAGTTCGGTCCCTATCCGTCGTGGGCGTAGGAAATTTGAGAGGAGCTGTCCTTAGTACGAGAGGACCGGGATGGACACACCGCTGGTGTACCAGTTGTTCTGCCAGGAGCATAGCTGGGTAGCTACGTGTGGACGGGATAAACGCTGAAAGCATCTAAGCGTGAAGCCCCCCTCAAGATGAGATTTCCCATTCGAAAGAAGTAAGATCCCTTGAAGACGACAAGGTAGATAGGTCAGAAGTGGAAGTGTGGTGACACATGGAGCGGACTGATACTAATCGATCGAGGACTTAACCAAAGAAACTGAAGAAGATATCTAGTTTTGGAAGATTAACGAAAGAATCTCCAAAAGGTCTAGTGACGATGGCAAGGAGGGCACACCTGTTCCCATACCGAACACAGAAGTTAAGCTCCTTAGCGCCGAGGGTAGTACGCAAGTGCGAGAGTAGGACGTTGCTGGGCCAAAGAAATGCGGGTGTAGTTTAATGGTAGAACTTCAGCCTTCCAAGCTGACTGTGAGAGTTCGATTCTCTTCACCCGCTCCAATAGCGAATAGTGCACTCGAAAGAGTGCTTTTTTTGTGCGTCAAAGAGGTGACTGAAATACGTAAACTAACAGTTTTCATGTTTCTTTATTGAATATTATTACTAATCAAATTTTCATCAATTATAGCCAATTGTAATGAATAACTTTAAACGAAAACTTTAGGTAGCTTGGCTACTAGTTTTATAGAGTTGGTTAGATTTGGAATTTTCAGAAGCGGAAAAATGCTTTGTATGACAGATACTTAGTAGTAAAAGTTATGATATAGAAAAGTACTTTGTTTGTTGAATTTAAATATGGGTGTAGGAGATTGTTAAAATATTATAGATAGAAGAAGTATATATTTTATGATTTTATAAAGTTCTTTGAATTTCTGATGAGAGTAAGAGTAGAGGATATTCTTTTTCACGCGTAGAAATTTTATAATAATACGCAAAATGATAAGTTGATTTATCGGTGGATGTGTGAAATTTTAAAATAGTCACTATTACCGCTTAAATGTCTTATTACATTTTTGATTTTACATCGTCTAATATGTGTTTTATTCTAGGAAAAAAGAGATTGAACAAGGTAGAATTTATCAAGGATAATTTTAGCTTGATAAATAAGTTACTTAATTAAACTGATATAAGATGAATAAATGTTAATGATAATATTTTTGATGCAGGAACTAGTTTCTTTTTTATATCGATTAAAATAAGATAGAAAATAGGTTAGATATTGATTAATCTATTTTCTATCAGTATCATACGAGAGAAATAACATCCTTTCTACTGATGACTTCACTGATTTAAATTCATCAAACAAAGATTTTTAGGTAGATAACTAAAAATCAAAGCCTGGATTCATAAAGAGGGGGATAGATTTATTAATTGATGAGTGAGAGAGTTTTGAGGAGGGGATATGATATCCTACTCTGAGACTTTATTCTAAGTTGCTAAGGTAATAGAATATTGTGAGATTAAGAAGATACTATAGTTTGATGTGCACCCCAAATGTTAGACTAAAAATTCTAACTTTAGGGGTGCATTTTTATGACCAAATATAATCCGAAATTTAAACATCAAGTGATTAAAGAATATTTAAATGGTAATGTAACTTATGCTTACCTTACTCAAAAATATCAGATTTCAAGTTCTAAATAGGTTCAAGAATGGGTTAGACAATACAAATTATTTGGAAAAAAGGGATTAGAGCGTAAACAAAGACAAGATTACACTGGTGAATTTAGGTTAAATGTATTAAACTATATGAAAACAACAGGTGCCTCATATAGTATAACTGCTAATCACTTTGGAATTTCAGATATCGGAACCATTGCGAATTGGAATACAAAATTTCTTAGAGATGGTATTGAGGCATTCTTTAAACCGAAAGGAAGGCCTCAATCCCCTATGACAAAAGCAAAACAATCTAAACAATCCAAAACATTAACACGTGAACAACAATTAGAAGAAGAAAATAAATGATTAAGAATAGAGATTGAATACTTAAAAAAGTGTCAGGCTCATGGGATTGCCCCCTGGAGTCACACAATTAAATCAAAACAAAAATCATAGAAGAATTAACGGATGAGTTTCATTTATCCGATATTTTAAAAGTGACGAAATTTCCAAAATCAACTTACTATTACTGGGGCAAAAAGATGGCACAAGATAATCCAGATCAAGAGCTTGAAGACCTCATTTTAACTATTTTTAAAGAAAATGATGAGAATTACGGTTATCGTCGAATCACAGATGAGCTTCATCATCGAGGTCATCAGGTTAACCATAAGAAAGTTTATCGCCTGATGAAAAAGCTAGGAATTAGTTGTATTAAGTTTAGCCATAAAACACGTAAATATCGCTCATATAAAGGGAAAATAGGAACTATCGCAAAGAATCGAATCAATCGTCGATTTCATACACCTTATCCTTATCAGAAACTCACAACAGATGTGACTGAATTTAAAACATAAGAAGGAAAGAAATTATATTTAAGCCCTATCATGGACATGGCAACAGGTGAAATTTTATCCTTTTCAATGAGTCATAAACCTGACTTAAGTTTTGTCATGGAGTCATTAAATCAAGTCCTACCTATAATCAAACAAGCAACCTATAGAACAACGATTCATTCCGATCAAGGTTGGCAGTATCAGCATCAAAAGTGGGTTCAAACCTTAAAGAAAAATAGAGTCTTTCAAAGTATGTCACGAAAAGGGAATTGTTTAGATAATTCTCCTATGGAAAACTTCTTTGGCATACTTAAGCAAGAAATGTACTATGGAAAGACATTTAAAACCTATGAGGAGTTAAAAGAAGCCATTGAAAAATATATATACTACTATAATCATAAACGAATCAAAAGAAAATTGGCTGGCATGAGTCCAGTCCAATAGCAAATTCATACCAGCCAATTAGCTGCATAATATTAAGTTCAACTTTTGGGGTTCACTACAGTTCTTTTTTTTTGAGAAGGTTTTTTAGATAAATAGGGATTGATTATCTCTTCAAATTTAACATTATTTCTTTAATTAAATATAAGTGTCATGGAGTAATAAATAAAAAAATGTTATTTAAACCAGAGCTAAACAGGATGTACTCTATTCATGATGAGTGAAGCAATAAGATAAACTCTCCTTAAAAACAAAGCTAATAATCTCATTTAATTTAACATCATCAAAATAATTTCCTGAAAAGATAATGTTTTTATTTTTAATATTTAAAATCGTTCTAGTACAAAGTTAAATAAGAAATCAAAATTTATTCTTTTAATACTGTTTAGTAGATATAGCGGAATGAAATAGTGAGTAGATGTGACTTTTATTGTTATATCAAAAAGTATTACACACCATTAATTAGGTTGTAAAAGTATTTTTATAAAGTAAGTATTATATACAAATTCTTCAATAAGTAAAAAAGATAAAAAATGGATAAAAGGTTTGACAACTTTCGACAGACATGATAAGATAATCAAGTCGTCGAAAGAAGACAAAAAAAGAAATCGAAAGATTTTAAAAAAACTTCAAAAAAGTGTTTGACAGAAAGAGTTAAACATGATAAGATAATCAAGTCGCTGAAACAAGTGACAAAGAAGTTCTTTGAAAACTAAACAGAACGTCAACAAACATTACTTTAAGAAAATAAGTTTCTTAAAAGAAGCTTAGGATATAAACAAACTATTATGGAGAGTTTGATCCTGGCTCAGGATGAACGCTGGCGGCGTGCCTAATACATGCAAGTCGAGCGAACCACTTCGGTGGTGAGCGGCGAACGGGTGAGTAACACGTAGGTTATCTGCCCATCAGACGGGGACAACGATTGGAAACGATCGCTAATACCGGATAGGACGAAAGTTTAAAGGTGCTTCGGCACCACTGATGGATGAGCCTGCGGCGCATTAGCTAGTTGGTAGGGTAAAGGCCTACCAAGGCGACGATGCGTAGCCGACCTGAGAGGGTGAACGGCCACACTGGGACTGAGACACGGCCCAGACTCCTACGGGAGGCAGCAGTAGGGAATCTTCGGCAATGGGCGAAAGCCTGACCGAGCAACGCCGCGTGAATGATGAAGGCCTTCGGGTTGTAAAATTCTGTTATAAGGGAAGAATGGCTCTAGTAGGAAATGGCTAGAGTGTGACGGTACCTTATGAGAAAGCCACGGCTAACTACGTGCCAGCAGCCGCGGTAATACGTAGGTGGCGAGCGTTATCCGGAATTATTGGGCGTAAAGAGCGCGCAGGTGGTTGATTAAGTCTGATGTGAAAGCCCACGGCTTAACCGTGGAGGGTCATTGGAAACTGGTCAACTTGAGTGCAGAAGAGGGAAGTGGAATTCCATGTGTAGCGGTGAAATGCGTAGAGATATGGAGGAACACCAGTGGCGAAGGCGGCTTCCTGGTCTGTAACTGACACTGAGGCGCGAAAGCGTGGGGAGCAAACAGGATTAGATACCCTGGTAGTCCACGCCGTAAACGATGAGTGCTAAGTGTTGGGGGTCGAACCTCAGTGCTGAAGTTAACGCATTAAGCACTCCGCCTGGGGAGTACGGTCGCAAGACTGAAACTCAAAGGAATTGACGGGGACCCGCACAAGCGGTGGAGCATGTGGTTTAATTCGAAGCAACGCGAAGAACCTTACCAGGTCTTGACATACCAGTGACCGTCCTAGAGATAGGATTTTCCCTTCGGGGACAATGGATACAGGTGGTGCATGGTTGTCGTCAGCTCGTGTCGTGAGATGTTGGGTTAAGTCCCGCAACGAGCGCAACCCCTGTCGTTAGTTGCCAGCATTCAGTTGGGGACTCTAACGAGACTGCCAGTGACAAACTGGAGGAAGGTGGGGATGACGTCAAATCATCATGCCCCTTATGACCTGGGCTACACACGTGCTACAATGGTTGGTACAAAGAGAAGCGAAGCGGTGACGTGGAGCAAACCTCATAAAGCCAATCTCAGTTCGGATTGTAGGCTGCAACTCGCCTACATGAAGTTGGAATCGCTAGTAATCGCGAATCAGCATGTCGCGGTGAATACGTTCCCGGGTCTTGTACACACCGCCCGTCACACCACGAGAGTTTACAACACCCGAAGTCAGTGGCCTAACCGCAAGGAGGGAGCTGCCTAAGGTGGGGTAGATGATTGGGGTGAAGTCGTAACAAGGTATCCCTACCGGAAGGTGGGGATGGATCACCTCCTTTCTATGGAGAAAGAGACGTTCTGTTTAGTTTTGGAAGAATTTCTTCCAAAAGTTGATCTTTGAAAACTAGATATCTTCAAACAGAAGAAAAAAATAAAGAATTATTTTTTATAGGTTAAGTGAATAAGGGCGCACGGAGGATGCCTTGGCACTAGGAGTCGAAGAAGGACGCGACAAACGGCGAAACGCCTCGGGGAGCTGTAAGTGAGCTTTGATCCGGGGATATCCGAATGGGGAAACCCGCTAGTGGTTATACGCTAGCACCATATGGTGAATACATAGCCATATAGGAGACAGACCCAGGGAACTGAAACATCTAAGTACCTGGAGGAAAAGAAAGAAAAATCGATTCCCGTAGTAGCGGCGAGCGAAGTGGGAAGAGCCCAAACCGGCACTAGCCGGGGTTGTAGGACCTTCATAATTGACAAATCATGATAGCCGAGTGGTCTGGGAAGGCCAACCGGAGAGGGTGAGAGTCCCGTAGGTGAAATTGTGAAATGCATGGAAGGAATCCTGAGTACGGCGGGACACGTGGAATCCCGTCGGAATCAACGAGGACCATCTCGTAAGGCTAAATACTACCTAGTGACCGATAGTGAACCAGTACCGTGAGGGAAAGGTGAAAAGAACCCCGGAAGGGGAGTGAAAGAGAACCTGAAACCGTGTGCCTACAAATAGTCAGAGCCCGTTAATGGGTGATGGCGTGCCTTTTGTAGAATGAACCGGCGAGTTACGATATCGTGCGAGGTTAAGCAGAAGATGCGGAGCCGTAGCGAAAGCGAGTCTGAATAGGGCGAAGAGTACGATGTTGTAGACCCGAAACCGTGTGAGCTAGCCATGAGCAGGCTGAAGGTCAGGTAACACTGACTGGAGGGCCGAACCAGGGCACGTTGAAAAGTGCTTGGATGACTTGTGGCTAGGGGTGAAATTCCAATCGAACACGGATATAGCTGGTTCTCTCCGAAATAGCTTTAGGGCTAGCCTCGATGGCAAGTCTACTGGAGGTAGAGCACTGAATGGGTGATGGCCCCACCTCGGGGTACTGATCTCAATCAAACTCCGAATGCCAGATAGATATCATCGGGAGTCAGACTGTGGGTGATAAGGTCCATGGTCAAAAGGGAAAGAGCCCAGACCGCCAGCTAAGGCCCCCAAGTGTCCGTTAAGTGGAAAAGGATGTGGAGATGCACAGACAACTAGGAGGTTGGCTTAGAAGCAGCCATCCTTTAAAGAGTGCGTAATAGCTCACTAGTCGAGTGACTCTGCGCCGAAAATGTACCGGGGCTAAACGGACCGCCGAAGCTGCGGATTGACACTTAGGTGTCAGTGGTAGGAGAGCGTTCTAACAGCGGAGAAGCAGTACCGGAAGGAGCTGTGGAGCGGTTAGAAGTGAGAATGCCGGTGTGAGTAGCGAAAGATAGGTGAGAATCCTATCCATCGAAAGCCTAAGGTTTCCAGGGGAAGGCTCGTCCGCCCTGGGTAAGTCGGGACCTAAGGTGAGGCCGAAAGGCGTAGCCGATGGACAACAGGTTGATATTCCTGTACCACTTATTAAACTGATGGAGTGACGGAGAAGGCTAAGTTGAGCGTGTTAATGGATTCACGTGTAAGCAGTGAGGTGGTCATGTAGGCAAATCCGCATGGCATAACATTGAGCTGTGATGCCGAAGCCGTATGGCGAAGTCAACTGATGTCACGCTTCCAAGAAAAGCTTCTAGGGTTAATTTAGTAAGTGCCCGTACCGATAACCGACACAGGTAGGCGAGGAGAGAATCCTAAGATGAGCGAGAGAACTCTTGTTAAGGAACTCGGCAAAATGACCCCGTAACTTCGGGAGAAGGGGTGCTTGTGAAAGCAAGCCGCAGTGAATAGGCCCAGGCGACTGTTTATCAAAAACACAGGTCTCTGCTAAACCGCAAGGTGATGTATAGGGGCTGACGCCTGCCCGGTGCTGGAAGGTTAAGAGGAGAGGTTAGCGCAAGCGAAGCTTTGAATTGAAGCCCCAGTAAACGGCGGCCGTAACTATAACGGTCCTAAGGTAGCGAAATTCCTTGTCGGGTAAGTTCCGACCCGCACGAAAGGCGTAACGATCTGGGCGCTGTCTCAACAAGAGACTCGGTGAAATCATAGTACCTGTGAAGATGCAGGTTACCCGCGACAGGACGGAAAGACCCCGTGGAGCTTTACTGTAGCTTGATATTGAGCACTGGTGACACATGTACAGGATAGGTAGGAGACGAAGAAGCCAGGACGCCAGTCTTGGTGGAGTCGCTGTTGGGATACTACCCTTGTGTTACTGGGGTTCTAACCCGTGGCCATGATCTGGTCAGGGAACAGTGTCAGGTGGGCAGTTTGACTGGGGCGGTCGCCTCCCAAAGAGTAACGGAGGCGCCCAAAGGTTCCCTCAGAATGGTTGGAAATCATTCGAAGAGTGTAAAGGCAGAAGGGAGCTTGACTGCGAGACCTACAAGTCGAGCAGGGACGAAAGTCGGGCTTAGTGATCCGGCGGTACCGAATGGAAGGGCCGTCGCTCAACGGATAAAAGCTACCCCGGGGATAACAGGCTGATCTCCCCCAAGAGTTCACATCGACGGGGAGGTTTGGCACCTCGATGTCGGCTCATCGCATCCTGGGGCTGTAGTCGGTCCCAAGGGTTGGGCTGTTCGCCCATTAAAGCGGTACGCGAGCTGGGTTCAGAACGTCGTGAGACAGTTCGGTCCCTATCCGTCGTGGGCGTAGGAAATTTGAGAGGAGCTGTCCTTAGTACGAGAGGACCGGGATGGACACACCGCTGGTGTACCAGTTGTTCTGCCAGGAGCATAGCTGGGTAGCTACGTGTGGACGGGATAAACGCTGAAAGCATCTAAGCGTGAAGCCCCCCTCAAGATGAGATTTCCCATTCGAAAGAAGTAAGATCCCTTGAAGACGACAAGGTAGATAGGTCAGAAGTGGAAGTGTGGTGACACATGGAGCGGACTGATACTAATCGATCGAGGACTTAACCAAAGAAACTGAAGAAGATATCTAGTTTTGGAAGATTAACGAAAGAATCTCCAAAAGGTCTAGTGACGATGGCAAGGAGGGCACACCTGTTCCCATACCGAACACAGAAGTTAAGCTCCTTAGCGCCGAGGGTAGTACGCAAGTGCGAGAGTAGGACGTTGCTGGGCCAAAGAAATGCGGGTGTAGTTTAATGGTAGAACTTCAGCCTTCCAAGCTGACTGTGAGAGTTCGATTCTCTTCACCCGCTCCAATAGCGAATAGTGCACTCGAAAGAGTGCTTTTTTTGTGCGTCAAAGAGGTGACTGAAAGATTTGATAATATTAGATATTAAGTTAACTTCATTTAATACAGGTATTGATATAATCTAGTAATATCTCTAATCGCTAAATGGTATCTTTTAATCAGCATGAGAAATATGAATTATAATTTTAATATCAGACTCAAAGTACATCAGATCTTGAAGGATAATCTTTTATCCTTACTACAACAAGAACTAAGAGTGATTCTAGCTACATTCATATGCTATTCAATAGTATTATTAAGTAGTGAGCTAACCTAGTTGAAATGCTAAATGACATTATTATTATTATTTTCCAAAATAATAATAATGTCATTTAGTGTTAATAGTGATTTAATTTAAAATAACTAGAGTAAATTTTAAATTACATTGAGGAGATGCCAGTTAATATATCTTTATAATAAATAAAAACACACTGTATGATTTACAGTGTGTTTTTATTTATTATAAAGAGCCTATGTCTCCTTTTTCTAATAGGTAATCTTCTAAAATTAAATTATTCTCATAGATATATGTAGCTGCATCCACACCGACATATCTTAAATGCCAAGGTTCGTATTCATATCCTGTTTCTGCTGTTCTCCCTTGTGGATAACGTATAATGAATCCAAATCTATGAGCGTTTTCTGCTACCCATGCACCTTCTTTTGATTGACCAAAAGTCTGAGATAAACCTTCATTTACTGATTTTGCCGTTATATCAATTGTTAGACCAGTTTGGTGTTCACTATGACCTGCGCGTGCACTATAAGAATCTGCATATTGTTGACCATTAGTGGACACATAATTATTATATAAATTAACTTGGGTTTTATATGAGCGATAGCCACTACGTGCAATTAATGCATATCCTTTTTCTTGATTAGCCGCACTAAATAGTGATGAAAGAGCGTCTGCAGCTACTTTTCTTAAGTAGTTAGCCTCATTATTTGTATCTGGTCGATATAAAGGAACATTGAGATATACTAAATCACTTGGAATGTAATCTGAAGGTAATCGATAGTTTTTATTAACTAAAACTAATAAATTATCTGGATGTGCTACTTCTACAGTGTCTTTATAGAAGTTTGTTTTTACATTTGGATAAAGGACATAGTTTAATGCATATTGTACTGAATAATTACGATTACTTTTTAAAATATTTGCATAAGTTTGCATAGAATCGATATTAAATTTTGGAGAAGATGTAAGCTGTTCCAACGTTTCATCAGGTAAATTAAAAGAGTCTAAATACTCACGTTGCTCAGTCGAAAATCTATTAGGTATAGATCTAGTTTCTAAGTTGCTAACAATCAAACTATCATTAAGGTATTCTATTGTTTGAGCTTGAGTAGTAAAATGAGGTTTATTTAAGATGGTAGCAACATAAATAATTGATGTAAGTAAAATTAGACTAATGATTGATAATCGAATTAGTATTAATTTCTTTTTTTTTCGTTTGATTACGACGTTTTTTTTAGCCATTTTTGTTACTCCTTATTTATCTAATTTGAAGAATCTATAGTTTTTTTATTTTAATTGTAACTTTAAATAAATCCCCGTCCTGAGATAATTCAAAAGTAGCACCATGTAAATCTAGAATTGATTTTACAATTGCTAATCCTAGTCCTGATCCTTCAGTATTACGAGAACTATCTCCACGTTTAAATCGTTCGGTTAACTCTACTATATCAAATCCTAATTCATAATTCGATATATTTTTTAAAGTTATGACAATTTCTGATCCTTCATATAACATTTCTAAATAAACACGAGTCCCTGATTGAGCGTATTTTATAATATTACCAAATAAATTTTCAAATACTCGATACATCTTTCTTCCATCACAGTAGGCATACATTTGTGGAGCTGATGTTTTACTCCTCAAAATTAATTGATGTTCAATAAACTTATCTTCATATTCAGCAATAGACTGATGCATTAGAGCAACTAAATCAACTTGTTCTTTATATAATTCAACAGCCCCACTTGCCATCTTACTAGCTTCAAATAAATCATCGATTAAAACTTTAAGACGCTTGGATTTATTATCAATTATTTGTAAATATTCTTGTCTTTCTTCAGCAGTAATATCTGAACGTTTAGCTAAATCAACATAATTTAAAATGCTTGTTAAAGGTGTTCTTAAATCATGAGATACATTTGTTATGAGTTCTGTTTTTAGTCGTTCGCTATTCGATTGTTTTTGATTAGAAAGAATAAATCCTTCTCGTATAATATTGATGTTTTTTGCCATATCTGGGATTAATCCTTGGCCAGAAATGTGGATATGAGATGTAGATTTCCCTTGTGCCATAGAATCTAATGAATCGTTGATGACCTGAATTGTTTTACAACTTCTTTGAATTTTAAGTAAAACAATGAGTGCTAGAACAAAACTTATTGCTCCAACTAGTAGGAATGCAAATCCATCAATAATTGATGTTCCAATTATTATTCCCCAAAAGCCGATAAAGATGGTATACATTAAAACTTTTGTAAAAACTTTACGATAGATAGGGAGATTTCTAATATCATCGATATTAGTGCTGTAAAGACCATTCTCCCATTCCTTTTTTATGATAGATGGATTTTTAAGGAGATAGATTAATCTTTTAAATTGAAGGATAAAAACATAAATTAATAGGAAAATAGATGCAAATTTAGTGATTGTATTTAACCAGTGTGAAAACATATACTGTATATTCCAATAACCAAATACAGTATAATCTTGTAACAATATAATGGTCCAAATAAATAAAATCACTTTTATTTCAATGGGAAGAGTTTTATATTTTGCTTCTATCCACTTTAATTGTTCGGGTAGTTGGATAGATGTCGATTGTATCTTCTTATAGTAATGGTATAAAGGAAGTAATGAAATCATTGTAATTGTAAATCCAATAACGAGGAATATTTTATTGTTGGTGTATTGTTGATAACTTTGGAGAATTGTAGAATCTCCCATAGATGCTTTAGGAAGATATAATGTTCCAGTTAGACCATAGTTATGAGAATTATTGTTTACACGCGCAAAATTATCCTGGTTATTTCCTTTGTAAGGAATTTGAATAGTGTTTAATGTAGGAACACTATCGCTTGGTAGGTTGCTATATGTTGCCCCATTAGTATCGGTTAATTGATAATAAAAAGCGTCTTTTTCCGAATAGTTATAATTTTGATATTCTTGGAGTAACTGTTGATTTTTTTCATACTTAGAAAATTGGATTAATTGTTTTAATTCTTCATCAGAAAGAGAAGTGATTGATATTTGCTCATCTGTATTTTCATTGTATAAATAGTTACTATATTGATTCGAATTTACTTTAGCATCTAGTATCTCTTCTTTTGATACTTCAATACTATCTAATGGGATGCTAACCTGTGGTAATTGAATTTTGATATCATAAAACCAGTGTAAGAAGTCATCGACCTGTGAAGCATATTGACTAGATTCAAAATAATTCAATGGAAATAGGTTATTTATATTTTGGGTCACATAAGTGAAAGATAATAGAAAAATAAAACAGCAGACTAAAAATTTTATCCAATTGTTGTGAAGAGTCTTTTGTTTTATAGAAGAATTTGTTTTTTCAGACATATACTCAGCTCCAATCTATAGTTTTATTATGATACTAAGATACCATCAATATCTTAACAATTAGTTATTTGATTTCTTAAGAATTTCTTAATAAAAAAAACATAGTTCTGAAACTATGTTTTTAAGGTTTAAGTTGAGGGGAACGATTTATTTTAACTTGCTTGTTTACATCCATTTTAACTAATTTCTCATATCCTTTAATAGCTTTTTGAATTTTTAGTATTGCTTGTTAAATGCCTTTTGGGATTCTTTAGATTGAGGTGCATTTAGTAGACCAATATTATAGCTAATAAGGTAGCGTTTTGTCCAGTTTGATGAAGTTGGGATTAATTAAATACGAATGATAACTGATTGAATTTTCTGTTGATGCTACACTAGTTTCTACACGATCATGAGTAGATTCTACGAATGACTTAAGAAAAGAACGTAACCTTTTAACTTAATTCCTTCTCAAAGAAATAGTATATAGGATAAATCTAAGATTCGATTTTATATCCAACACCCCATACTACTTTAAGGTATCTGGGTTCTTTAGGATTAATTTCGATTTTTTCACGTATTTTTCTAATATGAACAGCAACTGTATTTTCTGCATTGTATCCTGGTTCATCCCATACTCGTTCATAAATATCGTTAATTGAGAATACACGTCCTTTATTTCTCATTAATAAGCTAAGAATTTTAAATTCGGTAGGGGTTAATCTTACTTCTATATCATCAACAAATGTTTGTTTAGTTGATAAATTAATACGAAGCCCATTAATTTCGATAGTGTCTTCGTCAGTTGTTTGTTGATTAGATGACTTAGCCCCTAACATTAAATAACGTCGTAATTGGCTTTTAACTCGAGCCACAAGTTCCATCGGATTAAATGGTTTTGTAATGTAGTCATCAGCTCCAAGTGAAAGCCCCATAATTTTATCTGTATCTTCTGATTTTGCAGTTAACATAATAATTGGGACGTTGGAGAATTCACGAATTAGACTAGTGGTAACAATTCCATCCATTTTCGGCATCATAACATCCATTAAAATTAAGTGAATCTCATTGGTCTTCATTAAATCTAGTGCTTCTTCACCGTTAGAGGCCATGATTGTTTCAATTCCTTCACCACGTAAATAAATACGAATAGCTTCGCGAATTTCACGTTCATCATCAACAACTAAGACACGAGAATCTTTCATAATATATTAATCCTCCTTCATCTCATTTTAAGTTATTATACCTTAATTAATTTATTTATGGCAAATTAATCCTAGATACGAGGATAAAAGAGTAAAGTTTTATTGGTCAACAAGGTTCATCTGTTCCCCGCCATATTCAATACCACAGGCTTTGCCGATTCCTTGATAAAGGATAATATTGCGTTTGGTATCAAGTAATGTCATTTCAATTTCACCTAAAAGAGTTTCTTCAACAAGAGGAACCATTTCACCGTCTTTAGGACCATAGCATAAAACAAAATCATGCGGGTTAGTTTTAGTTTTTACAACAAGGTGTAAATGTTTCCGAGTCGCACATAAAATAATATCTCTATCGCAAACATTTAACGTAATAGAGCTTTTGTTTATGCTTGTAAAAGAATAAAAATTATTATCAACTGTTACACCTATGATAAAGCCCCTAAATTCCTTTACAAGTGGGAAAGGGATGGTAGCAAGAGAGCATGTAAGAGTAGCGCGTTGATCATTGAAACTGTTACTTTGAATCCAGATCCACGATTTTGGAAAGCTTTTGCCCCAATTTTTTTCGATATAGTATTTTCCATTACTGAAATCGATTAATTTTCCATTCACTTTAAGGTGCCCTTCTTCAATCGTTCCATCTAAAGCACAAACCTGACTGTAACATTCCATAAAAGAAAAGTGATTATAAAAACCCATACTTCCTGGATTAAATTTAGTATCGGGCCATTTTGTTCGAGGACTAAGGAATAGGACTCCCTTAATTTCTTCTTCAGAATTTAGAAGTTGAACATTAATTTTACTAAGGCTGAATTCATTTAATCCAATGTTGATCTTTAAATGACGTGGATTTGAGTAGAATTCATTTGTACTATAACGAAAATATTGATAACTATGATCAATTAAGTTGACGACTTGAATAAAACAATGATGATCGAGTGGATCTTTCCCCCGGGAAATTCCAGGAATAAATGCTAAGGCGTAAGTGGCCGTACTATCCACAATTTTAAAATACCACCCCTCAAAAAAATTAGTGTATTGATTTTGGCCATGATATAAATCAGGATTTATTTTCATTATTACCTCTCCATATAATAATTTGCCATTGCTAAAAAAGAGATTTATATTTTTTTTATTATGTGTCAAAAAGTAGATTTTTAAACCATTAAATGAAAAAAGTTGCAAGCCATGAAGGAACAGGATATGATGGGATTAGATAAGATGAAAGGATGATAACATGACTTTAAAATTTGATGAAGTTTTCTCCATTATGAAAAAATCATTTCCACAAGAGGAAATGAGAAATTACGAAGGACAAAAAGCTTTATTAGAGCGTGATGATTATTTTATTAAAACTTACATGCATGAAGATGAAGTTGCTGGTTTTTGTGCTTATTATAAGTTTGATAATTTTATTTATATTGAACATTTAGCATGTAATCCAGAGGTTCGAGGACTAGGAATTGGAACGAAACTAGTTCAACAGGTTATAGCTGAAGATGAAAATCTAGTGGTTATTCTAGAAGTTGAACCGCCTGTTGATGAACTGACAAAAAGACGTGTTAGATTCTATGAAAAATTAGGATTTAAATTAAATCCACATTATCATTTTCAACCATCTTTAAATGAAGGGATGGATGGGTTAGAATTAAAGATTATGTCTTCAAATACTGAATTATCAGAAGAGGCGCAAATTAAATTTAGAAGAGTTTTAAATGAAAAGGTGTATGGGGTAGATAAAGATTTATATATTTAACAATTTATATGAATAATATCCATAAAAATGCAAATCTTAAAAGAGACAATTGAGTCTCTTTTTTTTATATCATGAGGTGAGTTAGATGTTAGATTTGATGAAACAATATAATGATAGTATAGAGAAGATGATTAAAATCCTAAGTTTATTAGTAGGAATCTGTTTTGTTTGTATGCTATTTATTTTTGAAATTAGCTTTTCTGATGAGGAATTGAAGTTTTTTTTAATTCTTGGTTGTGTTTCGCTTTTAACAGGGATTGGGTTTATGGTTAGTAAGATTAAAAAAGAAGTTTTTGATTGTATGTTGTTTGTGATGACGGGACTGTTTTTAGGAATAGTTAGTGGAGGTGCATATTCACTGATTTTTATGATGGTTTGTTTGTTTATTACAATTATTTATGGACGTCGTGCTGGATTATTAAGTAGTTTTTTATGTTCAGGTATTCTTTTGTTTTTAGAAACTAATTATTTTGGGAGCATTAGTTTGTTGATGGTGAGTTATTTTGTAGGGGGATGGCGTGATTATTTTTATCAATCTCGTGATTTTTTAACAGGTGTGCTGAGTGAATCTTGTTTTGATGAGGTGTTAGAAAGTTTTATTTCTAATAATCGGATGTTTTCATTGATTTTTGTTAGGATGGATGATGAGGGTTATCCACAGGTAGAAAAGAAGATAGCACGCATATTAAATAGTCAGTTTACGTTTAGATATGGATTGAATGGATTTATGGTTATTTTGCCGGATGCAGATAAGGGAAAATCGGTGCAATGGCTTGAGGAAAGAATTTATGAAATCAAAGAGGTTGAGTTAAAGAGTGGGATTGTGTACTACCCTGAGGATGGGGTGAATTTAGTTAAGAAGGTTGAGGATATTGTAAATAGTGAGGAATGTTTACATCGGTATGCATGGATGATGAGACATATGAATGGGATAGATAGTGATGTGGTGACGGCGATTAAGATGTTGATGGGATTTTTGCGTGTTTGGGATAGTTATACGTATGGTCATGTGATGCGGGTTGTTGAGTATAGTCAATGTCTTGGACGTGAGCTTGGAATCAGTGATGATGAGGAAAGTCTTTTAGTTTGTGGGGCTTACTTACATGATATTGGGAAGCTTGATATGGATCAGTTTATTTTGAATAAGCGAATGCCACTTGCAGAGAATGAGTGGCTAAGATTGAAGTCTCATGTTGAACAGGGGGTAGAACTGATTCAGTTATTTGAGGAGTTAGCTCCGTTTAAGATGTTTATTAGACATCATCATGAACGTTTTGATGGACGTGGATATCCTTCTCGTTTAGAAGGGGATGAAATTCCATTTTTGGTTCGAATTTTAGCAGTAGCGGATAGTTTTGATGCGATGACTTCAAAGCGATCTTATAATCACCCAATGAGTTATAAGGAGGGAATAACTGAACTGCGTCGATGTAGTGGAGCTCAGTTTGATCCAGTGGTTGTTGAAGCTTTTGCGAATGTGATTGAAAGGGAATATTCTTTTGGGAATTGAAGATATTAAAGATGAGGTGAATACTATGGATAGTAAAGAGTTTCATATTGCGAATTTAAGTGATGATAAGTTACGTGAATTAAAACGTGTTGAGGCGGAGTTGTCTGAAAAATTTGGAGCAGATTTAGTTTTAATTGCATGGCAAAAAAATTAAAGGATTAAACTGTAAAGTTTAATCCTTTTTTGTGTCATAATTTGAATTTTATTGTTGGAAAAGGTTGATAACTTCAATGGTTGGAAGTATACTTATTAAATCAAAAGTAAATTTTAAATAAGGAAGGTAGAAATTATGAAGAAGAATACTGGAAATCTTGGCTCGTGTAGCTCTAAAAATTTAGGAGGAGTTTTAAAGTTTGTGATTCCTTCGTTACTGGGTGTATTTTTATTTATGACACCTATTTCTATTGGTGGAGAGATTACGATTCCTGTTGCGGTTTTATCGAAGTGGGTTCAATCGACGTTTGCAGATGTATTACCGATGGTTTTATTATTATTAGTTATGATTACAGCGGTTGGAACATTAGTGACCAAGATTTTTTCACCGAAGTTTATTATTAAGAATGATTTTTTAAATACGTTGTTTAATGTAACACCTGTTTGGTTTGTTATTCGTATGTTAGCGACTGTATTTATTGTGATAGCTCTTTATGAGGTGGGATTTGCACCGATTTATTCAGGAGATACAGGCGGACTTGTTTTATATGATTTATTACCGATTTTATTTTCTGTCTTTTTATTTGCAGGGTTATTCTTGCCGTTATTATTGAATTTTGGATTGTTAGAGTTTATTGGAACGTTATTATCTAAAATCATGCGTCCTGTCTTTAATTTACCGGGGCGTTCTGCGATTGATTGTATTGCTTCCTGGCTTGGAGATGGGACGATTGGTGTTTTATTAACGAGTAAGCAGTATGAGGATGGTTTTTATACAAAGCGTGAAGCAGCTGTTATTGGAACAACATTCTCGTTAGTATCAATTACGTTTAGTTTAGTCGTTATTGATACGGTTGGACTGAGCCGTATGTTTTTACCTTTCTATTTTACGGTAACCGTGGCGAGTTTAGTGGCAGCCATTGTTTTACCCAAATTACCACCTTTATCGAAGAAGCCAGATATATTCTTTGATGGAACTCCAAAAGAAGATGATGAGGTTATTCCAGCGGGATCAAGTAGCTTTTCACATGGTTTAAACCAGGCTATTAAGAAGGCTAAGGGGCAGGATTTAGTTAAGGTTGTTTTTGTGGATGGATTTAAAAATGTTTTAGATATGTGGTTAGCAGTTATTCCAATTGTTATGGCGGTTGGAACGATTGCATTAGTGGTAGCAGAGTACACTCCATTATTTAAAATTTTAGGATTACCATTCTATCCAGTTTTATGGTTATTACAGGTTCCAGAGGCGATGGCAGCATCTCAAACGCTTGTAGCGGGATTTGCTGATATGTTATTACCATCGATTTTAGCTTCAGGGATTGAGAGCGAGATGACTCGATTTGTAGTCGCAGCTGTTTCTGTTTCACAGTTAATTTATTTATCTGAGGTTGGAGCATTGTTGTTAGCATCAAAAATTCCGGTAAGTTTAAAAGAATTATTTATTATTTTCATTCAACGTACGTTGATTACTTTACCTGTTATCGCATTAATTGCACATTTAATTTTTTAATTTAAAGCTCACTTTATGTGAGCTTTTTTTGTATGTATTTTCAGGTAAAATCCAAAACTAATATTGAAAACGATATTTTATGTGGCAGAATTGTATAAAATGATTAGTTAACTAATAGTTAGTTGACTAATCAAATAGGTAGAAGTAATATAGAATTAGATTAAAGCGAGGTGACATGATGGATAGTAATGAAGTAAGAGATTTAGCAAAACTGTTATCTCATGTTATTCGTCTTCAAATGGTGACTGTACATAAGCGAATGGAAGAACAGGGTTTTTGTCGTTCACAGCCAGGAATTATTCATGTTTTAAGTAAACATGATGGAATGACACAAGTAGAGTTAGCAACTAAATTGAATGTAACGCCTGCTACTATTAGTGCGATGCTAAAACGTATGGAGCGAGATCAGATGATTGAGCGACGTCGTAGCCAAGAAGATCAAAGGGTAACACATGTTTATTTAACTGAGCATGGAAAACAACAATCAGATGTGGTTGAGAAAATTTTTGATGAGATGAATCAAAAAGGGTTTGGTAATTTTACTGATGAAGAGTTAAAGCAAGCTAAAAATATTTTCCAAAAGTTAATAGACAATTTGGGTGATATTTCATGTCAAGGGAGGTATAAAGGATGTTAAAATTATTTAAAGGTTTAAAGCCTTATTGGTTAATGGTTGTTGGAGTATTAATTTTAGTATTTATTTCAACTATGACTGACCTTGCATTGCCAGATTTAATGTCTGACATTGTCGATACTGGGATTGTTCAAGGGGATGTTTCGTACATTTTAGGACGCGGAGGAGTAATGCTTGCTGTTGCTCTTTTAGGAACAGTCTGTATTATTTGTAGTAGTTATCTTTCTTCGCGAATTGGGATAGGATTTAGTCGTGATTTAAGAAAGAAAGTATTTGAAAAAGTTGAATCTTTTTCACTGACTGAGGTCAATACTGTCGGAACGGCATCGTTAATTACAAGAACAACAAATGATATCAATCAAGTTCAACAGGTTACCATTATGATGATGCGTATGATGTTAAGTGCTCCGTTAATGATTGTTGGAGCATTGATTATGGCGCTTCGTAAGGATGTTGGGTTATCAACGATTATTTTAGTGGTTATTCCAATTATCGTTGTTGTTATTGGTGTTATTGCCAAGTTTACAATGCCAATGTTTGAAAAAATGCAAAAACGTATTGATAAGTTAAATCTTGTTGTTCGTGAAAATTTAACAGGGATCCGTGTAGTACGCGTATTCAATAAAGTTGATTTTGAACAAAAAAGATTTAATCAAGCAAGTTCAGATTTATCACGTGTTGCAACGACAGCTAATCGTTTAATGGGATCTTTAATGCCATTAATGATGTTAATTTTAAATATATCAATTGTTGCTGTTCTTTGGTTTGGTGGAATTCGTATTAACGAAGGAAGTTTCCAAGTCGGTGATTTAATGGCGTTTATTCAATATTTGACTCAAGTTCTATTTTCAATGTTAATGTTGACGATGATGTTTGTGTTAATCCCACGTGCTCAAGCATCGGCTGTACGTATTAACGAAGTATTAGAGATGGAATCTCCAATTCAAAATCCAGCTAATGGAGCACAACCTTCATTAAAGGGTGTTGTAGAGTTTAAAAATGTTGCGTTTGGATATGAAGGAGCAGAAGAACATGCGATTTCTAACATTTCATTTAAAGCTAATCCAGGTGAAATAACGGCGATTATTGGTGGAACGGGATCAGGTAAGTCAACTTTATTGAATATGATTCCTCGCTTCTATGATGCGGCTGAAGGAGAAGTTTTAGTAGACGGAGTCAATGTTCGAGAGATGAATCAAGCTTTATTACGTTCAAAAATCGGTTATGTTCCACAAAAGGCTATTTTATTTACAGGAACGATTCGAGATAATATTCGATATGGTAAAGAAGATGCGACTGATGAAGAAATTAAGCATGCTTTAGATATTGCCCAAGCAACAGACTTCGTTTCTAAAATGCCAGACGGATTAGAATCACCGATTGCTCAAGGTGGGACAAATGTTTCTGGTGGGCAAAAACAACGTTTATCAATTGCTCGCGCTATTGTTCGTAAGCCAGAAATTTATTTATTCGATGATAGTTTTTCAGCATTAGACTTTAAAACAGATGCACAGTTACGTGCAGCATTAAAGGCAGAGACAAAAGAGGCGACAGTGATTATTGTTGCTCAACGTGTAAGTACTGTTATGGATGCCGATCGTATCTTAGTTATGGATGAAGGACGCATTGCAGGATGCGGAATACACGAAGAACTTTTAGCAACAAATGAAATTTACCAACAGATTGTTGAATCACAACTTAAACAAGGAGAGGAGGAATAATTATGGCGGGACCTATGGGACGTGGCCCACATGGTGGAGCAACTGAAAAAGCAAAAGATTTTAAAGGAACGTTATCACGTTTAAGTAAGTATTTAAAACCTTATCGTGTAGGTTTAATTGTTGTAATATTAGCAGCCATTACAAGTGTCATTTTCTCTATTGTTTCACCTAAAGTAATGGCGAAGATTACAAATGAATTATTTCGCCCAATTCAGGAGTTAATGACTGGAGTTAAAAATCCAACTCCGATTGATTTCAGTTATATTTGGAAAATTATCTTAATTTTAATTGGATTATATGTTTTAAGTGCGGCCTTTAGTTATTTACAACAGTTTATTATGGCTGGTATTTCACAAAAAGTTGTCTATGACTTACGTGAAGAGATCGATCAAAAGTTAGCTAAACTACCGTTAAAATTCTTTGATTCACATACACATGGAGAATTATTAAGTCGTTTTACAAATGATGTGGACAACATTAGTGCGACATTGCAACAATCAATTACTCAAGTTATTACTTCAGTAACAACGATTATTGGGGTATTAATCATGATGTTATCAATTAGCCCGTTATTAACATTGATTTCGATTATTGTCGTACCTCTATCGGGAATTTTAATGATGCAAGTTGTAAAAAAATCTCAAAAATATTTCATCGGTCAACAACGTACATTAGGTGAATTAAATGGTCACATCGAAGAAATGTATACAGGTCATAATGTTGTTAAAGCATTTGGCCATGAGAAAAAAGCTATTGCAGAGTTTGATGAAGTTAATGATCGTTTATACGAAGTGGGATGGAAAGCTCAATTTTTATCTGGATTAATTATGCCAATCATTAGTTTTATCGGAAACTTAGGATATGTATTAGTGGCTGTAGTTGGTGGAGTTTTAGTTACAAAAGGACGTATCTCTATTGGAGATATTCAAGCTTTCATTCAATATAGCCGTCAGTTTACTCAACCAATGGCACAAGTTGCACAGATTTCAAATATTATTCAGTCAACTGTAGCATCTGCAGAGCGTGTATTTGAATTATTAGATGAAGAAGAGTTAACGGCTGAAACAGCTCAACCAGTAAAACTTGACAATCCTCGTGGTGCTGTTGAATTTAATCATGTTAAATTTGGTTACCGTGAAGATAAAATCTTAATTCAAGATATGAATATTAAAGCTGAACCTGGTCAAATGGTGGCTATTGTAGGTCCAACTGGTGCAGGAAAAACGACATTAGTTAATTTATTATTACGTTTTTATGAAGTGAACGATGGACAAATCTTAATTGATGGTGTCGATATTAACGATATGAAACGTAGTGATTTACGTAAGTTATTTGGAATGGTACTTCAAGATACTTGGCTATTTAATGGAACCATTCGTGATAATATTGCTTATGGAAAAGAAAATGCAACAGATGAAGAAGTTATTGCGGCAGCTAAAGCGGCACATGCTGATCACTTTATTCGTGTTTTACCAGATGGTTATGACACAATCTTAAATGAGGAAGTATCAAATATTTCTCAAGGTCAGAAACAGTTATTAACTATTGCTCGTGCTTTATTATCAGATCCTGAGATTATGATTTTAGATGAGGCTACAAGTAGCGTTGATACTCGTACTGAGTTACAAATTCAAAATGCGATGAAAACTTTAATGAAGGGTCGCACAAGCTTTGTGATTGCTCATCGTTTATCCACTATTCGTGAAGCAGATATCATCTTAGTTATGAAAGATGGCGATGTTATTGAACAAGGAAATCATGATACATTAATGGCTGCAAATGGTTTCTATGCTGACCTTTATAATAGTCAGTTTAGCAACGAAGAAGAATAATCAAAAAGGTAAGTAATCTAAGTTGATTACTTACCTTTTTTAGAGTTATTTTGTCGGAAAAATAGGAATGATATATGCTCTTTTTAGGAAAAATTGCGATATAATAGGAAATGAGTAGCATATCTTATGACCTTATCTTTAAGGAGGGGGACCCATTGATTTTTGATACGCATACCGATATTTTATATAACATAGTTGCAAAACGATTAAAAGGTAAAAGAGGTATTGTTGAAGATTACCATATTCCAGAACAGTTAGAAGGTAACATAACAGGGGGAATTTGGACGTATTTTACAGATGTTGAGCATTTATTATGCGATGATTTTGATAAAGCAATTGGATATATACTAGAGGAAGTTGAACAATCACCAGATGTTCAGATTGTTAAATCACAGGATGATTGGGCTGATCATAAGGTAAATGTAATTCTTGGGCTTGAAAGTTTAGCACCTATTCAGGACTTAAATCATTTAAAAAAGATATATGATTTAGGATTTAGACATGCCATGTTAACTTGGAATGAAGTTAATCATTTTGGTTGTGGAGCTTTTGCGGATAGTGATACTGGTTTAACAGATTTAGGATGTCAGGCAGTAAAGTTAATGAATGAGCTTGGGATGGTTGTCGATGTTTCTCATGCCAGTATTAAAACGATGACTGATATTTTAGATGTCACAACTGAGCCTGTTATTGCTTCCCATTCGAATTGCTATGCTTTAAGAGGGCATCGACGTAATTTAACGGATGGCCAAATTAGAGGGATTGCAGAAACCGGTGGTGTGATTGGGGTTACAGCTGTGCCTGATTTTGTGCATTCAGATGAGTATACAATTAAAGCAATGGTTGATCATATTGATTATATTAAGAAGTTAGTTGGCAGTAAGTATATTGCGTTAGGTTTTGACTTTATGAACTATTTATCAGAAGATGGCGTGAATGCCAACTTATCAGACTGTGGTAGTGCAAAAGAGGCACAACTTATTATTGATGAGTTGATGAGTCGAGGTTATAGTAGTATGGAGATTGACGATATTACGCATGTAAATGCTAAGAAAGTCATTAATCGTATTTTGAAACAATAAGGAAAGGCTAGTCGTTTATTTACGACTAGCCTTTTTAATTAGTTTTTTTGAAAGTGGGATGATAGCACCTAAGCAGGCTACACCGATAATCACGCATTTAAAAGCTTTAAAGAGTGGATGTTCATCAAAGTAAAGTTGATAGATGTTCATTTCATCTTCTTCGCCTACAAAGGTGAATTGTAGCTTTTGGACGAGATTTTGGGATGGGATGTTTTCATAGTGACATTTTGCAATAATGGATTTGACTTCTCGATGAGTCATAGCCCAATCAATTAGGGCATTAATAGCTTCTGTTGCGTATCCTTTGCGGCGTTTAGCTTCGATTATTTCATATCCAATTTCGATTTCACCCTCTTGATTTGGATTTCCCTTGTATCCACCATCACCAATGACTTGGTTTGTTTCTTTTTCAATAAAAATCCAAGATGTAAATCCGATTTTTGGTGGCATGAAAAGGTAGAGTTCATCTTTCATCCACGTTAAGAGTGTGCGATTATCTTCTGTTAGCCACTTCGCTGTTGAAAATTCTGTTATTTCATTATTTAGTATTTGCCCGATGAGTGTGTCCGTTAGTGGGTATAAAATGAGATGTTCTGTTTCGAGTTTCATGTTAAACTATGCTCCTTCGATTTTTACTTAATTCTATGATAGCATGAAATGAGTGTTATTGATGATTGTCTTTTTTGATTGTGATGAAATAATTGTTTCCATTATTGCATCCAAAAGAACTTTTTGTGATTTTAGGAATAATGAGTGTTCCTACGAGTATTCCTAAAATAAAGTAATGAGTTTTAACTGGAATTTTTTCTTTTCGTTTCATGTGTTAGTCTCCTTTTCTATGTGTTATACAAAATGTATGACCCAAAGGTTAAGAGTATGAAAAAAAGAGCCTGTGGCTCTTTTTTTAGTAACGGTTAAATTTAAATAGTTCAAATTCTTTTGGATTTTTACCTGTATAGTCTTGTGAGATTAATTTAGCCCCAATTAATGAATAAAGGATTCCATTTGATCCAAATCCTAAGTTAAAGTAGGCTCCAGGGTAATCAGGGTGTTTACCGATGAATGGAAGTCCGTCTTTTGTGTCAATAAAGATTCCGTGACACCAAGAATCTGTTTTGATATTTTCAATTTGTGGGAACATACGACGAGCTCGGCGTAGTAGTTGGTGATATTGTTGTAATGCTTCAGGATCACGATCCCCCATTGTGGCGATTTCATCTTTTTGGTTTTTGATTTCAAGATCTTCTCCACCGATAATAATACAGTTATCCATTGTTGGACGAAGATATGTGTATGGTTTTTCATCATTTCGAATTAGACATTCTTCTCTCCATCCATTTAGTGCTGATACCGGTTTTGATACGATTGAGAATGTACGACTAAGTGTATAGAATGGATCTTCTTTTTTAAACCACGTTAAGGCATCGTAACCTGTACAAATTGCTACTTTGTTTGCTGTAATGGTAAAATCATTTTCTGTTGTTAGGATGACTTCACGTGATGATAAATTGTAGTCAACGACTGTTGTTTGTTCAAAGACTTGAAGACCTTTTTTTACATTATAGTCGATGAGATCACGTGTGAATTTTACAGGGTCCATGATAGCACCACCATAATGTGAGAAGATTCCAGCTTCAAAATTAAAGCTAAAATCCTCTTTATTATTTTCAGGAGTGAAAAGTTCGCAATGAATTCCGATTGCTTGACGAGATTTACATTCTTTTTCCATGTAATCTAATTTAGTCGGATTTTCAGTATAATAGAAGCATGGTTTGAATGAGAAGTCACATGCACTGTTAATTTCTTTAACGATTTGACTGATTTCCATTACAGCTTGGTATCCAAATAAAAAGGCCTGTTGTGCCTGTGTTTCACCAATTAATGAAGAAAGTCCTGTTAAATCGTTATCGATTTCGTATTGTAAAAGAGCTGGTTCTGCGCTTGTCGCATTCATTGCGATTGTATTTTTTTCAATTAAAGCGCAACTGATGTTTTGTTTCATTAGATAATGTGCCGTTAGTGCACCTGTTATCCCACCGCCAACGATGACAACATCCGTTTTTAAATCATGTGTTAATCTAGGATAAGGGACTGTTTCTTCGTTTTTTCGTGTCCAGATTGGACTATCACCTATAATTCTCATAAAAATCACCTCAAAAAAAAAAACTAAAATTAGTTTGAGTTAAAAGTATATAAAATATTTGCACAAATTACAAATAGTATAAGCAAGAATTGGGAAGATGGAAAAAAATACTTGATAAAATTGCTCATTTTGGAAGCTTTTGAAGTGGATTTGAAGAAAAAATAGGCTTTTTTTATAATTGATACGACGTTTATAGGTTAATTTAATTTTTTGGTGATATAATATTAAGTTGAGAAAGTAGATTGGGAGTTTTAGGAGTGATGCTATGAAGTCGGGTTGGATGAAGGGGACTGTGATTCTGACTGGAACGGCCTTTTTTGTGAAGCTTTTGAGTTTGCTTTATAAGGTGCCTTATCAGAATCTAGCTGGAGATGAAGGTTTATATGTGTTCCAACAGGTTTACCCCTTGATTGGTATTTATACAACGTTGAATGGGATTGTTTTACCGACGATTATTTCAGAGTTGTTGTTAACGTATGGATACAGTGAGGATATTAAGCGATACATCAGAAATTCGTTATGGTTTTTTGGATTAGTATCGTTTGGATGTTTATATTTAGGAAGTAATGTAATTGCATATTTAATGGGAGACTTACAACTGAGTCTTTTAATTAAAGTGGTAGGATTGGCCTTTTTATTAGTTCCGACTTTATCATATTTACGAGGTGTTTCTCAAACAAGGGCAGAGACCATTCATGAAGTTGGATACTCGACAACGATTGAGCAATTAATTCGTGTAATGGCCATTGTGTTCGCCTTGTTTATGTTACAAGAACAGAGCGTGTATCGATTAGCTTATTTTGCTTATTTAGGTGGATTAGCCGGACCTTTAATGGCGATTGCTTATTTATGTTTGAAGAAGCCAAAGGATCAACCGCAACAGTTTTTAAAGTTAACTCATCGTCCGCATTTCTTTAAGAAAAGTGTGTTTTTGTTTTTAAGTGCCGGAATTTTAATTATTTTTCAATTGATAGATAGCTTCTTTGTATTTAACTCACTTGTGGATAGTGGAGTTCCAGCTCTTGAAGCAATGAAATTAAAGGGAAGTTTTGATCGTGGATTACCAATTGTTCAAACAGCAACAGTCTTTACGAGTGCGATTGTCTCTTCAACGATTCCTCAGATGGCCGGTCTGACAGATATAAAAAAACGTAAGAAGGTATTTAATTTTGCGTTATTCTTAGTTCTGTTATTATCGATTCCTGCCTGTGTGGGATTATTTAGTGTGGTAGATGAATTGAATATTGCTTTGTTTAAAGATAATAGTGGAGTAGAGGCGCTAAAGATTTTAACGATTCAAATTTTGTTCTATCCGTTTATTTTCTTAAGTACGGCTGTAATGCAACAGGAGGGGCAGTATTCGAGGTTAGTGATGTCAGTATTAGCGGGTATCCTAGTTAAGATTGGATTGACCGCCCCATTAACGATGGAGATGGGGATTAGCGGAGCTGCTATTTCTTCTGTAGCGGCACTTGGAATTATGGCAGTCATTAATTTATTCCAATTTAAGAAGATGATTTATCGCCAATCTATTTTAACGTTGATTAAGGTTTTGTTTTCAACGCTTGGACTTTGGATGACGCTGGATTATTTAGGACCACAGATTCCGACGATTTTATCGGGAATGGATGATGTGCGAATGTATAATGTGATTTCATTAGCGATCCAAGTGATGGCTGGTGTAACTGTTTATGGATTGATAATGGGAATTTTCTTGATGACGACTAAGGTAGCGGGAAAAGGTGCGAAACGACGTAAAAAGAAAGCGAAAAATGTAAAGAGTATAGCAAAAGTATAAAGATAGATGAAATAGCTTACTCTAATGATGAATGATTATTTCAACAATTATATATAGGTCTAGATAAAATTTTTACAGTTGAAAAACTTTTAATTGGACTATAGGATATAGGGTCTAAGGACTGAGATTGAATAAAAAAATTAAAAAATATTTCTGTTTATAATAGAAAGGGGCAGCATGAATGATTTACATTGTAGGACTTGGAGCAGGAGATGAGTCTCAATTAACGCTAGGCGTTGTGGCAAAATTAAAGTCTGGATTACCTTTATTTTTAAGAACGAAAGAACATCCAATGATTAATTTTTTAGAGGAAAATGGAATTGAGTATCGCGCATTTGATGATATTTATATTAAGCATGATACATTTGAAGCTGTTTATGAAGAGATTATTGAAATAGTAAAAGAGGAAGCTAAAAAAGGTGACATTATTTATGCAACTCCTGGTCATCCATGTGTGGCTGAATATGCAGTAAAACGATTATTAGCTGAAGCTGAAGCTGTTGTTTTAGGTGGGCAAAGCTTCCTAGATCCAATGTTTGCGGCATTAGCAATCGATCCGATTGAAGGGTTACAAGTGATGGACGCCTTAGATTTTGACTATGAAGCAATAGCTCCTAAACAACACCTAATTGTTCCACAAGTATTTGATCAAATTACAGCTTCAAACTTAAAAATAGATTTAATGGAAGTTTACGACGATGAATATGAAGTATGCATTGTTCGTGCAGCAGGAAGCAACATCGCAGAACTAAAATGGGTAAAATTATACGAACTCGATCACAACTTCAAACTCGACAACCTAACAACAATCTATGTACCACCTCTAAAAGGCTAAGACTTTATAGAGCATTTGGTTGTCGAAGCTGGATTGAATAAAAAGCTGAGATGCGGGCTTAAATCACAGTAAAAGCCAAAAATTATGTAGGATAATCGTTAACTAGGTAGTAATAAATTTTAAAGGTGACACAAAAGATAAAGTAACGAAAGGAGAATAGATATGCGTTTAGATAAGTATTTAAAAGTTTCACGCTTAGTGAAACGCCGTACGCTAGCTAAGGAAGTAGCGGATAAAGGGCGTATTGAAATTAATGGAAAAGTGGCCAAATCAAGTACAGATGTTAAACTTGGTGATGAATTAACACTTTATTATGGAAACAAGATTTTAAAAGTACGTGTAACTGATATTAAGGATTCAACTAAGAAGCAAGATGCAGCTTACATGTATGAAATCATCTCTGAAGAACGCATTGAACGTCCATCATTAGATGAAGTAACAGGAATCGAAATATTTGAATGATAAGAGTAAAAGGCTGAGAGAGACGGTTAACTGCGAACAAAAGTTGACATTCACCGAAGTGCTATGTGTTGAGCACAAGAGTGAATACAACTTTATGGAGGAGTTGTCTCTTGGAGCTAGATTGAGTAAAAAGCTGAAAACACCGATTAATCCTACGTAAAAGTCGTATCGAATGCTATTGACTCGCTTTATGAGTCAATAGGCATTTGAAGACTTTATAGGAGGATTGGTGTTTGAAGCTGGATTGCGAGTAACCCTAATTAACCTCTTCTACTCCATACAAAATAGGTAGAAGGGGTTTAATTAGGATAAATGGTCTTATAATCTCAAAAATTCGATTAGACCGTCTAAAAGGCTGAAAACCCCTTTTAACTTATAAAACGTGAAGCTAGTTAATTAAAATAGGCTATCTCCTAATTTGGAGGTAGCCTATTTTTTTGAAATCTCGACAGGTATTTTCTAAGGATTAAGAATTATGGTTGATTAAGTTTTTTTTCATCGGATTTTTGCATTTGAATTGAGTTAGGATTCGCTATTATTTTACGATTTTTTTTATTATGTTACGGATTTTTTTGAAGATGTCGGATATCATCGGACGGTTATGATATTTTTTAATATGTAATTTGGAATATTGCCTTTATAATTTAGTCAAAAGGGAGGCATATGTTATGAAGAAGTTTTTAATGATGGTGATGATGTGTTTATTAGTAATGGTAACGGGATGTAGTTCAAATCCAAAGACTAATGAAATAGTAAATGAAGAACCAGAAGTTTTAGAGGAAGTAGAAAAAGAGGAACATCCAGTTGAAGAGGTAGCGGATGATATAGAAGAGGTTTCAATTAATATATTAGTACCAAGTGGTTCGACTGCTATGGCGATGGCTCATTTAGCAAGTGAGTTACCAGAACTTGATGAAGGAGTTAAATGTATTGTAGAGCCGTATGTTCAAGGTAGTGATCCGTTATTAGCGGCTTTTACTTCTGAGACAGCTAATGTGATTGTAGCGCCGACTAATTTAGGAGCAACGTTGTATCAGAAGGGGGTTCCTTATCAATTAGCAGCAACGATTGTTTGGGGGAATTTGTATTTAATCAGTAGTGAACCTATGACAATCGAGGAGTTGTCTGGTAAAACCATTACGGCGTTTGGTCAGGGAAGTACTCCTGATATTGTCTTACAAACGGTTCTTAAGGAAAAAGGATTGTTAGATTCAGTTGAGATTGAGTATTTGAATAGTGTGACTGATGTTCAGTCGATGTTTGCTGCGGGGGAAATTGAGATAGCGGTTATTGCGGAACCTTCTTTATCGGTTTTGAAGACGAAGGTTGAGAATGCTAATTTGGTAGCTGATTTTCAAGAAGAGTGGAGAACTCTTTATGATGTGACGTCTTATCCACAGGCGAGCCTTTTTGTTCACAGTGATTTAATTGAAAATAATCCAGGAGTTGTGGAGTCACTATTAGCACAGGTAGCGGCAAGCGTTAATTTTGCAAATGAGTCTCCGAATGAAATGGCGATTGAGGCTAATGCAACAGGGCTTGAAACGCCTGAAGCTATTATTGCCGCCTCTGTTCCTAATTCACATTTAATTTTTAAAACGGCTAAAGAGGCGCAGGATGAGATTAATTTATATTTAGAAAAACTTTATGAGTTTGATTCGAAAACGATAGGTGGAGCATTACCGGATGATGATTTTTATTATTTAGAAAATGATAAATAATTTTTGGAATAAATGAGGTAGATTTGAACATATTATAAACGGTGATAACTTGAAATTCGGTTTGGTAGCCGACTTGTTTTGTAGGGGAAAGACCACCTACCAAGTTATTGTCACTTAGCACTTGAATATGCATTTCAATCTGTTGTTTAACTTAACGTTCATCAGTTATTGGTGATTTTTGTGAATTCAGTTTGAGAGCATTATTCGAGTGCTTTTTTTATTATTAGATGCACTGGGGGGGAGTACATGAAAATATATACTGTTATTTCGATGTTTATTGTTTTAGTCGTTTATGAATATTTTTCATTTTCGGTTGGAAAACCATTAATTCTCCCATCTGGTGAATCTATTTTAATGGAGATTTTTACGATTATAAGAGGCACAACATTTATTGAAATTATTTCAGTCACAGTTGTTAGGACGCTTGTAACTTTTGTGTGTATTTTAGTTTTATCTTTAGTTGTTGGCATCTTAGCGGGTTATTATAAAGTAGTTGCGGCGTTGTTAAATCCGGCGATGATATTGCTCCGGACGATTCCGACGGTTTCATTAATTTTAATTCTCTTAATTTGGTTTGGTCGTGATTTAGGACCGACGATTATTGTGGGATTAGTTATTTTTCCTATTATTTATGAGTTGGTAGTCGGATCAATTAAAAAGGTAGATAGTGATTTGAAAGATGTGTGTCTATTATTTGGATGCACAATATTTGAAAAGTTTTTTGCGCTTTATTATCCTAATTTAATTTATGCTTTAAGTAGTGGTGTACAGGCAACGCTCGGTCTTGCTTTTAAGGTGATGGTAATGGCAGAAGTTATGGCTCAAAGTCGGATTGGAATTGGACAGGCACTTAATTATGAGAAGACGTATTTAAATATGGCTGGAGTTTTTGGATGGACGATTATTTTAATTTTGATTGTGATGATATTTGATTTTTTAATTAGTATGATAATGAAGTTTTTATTAAGAAAGTTAGAGTAAATTAACAAAAAACTATTTTAATTGATAAAAAGTGATTTTAATTTCAAAGAAATCTGTCATTTTGTTAGAACAACGAGTGAGATTAAGCATAAAATAAAAGGTAGAAACAATGACTTCTTTTCCTTTAGTTATATTTGTTGTTAATATTACATAACTTTTATTGATAACAGATAATGGAGGGAAAAGAGACTATGAACATTTATGAGAAAGAATCGTACATGAAACAGAAGCCAAGCACTTTACTTGGTCACCACCAGGTTATGATGAAAGAACGTAAATTGATGGATGTGACAGGTATAACCAAGTTATTAAGTTTTGATAGTGAGTTGTTTACTATTGATACAACAATGGGGATTTTAACTGTTAGGGGAATGGATTTAGAATTGAAAAATCTTGATCTTGAAAAAGGAGAGCTATCGATTATTGGGTATATCACTGGATATGAATACGATGATTTTCAAACAGTGGGGGAAGACTCAAAAGGAATCTTTAGCAAATTATTTAGATGAGTCTAAATACACAATTCGCCTTAATGATTCATGCTATTTTGTACGGAATTTTTATTGGAATAACGTTTGATTGTGTGACGATTGTTAAGAATCAATTGTTTAACAAAATCGTCCAAATAGCATGGATTATTCTATATTGGACTATCCAAATCCCCCTCACATTCATATATATTTATAATGTTAATGAAGGTATTTTTCACCTGTACATATTACTTTTCTTAGCTTTGGGTGTTATTCTATATTATAAGTTTATGAGACAAAATCTGCATCATGACCTCGAAATGTTGGGAGAAAGCCTGTTTATTGTAGCAAAGTTCATTAAAAAATTGGTTATTATCCTAGTTATTTCACCCATTATGTTTATTTACAAGCTTGTTTCTGATATAATAATTGTGTTTCTTAGAATTTTAAAGCTTATATTTTACACTCCTTTTGCTAAGTTAGGAATTTGGTTTACGAAGAAAAAGAAGGTGAGACGACGTGGCAAGAAAACTAACACTAATAACGAAACAGAATCGAAAAATTAGAAGAAAAAAATTTTTCAAACGCTTTTTAACACTGACTGTTTTGGTTGGAATTATGGTCACTACTGGTTATTTTATGTATACAGAGCGTCTTACTAAACTTTCCGAAGCTAAAGCACTACTTGCTGAGTATGAAGAACAATATTCAGAGTTATCTGAAAAAGAGGAATATTATCGCGATGAAATAAGCAAACTTGAGAATGAAGACTATATTGCTCAACTTGCCCGCGAGAAGTATTTTAAATCCGAGGAAGGTGAAATAATCTTTAAGCTTCCAGAAGATTCACAGGAATCAAACGAAAATTAATTAATATAAATATTATGAGGAGGACTGTCGATTTTTATGTCAATCACAGCTGGTCAAAAGTTAAACGGTAAAATCACGAGTGTTAAGAAGTTCGGTGCATTTGTGGAATTAGAAAATGGTAAATCAGGACTTGTTCACATCAGTGAATTATCTGAAAAATTCGTAGAAAAAGTTGAAGATGTTGTTAGCGTTGGTCAAGAAGTAACTGTACGCGTTAAAGAGGTAACACCAGAAGGGAAAATTAACCTTTCAATGAAACCTGCACGTCCAGAAAGACCTGCACGTCCAGCTTTAGACTTAGACAAGGCAATCACTAATTTCTTAAAAGATAGCGATGAGAAACAAACTAGTCTTAAAAAGAATTTAAAAACTCAACGTCGTCGCTCTAACTAATTAAGACGATCTTAGTTTAAAATATATATTTAAACTCCACTTCAAATCGAAGGGGAGTTTTTTTATGCCTAATTAAAAGGAGATGGATATCCATCTCCTTTTAATTAGTATTCTTTTTTAGTGACAATTTTAACTGATGTCATATATGATACGTAGCTTCCAGCAATCAGAATAAGGGTGGCTATTATACAGATGACTGGTAATAGAGCATTCAATTGTTCTTCTGATGGGAAAGGAATGCCTGTTAAAGCTAAGACTTTACTAATAATAAGGATTAAAACGGTTGGAATCGCAAAGATAGCTAATAGCATGATGCGGCTACGTTCTACTCCATATTTAAAAATAAGAGGAAGTAGGATAAGAATCATGAGAATCATAATTCCTGTGCTTCCAATTATTGAGGCGACCAGATCCCCAAGTATAAAGCTCCCTTTAAAGAGGCTAAGTAGAGAAGTTAAAATAAATGAGAAAACTCCCCCAAAAATAATAAAAGAAATTCCTAAAATATATTTACTTAAAACAAGTTGCTTTTTGGTAATAGGTAACGATAGAGCGTACATATTCCATTTAGAGTAATCATCGTATGAGAATGTTGTAAGGATTTGCATTGCAAATAAAATGGTAATCATGCCAGAAAGAAATGTTGGATTTAAAGTTGAAAATAAGAGTGTGTAGAATAGACACATGATAATGATTGTTTTTAAATTTTTACGCAAATTTAATAAGTCTTTTAAGATAAGTCCTTTCATTATTTCATTCCCCCGATATAAATAAGCATTAAATCTTCGATACTTGGCTGATCCATAATTAGATTTCGGTATTTAATCTCCATTTTTTGTTTATCTTTAACGAGTATTTCATAAATTTGCCCAGTTTTTTTGCTGTGGATAATATCTATTGGATCAATTTGTGTTAGTTCTTGCTCACGACATTTAATAATGACATAGTCATTTAATAATGCATCTTTTGATTCGGAAAAAATGATATTTCCTTCATGGATAAACGTAATATAGTCTGCTATTTTTTCAAGATCAGAGGTGATGTGGCTTGAAATTAAGATTGAATGTTCTTCATCTTGAATGAAATCTAAGAAGATATCTAAAATTTCATTACGTACAATCGGATCAAGGCCGCTTGTCGGTTCATCTAAAATTAATAGTTTGGGATGATGAGCTAGTGCGGTGGCGAGAGATAATTTCATCTTCATTCCACGAGAGAATTCTTTAATGATCTGATTTTCAGGAAGTTTAAATTGCTTCAAATACTGATTAAATAGGGGAGTGTCCCAATTTTGATAAATATTTTTCATCATTGTATTAATATCTTTAGCTTTTAATTGATCAGGAAAATGACTTTCATCAAAGACGATTCCGATTCGTTGCTTAATTTCTAGTTCATATTTTGAATGATCTAGTCCAAATACTTCGATTGAACCACTATCTTTATTAATAAGATTTAAGATTGATTTAATGGTGGTACTTTTCCCAGCTCCATTTTCTCCAATTAAACCAACGATGTAACCTTTAGGTACAACTAAATTAATATTATTGATTGAAAAATTGGGATAGTTTTTAGTTAATCCTTTCACGTTAATGGCGTGTTCCATTTTTATACCTCCTCATGGTATAGAACATTTAAGATTTCAGTTAATTCTTCGTAAGAGATACCACAGCTTTTTGAAAGTGAGACAGCCTTTGTTAAATAATCTTCGATTTGTCTTTGTTGTTCTTCTTTAAGTAGATGGGAGTTGTGAGTCGCAACAAAACTCCCTTTTCCTACAACCGTTTCAATGAAGCCATCGCGTTCTAAATCTTCATAGGCTCTTTTTGTTGTAATGACACTGATGTGTAGAGTTTTAGCTAAGGCTCTCATTGAGGGAAGGGCATCGCCTTCTTGTAAAGCCCCGTTCATGATTAGATTTTTAATCTGAGATGTTATTTGTTCATAAATTGGTTTCTTACTTGAGTTGCTTATAATGATTTCCATTGCATCACCTTTGTTATATTGTATATACAGTATATATACAATATATTATTGCTACAATAAAAAGTCAATAGGATTTAAAAATTTGTTTACATTGGTAATAGTGGGTGTTATAATCCAGATTTGTTGCATTTAAGGAGAAAAAAATTCAATAAATAATGAGGAGAAGAAGATGAATACGTTAGAGATTGATAAAAGAAGTTCATTGTTTAAATTAACATGGCCTATATTTATCGAGTTAGTGTTACAGATGTTGGTTGGAAATGTGGATCAGTTTATGATGAGCCAGTATTCTGAGAAATCTGTTGCAGCAATTGGAAATGTTAATACGATTATGAATTTTGTGACGATTACGTTTAGTATTGTAACAATGGCTATTACGATTATGGTTACACAATATTTAGGGTCAAGGAATAAAGAAAAGGTATCTGAAATTTATACGGTTGGAATTTTTACGAATTTAATTTTTAGTTTGATTATTAGTGCAGGATTATTTTTAGGCAGTGACGCGATGTTTAATGCTTTAAAGATGCCAACTGAATTAATGGCTGATGCTAAAGTGTATTTAAATATTGTTGGAGGACTGATTTTCTTACAAGCTTTATTTATGAGTTTCTCTGCAATTTTTAGAAGTAATGGTTTAATGAAGCAGGGAATGTATGTTTCAATTATTGTGAATGTATTAAATATTGTTGGAAATGCTCTGTTACTTCCTTCAATGGGAATAGCCGGAATTGCAGTTTCGAGTGTATTTAGTCGCTTTATTGGAGTTATTTTAGTGTATCGTGTATTTGTTAAAAGTGTTTCGGGGGATTTACATATTAAATATTTAAGGCCATTTCCCCGTGAGACGTTTAAACAGTTAATTCGAATTGGGTTGCCTGCTGGTGGAGAAAGTGTGGCGTATAATGTTTCACAAATGATTATTTTAACGTGTGTGAATATGTTAGGAACAATCGTTATTACGGCGCGTGTTTATGCAAATATGATTGCGTGGTTTTCATTTTTATATTCATCGGCTGTTGCACAAGCGAATCAGATTATTGTCGGGCATTTAGTCGGAGCAAAGGAAGAGGACGCGGCATATCAACGTGGGCTTAAGACATTATGGCCGGCAATGGCAGTTACACTCGGGGTATCAATTACGGTTTATATGTTTAGTGATGTGATTTTTGGGATTTTTACGAGTAATCAAGAAATTTTAAGTTTATTAAAGACTATCACGTTCATCGAAATATTTTTAGAATTAGGACGAGCTGTGAATTTAGTTTTGGTTCGTTCAATGCAAGCAGCGGGAGATACGCAGTATCCGGTCTATGTCGGGATTTTATCGATGTGGGGTATTGCGACGCTTTTATCATACGTATTCGGTATTGTATTAGGATGGGGACTTCCTGGTATCTGGATAGCGATGGCTCTTGATGAATGTGTCCGTGCAATTATTTTCCTAGTTCGTTTCAAACGTGGTGGATGGCGAGGAAAAGCTGTTATTTATTAATATTAGAAAGGTCACTTTATCGTAGATAGAGGGACCTTTTTATTTGGACAAAATTTAACATTTAATATCAAAATTTAAAAATGAGCATTTATTATATGCAAGTTTGAGATTTTTTATTCTACTTTCTACTTAACGTTACAAAGGTTTTAACATCAATTACTGCCGAGTGCTGTAAAACAAAGTCAAAAGGCTGAATAATTTTTAAACTCTCTGACGAAGAGGTGCTAATTCTGTCTTTCAAAAGACTAAAACACTCCAACAAAGTGACAAAATATCAACTTGCAGGGTGGTAATATAGGCTTACGAATTGAGCCCGGGGGGACAATTGGTTATTCTGTAGGAGGAGAGATGTTATGGAACTTGTATCGAAAATGAAAAAGACATTTTCGCCAAGACCAAAACGCGAGGCTAAAGAGAAGTTGAATATTTATACAATTAGCCAGCTATTCAATCAATTGGTTAACTTTCAACAGTTAATTAAATCGATGTATGAATTCATTGGTCATGGTCAGTTGATTAAAGTTGATGTCATCATGGATTGTATCCGTATGGTGATTGATCAAATGATGCAATCAATCATGTATGATCGTCATGATTTTGAACTTCAACTTAATCGTATTAAGGAGGAGCTTGATAAGCTTCATGTGCGGTGTGCAGATATTAAGATTAAGAGTTTATATCCTAGACTCATCAAGATGGATTTAGTTATTAATTCACCCCCGAAAGAGTTGACGCTGTTGTCCATTCAAACGATACTAGAGAGTATAATGAATGAGCCACTTCGGTTAATTGTTGAGAAAACAAAAGGTAAACAAACAAAAATTAAAGTTTATTCATCGAACTTATTTAAAATTGATCACGCTGTCTCCTATGTTGGAAAAGATGGAAATAAAATTTCAGGTGATAGCTATATGTATGAGAATTTCAGTAATGGTCAAACCTTTATTGCAATAAGTGATGGAATGGGAAATGGAGAAGCTGCCCATAAAGAGAGCTCAGAAGCTCTTAAAATTTTAAAATGTTTGTTAAGTTTTAATATCCCTGTTAAAACAGCCATCCAAACCTTACAACAATTACGACAACATTCCAATACAGAGGAACGATTCTTTTCGTTAGATATTTGTATGATTGACCGAGAAAGACAAAGAGCCATGTTTTATAAAAACGGCGCAACCCCAACATTCTTAGTGCGTGATCATCAAATAGAACTAATCAATTTAGCTCAACTACCCGTTGGAGTTATGGTAGATCAAGTAGTCGACCATGTAACGTTAAATTTAGAAGATAATGATATTTTAATCATGTGCAGTGATGGAATCATTGAACAGTATGGAAATATCGAACAATTAAAACAGACAATTTTATATCAAGTTGACAAAACGCCAAAAGTATTGGCTAAGAGTTTGTTACAACTAACCGTTAATAAAAATAAAGGAAAAATAAAAGACGATATGATGGTATTAGTCGTTCAATATCGTAGACAATCGATAGTTCAAGCGCAATATGCATCATAAAACTTTAGCAAGATAGATAACAGGAAGATAGATGAGATTTCTTTATGGCTGGCAACATAAAAGAAGCTCGTCTATCATCTAAACTAATTAATTTTATCTGTTTTCAGTGAAATGTTGAGTGTTAATACATGTATCCAATGGCAATGAGGTATTTAAATTTGTGTGAGGCAAGTCATTAGCCTTAAAAAATGACAATAGGTGTGTAAAAAATCCAGAAAAAAGTGTGTGTGTAAATCAAAGTGTGCGAGGCAAGTTGCTGGCCTAAAGCAGTGACAATAAGTGTGTGTAAAATCCAGAAAAAAGTGTGTGTGTAAACAAAGTGTGTGAGGTAAGTCATTGACCTAAAACAATGACAACGAGTGTGTAAAAAATCCAGTAAGTTAAAAGTGTGTGTGTAGATCAAAGTGTGCGAGGTAAGTTGCTGACCTAAACAGTGACAACGAGTGTGTAAAAAATCCAGTAAGTTAAAAGTGTGTGTGTGTAAACAAAGTGTGCAAGGTAAGTTGCTGGCCTAAAGCAGTGACAATAAGTGTGTAAAAAATCCAGAAAAAAGTGTGTGTGTAAATCAAAGTGTGCGAGGCAGGTCATGGGCCTAAAACAGTGACAACGAGTGTGTGAAAAATCCAGAAAAAAGTGTGTGTGTAGATCAAAGTGTGTGAGGTAAGTTGCTGACCTAAACAGTGACAACAAGTGTGTGTGTAAAATCCAGAAAAAAGTGTGTGTAGATTAAAGTGTGCGAGGTAAGTTGCTGACCTAAACAGTGACAACGAGTGTATAAAAAATCCAGTAAGTTAAAAGTGTGTGTGTAGATTAAAGTGTGCGAGGCAAGTCATTGACCTAAAACAATGACAACGAGTGTGTAAAAAATCCAGTAAGTTAAAAGTGTGTGTGTAGATCAACGTGTGCGGGGCAGGTTACTGGCCTAAAGCAGTGACAATAAGTGTGTGTAAAATCCAGTAAGTTAAAGTGCGTGTGTAGAAAAAAAGTGTGTGAGGTAAGTCATTGACCTAAAACAATGACAACGAGTGTGTAAAAAATCCAGTAAGTTAAAAGTGTGTGTGTAAACAAAGTGTGTGAGGTAAGTTGCTAACCTAAACAGTGACAATGAGTGTATAAAAAATCCAGTAAAATTGTGTGTAGATTAAAGTGTGCGAGGCAGGTCATGGGCCTAAAACAATGACAACGAGTGTGTGTAAAATCTAGTAAATTAAAATTGTGTGTAGATTAAAGTGTGCGAGGTAAGTTGCTGACCTAAAATAGTGACAACAAGTGTGTAAAAAATCCAGTAAGTTAAAAGTGTGTGTGTAAACAAAGTGTGCGAGGTAAGTTGCTGACCTAAACAGTGACAACGAGTGTGCGTAAAACCAAGTAAATTAAAAGTGTGTGTAGATGAAAGTGTGCGAGGCAAGTTGCTGGCCTAAAGCAGTGACAACGAGTGTGTAAAAAATCCAGTAAGTTAAAATTGTGTGTAGATTAAAGTGTGCGAGGTAAGTTGCTGACCTAAAATAGTGACAACAAGTGTGTAAAAAATCCAGTAAGTTAAAAGTGTGTGTGTAAACAAAGTGTGCGAGGTAAGTTGCTGACCTAAACAGTGACAACGAGTGTGCGTAAAACCAAGTAAATTAAAAGTGTGTGTAGATGAAAGTGTGCGAGGCAAGTTGCTGGCCTAAAGCAGTGACAACGAGTGTGTAAAAAATCCAGTAAGTTAAAAGTGTGCGAGGTAAGTTGCTGACCTAAACAGTGACAACGAGTGTGTGTAAAATCCAGTAAGTTAAAGTGTGTGTGTAAATTAAAGTGTGCGAGGCAGGTCATGGGCCTAAAACAATGACAACGAGTGTGTGTAAAATCCAGTAAGTTAAAAGTGTGTGTGTAGATTCAAGTGTGCGAGGCAAGTTGCTGGCCTAAACAGTGACAACAAGTGTGTGTAAAATCCAGTAAGTTAAAATTGTGTGTAGATCAAAGTGTGTGAGGTAAGTCATTGACCTAAAACAATGACAACGAGTGTGTAAAAAATCCAGAAAGTTAAAGTGTGTGTGTAGAAAAAAGTGTGCGAGGTAAGTTGTTGACCTAAACAGTGACAACGAGTGTGTGCAAAATCCAGTAAGTTAAAGTGTGTGTGTAAATTAAAGTGTGCGAGGCAGGTCATGGGCCTAAAACAATGACAACGAGTGTATAAAAAATCCAGTAAGTTAAAAGTGTGTGTGTAGAAAAAAGTGTGCGAGGTAAGTTGCTGACCTAAAACAGTGACAACAAGTGTGTGTAAAATCCAGTAAGTTAAAATTGTGTGTGTAGATCAAAGTGTGCAAGGTAAGTCATTGACCTAAAACAATGACAACGTGAAAATCAACGTTAAAGTAAAAAAAGTCCAGTAAGTTAAAACAGTGACAACGAGTGTGTGTAAAATCAGAAAGTTAAAGTGTGCGAGGTAAGTTGCTGACCTAAACAGTGACAACGAGTGTATAAAAAATCCAGTAAGTTAAAATTGTGTGTGTAAATTAAAGTGTGCGAGGTAAGTTGCTGACCTAAACAGTGACAACGAGTGTATAAAAAATCCAGTAAGTTAAAATTGTGTGTGTAAATTAAAGTGTGCGAGGCAGGTCATGGGCCTAAAACAATGACAACGAGTGTGTGTAAAATCCAGTAAGTTAAAATTGTGTGTGTAAATTAAAGTGTGCGAGGCAGGTCATGGGCCTAAAACAATGACAACGAGTGTGTGTAAAATCCAGTAAGTTAAAATTGTGTGTGTAAATTAAAGTGTGCGAGGCAGGTCATGGGCCTAAAACAATGACAACGAGTGTGTAAAAAATCCAGTAAGTTAAAATTGTGTGTGTAGATCAAAGTGTGCGAGGTAAGTTGCTGGCCTAAACAGTGACAACAAGTGTGTGTAAAATCCAGTAAGTTAAAAGTAAAATGTGCAGTGAAAAAACAGTGATAACGAGTATATAAAAAATCCAGTAAGTTAAAAGTGTGTGTAGATTAAAATGTGCGAGGTAAGTTGCTGACCTAAACAGTGATAACGAGTATATAAAAAATCCAGTAAGTTAAAATTGTGTGTAGATTAAAATCCAGAAAGTTAAAAACAGTGTGTGTATAAAAAAAGAAAGTTAAAGTGTTGCTGACCTAAAACAGTGACAACGAGTGTATGTAAAATCCAGAAAGTTAAAAGTGTGTGTGTAGAAAAAAAGTGTGCGAGGTAAGTTGCTGACCTAAACAGTGACAACGAGTGTGTGTAAAATCCAGAAAGTTAAAATTGTGTGTGTAGATTAAAGTGTGCGAGGCAGGTCATGGGCCTAAAACAATGACAACAAGTGTGTGTAAAATCCAGTAAGTTAAAATTGTGTGTGTAAATTAAAGTGTGCGAGGCAGGTCATGGGCCTAAAACAATGACAACGAGTGTGTGTAAAATCCAGAAAGTTAAAAGTGTGTGTGTAGAAAAAAAGTGTGCGAGGTAAGTTGCTGACCTAAACAGTGACAACGAGTGTGTGTAAAATCCAGAAAGTTAAAATTGTGTGTGTAGATTAAAGTGTGCGAGGCAGGTCATGGGCCTAAAACAATGACAACAAGTGTGTGTAATCAAAAATATGTAAGGATGGTCACTTTCCTAAAATAGTGATATAAATTTTAAATATTTATTTGAATTATATTAGTTAAGTTATTAACTTATACAACGACAAATTAATTTTAGTAGGGTACTAGGTTCAAGGGTCAGGTTACTAGCCTTAATAAAGTAATTGATTATTTATTATAAATTGGAGATTGGTTGACTATTTTATGGCTGGCACCATATAAGTAGTTATAATAGAAATCTCATTGAAAATTATTTGTTTTTAAGTAAGATTTATATTTTTTTAAAAAGTTTTATGTGTTCATCCAATTTTAAAACCATTTTATGATGGAAGTGTCCTACTAGAGTAGGGACGTGTTCGGACAAACAATTGAATATTATCCACGATTTTGTAAATCGTTATTTCGGATACAGGGGCGTATTCGAAGGTTCCGAATATGTAAAGGGACCGGTTTGAATGATGTGATAGTCGCGAATCATGTCATTTGTTGAAGTTTAATTTGTAATAATGAGCTCATTATAAATTTAAAAATCAGATTCTATCTAGGATCTGATTTTTTGTTGTTTGGAGGATATTAAGAAAAAGTGTATGAAAGTAAGGGGAATGCTTTTTTTTTACCTCAAAATGGATATAATAGATAATAAGCGTTTTTTAAAGGGCAAGGAGAAATAGAATTAAATGAAAAAGGTTATATTAAGGACGATAAAAAAATACAATTTATTGGAGAAAAATAAATCAGTTGTTGTCGCAGTTTCAGGCGGGGCAGATTCAATGGCATTACTAAATTTGCTAGTCGAAATTAAAGAACTGTATAACCTTCATTTAGTTGTAGCTCATGTGAATCACAAGAAGCGTGAAAACTCAGATTTAGACGAGGTTCTAGTTAACAAAATAGCATTAGAAAATGGATTAGATTATGAGGTTTATTATTTACCTAAGTGTTTAACTAATGAAAATTTTCATGAATATGCGAGAAGAGAAAGATATAACTTTTTTAAAAGAGTTGCTGCTAATTATAAAGCAGATTGTATTGTGACAGCGCATCATGCCGATGATCATTTAGAAACACAAATTTATAGACTTTTATATCATAGTACAGTTAGTGGTTTAATTGGAATAGAACCGATAGTGGAGTATTGCGGATTGAAAATAATTAGACCATTAATCGAGGTA
The DNA here is from genome assembly GCF_013046825.1 of Turicibacter sanguinis. NCBI lineage: Bacteria > Bacillati > Bacillota > Erysipelotrichia > Erysipelotrichales > Turicibacteraceae > Turicibacter > Turicibacter sanguinis. The sequence continues at coordinate 809,574 of NZ_CP053187.1, read as the reverse complement.
ACAAAAGATGATATTTACAAGTATTGTAGTGAGTCTAGAATTGAGTACAGAGAGGATGAATCAAATCAAAGCGATGTGTATACTCGTAATCGAATTCGAAAATATATTATTCCAGCTTTAGCAGAAGAAACTTTTTCTGTTTATGAACATTCTCGAAGCATTAGTGAGCAGTTAAGTGAAGATGAAGCGTTTTTTAATTTACAGGTTGATCAATTAATGAATGAAGTTTCTGAAATTAAGGGAGTATTTAAAGTTTCAAGAAGTTTTATAAATAGCCTTCCTAAAAGCTTATCAAGACGATTGATTAAACGAATTCTTCAGCAGTTTATGATAAAGGATATTCAAACTGTACATATTGAAGAAGTACTGTCAGTTATGCAGAGTTCAAAACCTAATTTGAGCGTGACGTTACCTAATCAAATTTGTTGTGTTATAGCCTATGATATAGTACAATTCTCTACAATGCTTGATGAAATAGAGCCATATGAGATGATTTTAGATGTAGATTCTACGCTTGTCTTACCTCAAGGTTCTACTTTGTGTATAAGGGAGAACAAAGTCGATGAAAAAACGGAAAAATCTTGCATTAATAAAGTTGATTTGTGTTATAATGAAATAGAATTACCTTTAAAGGTTAGAACACGCAAACCAGGTGATCGTATCACTCTAATGAACGGACATGGAACGAAAAAAATTAAAGAAATTATGATTGAATGTAGAGTTCCCAAACATTTAAGAGATACATGGCCGATTATTACAGATTCGAATGATCGAATTATCTGGATTCCACTTTTAAAAAAATCATCTTATTGTCAACAACATTTAAATGGTAAAACGATTACAATTGATTATTGTCACCTCGGAGGGAATGAAGAAGATGCATAACGATATTAAAGAAATTTTATTAACAACTGAACAAATCGAAGCTAAAGCTGCAGAATTAGCGAAGCAATTAGAAATCGACTATGCGGATAAAAAACCGGTTTTATTAGGGTTATTAAAAGGATCTGTTCCGTTTATCGGAGATTTAATGAAGTGCATGAATATTCCAGTTCAAATTGAGTTTATGGATGTTTCTAGTTATCATGGGGGAACCGCTTCAACTGGACAAGTTAAGATTTTAAAAGATATTGATATCTCAGTAGAGGGACGTCATATCATTATTGTTGAAGACATTGTAGATACAGGATTTACTTTAGATAAAGTTATCGCACTTTTAAAACATCGCGGAGCTGCAAGTGTTGAAGTAGTAACAATGTTGGATAAACCAGAAGGTCGAGTAGTTGTAATGGAACCAAAATACATTGGATTTACAATTCCAAAAGCCTTTGTTGTTGGTTATGGATTAGATTATGATGAGTATTATAGAAATTTACCATATGTAGGAATTCTTAAAGAAGAAGTCTACATGAATTAAGAAAGAGGTGCGAAGATGCCGCCAATTAATCCAAAAGATAAAATTAAAAGCATGAAAAAGAAAAGTAGTTTTAATAAAAAAGGTCCACAAAGTATTGGAATCTACTTTATTCTATTTATCATTGTTTTAGGGTTATATGGTTTCTTATTTATTCCACAGGAAACACAGAAAATTGAAGAGCCACGTTATGAACAATTATTAAGTGATTTAGAATCAGGAAAAATTGTTTCATTATATGTTCAACCAGTAGATGGTGAAGACAATCAAAATATGTGGTCTGTTCAAGGTGAAATGATGGTAGATGGAAAGAAAACTATCTATACTGCAAATGTTCCAAATTCGGAATTGTCACGTATTTATGATTTAGCATTATCAAATAACATTGAAATTAATAATAAATTAGCTTCAAGTGTAGGTAAGATATGGTCATTCCTTTCTTACGCGTTAATAACTGTTTTATTCCTAGGTGTCATCATGTTTATGTTTAAATCAGCACAACGAGGGAATAATAAGGCGTTTGATTTTGGTAAGAGCCGTGCTAAATTATCTAAACAAGAAGGAATCTCGTTCGAAGATGTTGCTGGAAATGATGAAGAGAAAGAAGAATTGGTTGAGGTTGTCGATTTCTTAAAAAGTCCAGCTAAGTATAATGAAATGGGAGCACGTGTTCCAAAAGGTATTTTATTAGTAGGGCCTCCAGGTACAGGTAAAACGTTATTAGCTCGTGCAGTTGCAGGAGAAGCTGGAGTACCTTTCTACTCAATTTCAGGTTCTGATTTCGTTGAAATGTTCGTAGGGGTAGGGGCAAGTCGTGTACGCGATATGTTCCAAACTGCGAAGAAAACAGCGCCTTGTATTATCTTTATCGATGAGATTGATGCAGTAGGGCGTCAACGTGGAGCTGGTATGGGTGGAGGACACGATGAACGTGAACAAACATTAAATCAGTTACTTGTTGAGATGGACGGATTTGGTCCAAATTCAGGTATTATCGTAATGGCTGCAACTAACCGTCCAGACGTTTTAGATCCGGCTTTATTACGACCAGGACGTTTTGACCGTCAAATTACAATTGGTCGTCCAGATGTTAAAGGACGTGAAGCAATCTTAAAAGTGCATGCACGTAATAAACGTTTAGCACCTGAAGTACGTTTAGAAGATATTGCAAGACGTACACCAGGATTTAGTGGAGCGGATCTTGAAAACTTATTAAATGAATCTGCTTTATTAGCAGCTCGTGAAAATCGTAAAGAAATTCAAATGCGTGATGTCGATGAAGCAACGGATCGCGTTATGATGGGACCTGCTAAAAAATCAAAAGTATTCTCACCAAAAGAACGACGTGTTGTTGCTTATCATGAAGCAGGACATGCTGTTGTTGGATTAAAACTTGAAAATGCAGAGATTGTACATAAAGTTACAATTATTCCTCGTGGAGAAGCGGGAGGATATGCTTTAATGCTTCCTGAAGAGGAAACTTATTTACAAACTAAACAAGATTTATTAGACCGTATTACTGGATTATTAGCTGGACGTGTCTCAGAAGAGTTAACGTTCCACCAGGTAACAACGGGAGCTCATAATGACTTCCAAAAAGCAACTGCTATTGCACGTGCGATGGTTACTGAATACGGGATGAGTAAATTAGGGCCTATCCAATACGAACAACGTAGTGGAAATGTATTCTTAGGACGTGACTATAATAAAGATAAGAACTTCTCTGATCATTTAGCACGTCAAATTGATGAGGCAATTCATGAGATTATTAGTGAATGTTATGAACGTTGTCGCAAGGTTCTTGAGCAAAATCAAGATTTAGTAAAATTAATCGCTGAAACATTGTTAGAGTATGAAACATTAACGAAAGAACAAATTGATGAGTTAGTTGAAAAAGGTCACTTAGAAACAACAGCTTATACAATTAGTAGCTCTAATAAAGATGATAAAAAACAAGCTAATTTCAAATTAGTGCGTGAAAATAATAATTATCAATTAAAATCAACATTAACTCATTCAAAGGATGAATTACCTCCAATTGAAGAGTTATAATAAAAAAATCGTTTCTCATTAGAGAAACGGTTTTTTTATGAGATGATGTAAATAAATTTTTCCTATTAGCTCAATATAAAATTAATACTGACAATAATGAGTAGAAAAATAAGTGTATTTTTGTTATCATAGACAACATAAAAATGATTTCCTAAGAAATAAAAGAGACAACAAGGAGGCACATTAAATGAAAGATTATTTAGTTAAAGCATTAGCATTTGATGATCAAATTCGTGCATTTGCTGTAAGTTCAACAAATTTAGTTGAAGAAGGACGTCGTCGTCACGGTTGCTGGCCAACTGCTTCGGCTGCTCTTGGTAGAACTTTAACGGTTGCTGCTATGATGGGAAGCCAGTTAAAAGGTGAAGAAACAATTACTATTCGTATTAATGGAAATGGACCAATCGGTTCAATTATTGTAGATGCAGACTCAAAAGGTATTGTACGTGGATATGTTACGAATCCAGAAGTACACTTCCAATATAATTCAGGAAAATTAAATGTAGGGATGGCTGTTGGAACTGATGGGCAGTTATCAGTGACAAAGGATTTAGGATTAAAAGATTATTTCACAGGACAAGTTCCGTTACAATCAGGTGAAATTGGTGATGACTTTACGTATTATTTTGCAGTATCTGAACAAGTTCCATCTGCTGTTGGCGTAGGGGTTTTAGTTGAACCAGATAACTCAGTTAAAGCAGCTGGAGGATTTATTATTCAAGTAATGCCAGGAGCTACAGAAGAAACATTAGTGAAGTTAGAAACTGCTTTATCTAATATTAAACCTGTTTCTCAAATGATTGATGGAGGTCTTACTCCTGAACAAATTTTAGAAACGATTTTTGGTTCGGAAAATGTTCGTATTTTAGATCGTCATGATGTTCATTTTGAATGTAAATGTTCAAAAGATAAATTTGAAAATGGAATTATTAGTTTAGGAGAAAATGAAATCCAAGCGATGATTGATGAAGATCACGGTGCGGAGGCAGTTTGTCATTTCTGTATGGAACGTTATCAATTTACTGCTGAAGAATTAGAAGCTTTAAAAGAACGAGTAAAGTAATTAAAGGATGAATTAATATGAATCGCTATGAAGATAATATTGAAGTAGTTGAAGGTGAAGTTATTAGTGATGGAAGTACATCTTCACAAAAGGATTATTGGCGTGAGGAACTTAAAGAAGAGCTTCGCCAAGAATTAAGAAACGATTATCGACATGAACTAAGAAAGGGAATGATGTCGGTTCTAGGAAAAAGCTATAATTTAGGAATGATGCTTGCAGTTGTTATCTCTTACACAGCACATCACTCTATTTTATGGGCGATTATTCATGGATTACTTGGTTGGTTTTACGTTATTTATAAAATTATTTTTGGATAAAATTAAAATCCATTATTTCATTTTGAAATAATGGATTTTTTTATTACATCGGATAGAATTCATCAATAACTTTAATGATATTAGGGCGGAGATCAATATTACCTTGTTCAAGCTGATATCTTAGGCTTGAAAAATCAGAAGAGTTTGAAGGAGCTTGGGTATCTGCTTGAAGTCCGATGTAAAATAATAATAAACCACAAATGATAAGAATAGTATTTAATACTTTCATCAGTGTCACTCCTTATCGCTTTTGTCGAGATTGAGCTCAATATTACTATACGTGTGGACTAAGGAAGGCGTGAGCGGAAATATTGGACATTTATACAAAATTATGTCATCATATTAATAAAGTTATTTTATATCTGAGGACAGCAAAGAAAGGGCGTGGATGATATGAAGAAATTATTATTGATGTCATTAGATGCGATGATTGGTAAAGATATTGAAATTTTAAAACAGTTACCAACGTTTGGACCAATTTTAAAAAAAGCATCAATTGTAAAATCAGTTGAGACAGTATATCCATCAATGACTTATACAGCTCATGCATCGATTGTTTCAGGAACTTATCCTAATAAACATGGAATTATCACAAATGAGGTATTTACACCATTAGTTAATAATGCACCTTGGTATGAGTTACGTTCACAAAATAAAGCTCAAATTCTACCTGAACTAGCTCAAGAAAATGGTTATTCAGCATTTATTAATAGTTGGCCAACATTAGTAGGAGCAAATGTTGATTATGTTGTTCAACGTGCTGGAATTCATTATCCTAAAGAAGAACAAGAATCTGAAATTCGTAAAAATTCAAATGATGTTTTAACACAGGAAATGTGGGACTATTGTGCGGAAGCATGGACGTTACCAAATTATTATTCAACAGATAAATTTTCTGCAAAAGCAACAGAATATGTTATTAATAAATATCAACCAGATGTAATGTTAATGCATATGACATTACCAGATCATTATCGTCATTCACACGGGGTATTATCTGAAAAATTAGTAGATGCGTATAAATATTTAGATGATATGTTAGCAATCGTTGTAAATGCTTTAAAAGCAAATGATTTATATGAAAAAACAACGTTTGTTTTCTGTTCAGATCATGGACAAGTTGATGTGGATATGAATATTAATGCGAATAAATTATTAATTGAAAATGGATTATTAACAGTAGATGAGAATGGAAAAATGACAGATTGGGAAGCTTATATCCAATCTAGTGCTGTATCTGCTCAAGTTTATTTAAAAAATCCTAAAGATGAAGAAATGGTTCAAAAGGTTTATCAGTTATTAAACGAAAATCGTGATTTATTACATATTGAGCATATTTTTACGCGTGAGGAAGTTAATAAAACGTATCGTTTAAATGGAGAGTTTACATTTGTATTAGAAGCTAAAGAAGGAGCCGCATTTGGATGGAATCTATTAGCTGATTATCAAAATCCAATTATGAATGATGATTATCGTGTAAGTCGTGGTACACATGGACATATCCCAAGTAAAGGGGAGCAACCATGTTTAATTTTAAGTGGTCCAGGGGTACTTGAAGGAAAAGAAATCTCAGTTGCTAAAGTTGTGGATATTGCTCCAACATGTGCAGCTATTTTAGGATTTGAAATGCCTGAAGCAGATGGACGTGTACTTCGTGAATTATTAGTAGATTAATAAAAAAGGTCAAAGCTTGTGCTTTGACCTTTTTTATTTTTGATTTGCAATTCGACGATATTGTAGGGGTGTCATCCCTGTTATTTTTTTGAATGTCATATTGAAATAGTTTTGATTATTAAATCCAACTGTTAATGCAACTTCAAGGGTTGATAATCTTCCTTCCTCGAGTAGTGGTTTACTATTTTCAATTCTAATTTCATTAACAACTTGTGAGAAAGTTTTCCCCAATTCCTTTTTTAAAACAGAACAAAAATAGCATTTATTAAGATGAAAGTAGCTAGCAACGTCTTCTAAAACTAAGTTTCGATCGTAATTATTTGAGATATATGCTAAAACTTGTGGGCCATAAAGACCGGAATTTGGAGCTTTATTTTTGTTTGTATCGTTCATTTTTTTCCCTCCATATAAAAAAATAAAAAGATAATAATAATTATTATCAATAAAAAGGCTAAAACCTAAATATAGTTATAAAAATCTAAACATAGTTAAGAATGTTACTTGGTTAACTGTTATAATAAAAACAAATGATAATAATTATCAATTAAGTTGGATTAATTATAACATAGAATTTATTGAGAGTAAATATGTTGACAACGGGGAAGAGGTATGAATTTGAAGAAGCGATATTTATTAATTCTATTGTTAATACTGTCTATTGTTTCAGTATTTGTTGGAGCAAGTAATGTTACGTTAGATTCAGTTATCAATGGAGACATTGATCAATTATTTATTTTATTTGTGAGTCGTATTCCGAGATTGCTAAGTATATTAGTTGCGGGGGTTGGAATGAGTATTTGTGGTTTAATTATGCAGCAATTAACACGAAATAAATTTGTTTCTCCAACGACTGCTGCCACAATCGATTTTGCTAAATTAGGAATGCTTATCGCTATGTTATTCTTTGCTGGAGCATCTCCGCTACATAAAATGTTTTTTTCTTTTATTTGTTCTTTAGCAGGAACATTCTTATTCATGGGAATATTAAAGCAAATTAAATTTCAAAATAGTTTATTTATCCCTTTAATCGGGATGATGCTTGGGAATGTTGTTAACTCCATTACAACGTTTATTGCCTATCAGTTTGATTTAGTCCAAAATATTTCATCTTGGGCTCAAGGAAATTTTACAAATGTGATGAAAGGAAATTTCGAGCTTATTTATTTAAGTATTCCACTTATTATCGTTGCATTTTTATATGCTAATAAATTTACAATCGCAGGAATGGGAGAAGATTTTTCAACAAATTTAGGTCTTAATCATAAGTGGATTGTGAATATTGGATTAACGATTGTTGCTTTAATTACATCAGTTATCGTCATTACTATTGGAGCTATCCCATTTATCGGCCTCATTGTTCCTAACATTGTGTCATTATACTTAGGCGATAATCTAAAAAATAGTTTAGGTCATACTGCTATTTTAGGAGCATTGTTCTTACTAATCTGTGATTTGATTGGTAGATTAGTTATTTATCCATACGAAGTTACGATTGGATTAACGGTAGGTGTCATTGGAAGCATTATCTTCTTATTTTTAATTATGAGGAGGAAATCAAATGCAACGTCGTAAGTTTTTTAGTATCCTACTCATTTTAGCGATTGGCTTTAGCGTATTATATTTAGCATACGGATTAAATCCGAATTCTTATCAATATGCTTTGTCAAGACGAATTCCAAAGTTAATTGCGATTATGTTAACAGGTGGGGGAATTGCAGTATCCTCAGTTATCTTTCAAACAGTTACTAATAATCGGATTTTAACGCCCAGTGTTCTTGGGTTGGATTCCTTATATACAATGTTACAAACTGTCATTGTCTTTATTTTTGGATCAGCAAATGTTGCTTTAATTGGTTCGAATGTTAACTTTATTTTAGCTGGAATTTTAATGGTTCTGTTTTCGTTAGTATTATTTCGTATTATGTTCAAGCAGGAAAATCAGAATTTATTCTTCTTACTAATGCTCGGAATGATTTTTGGAACCTTATTTAGTAGTTTATCTTCATTTATGCAAATGGTGATGGATCCAAATGAATTTTTAATCGTTCAAGATAAAATGTTTGCAAGTTTTAATAATGTTAAATCATCTTTATTAATGATTTCATTTTTAACAATAGTTGTTACATTTTTATGGGCATTTAAAGATATGAAGCGATTAGATGTTTTATCTTTAGGGCGTGAACATGCGATTAATTTAGGTATTGATTACGATAAGATTGTTCGAAAATTATTGGTTGTTGTTTCAATTTTAGTTGCTGTTTCAACAGCACTTGTAGGACCTATTACGTTTTTAGGATTACTGGTAACCAATCTCTCTTATCAATTATTTAAAGATTATCGTCATAGTGTTTTAATTCCAGGTGCAATATTAATTAGTATTGTATCGTTAATTGGAGGTCAGTTCTTAGTTGAGAGAGTGTTCCAATTTAGTACAACAATTGGGGTTATTATTAACTTTGTCGGTGGGATTTACTTTATTTATGTTCTGTTAAAGGAGGAGCGCGTATGATTGAGGTGAAAAATATTTCAAAGAAATATGGTTCAAAAGCTGTCGTAAATGATGTCTCTTTTCAAATTAAGAGGGGAAAGATTACCTCATTTATCGGACCAAATGGTGCTGGGAAAAGTACCGTATTAGGAATGATGAGTCGTTTGTTGAAAAGAGATTCTGGTGAAGTCTTTATTGATGGAAAAGAGTTATCACAGTGGAAAACAAATGAATTAGCTAAAGTCCTGGCGATACTTAAGCAAAGTAATCATTTAAGCGTCCGACTTACAATTCGAGATTTAGTCGCGTTCGGTCGCTTCCCACACAGTCAAGGTAATTTAACGGAAGTCGATCAAGCTAAGATTGACGAGGCGCTTCATTATATGCAACTTGAGGATATTCAGGATAAGTTTTTAGAGGAGTTAAGTGGGGGCCAAAGGCAACGCGCTTTTATCGGAATGGTGTTGGCACAAGATACTGACTATATTTTACTTGATGAACCTTTAAATAATCTTGATATGAAGCATAGTGTGCAAATTATGAAGATGTTACGTCGTATTACAGATGAGCTTGGTAAAACAGTTATTATTGTGATTCATGATATTAATTTTGCATCATGTTATTCAGATGAAATTATTGCTTTGCAAAACGGTGAAATTTCGGTTTGCGGAACAGTAGATGAAATTATGCAGGCATCAACATTAAGCGAGTTATATGATATGGATTTTGAAGTTAAAGAGATTAATAACAAAAAAATCTGTGTGTATTACTAGGCTAGGATTAAATATATAAGAAAAGGTGGAAAAGAAAAATGAAGAAAAATTTATTAGTAATGATGGCCGTTTTGGCAATGGGAATGGTAGGATGCTCACAGGCACCTGCAATGGAAGCACCGGCAGAAGATACAGCTGTATCTGAAGAAGTAAAATCAACTGAAAATAAAGAAGTAGCAACAACTTTAATAATTGAACATGACTTAGGGAAAACAGAAGTTGAAATTAACCCAGAAAATGTTGTTGTTTTCGATTACGGAATTTTAGATTCATTAGATTACATGGGGGTTGAAATTACAGGAGTTCCACAATCAAGTTCAATGCCAGAACATTTATCAAAATTTGATGGTTCTGAATATGCTAATGCAGGTTCTTTAAAAGAAGTAGATTTAGAAGCTGTTTATGAAATGCAACCAGATTTAATTATTATTTCTGGACGTCAATCTGATTACTATGAAGAATTATCAAAAATTGCGCCAACTATTTCCATGGGAATTGATAATGAGAATTATTTAGAATCATTCAAAGAAAATATGATAGTTTTAGGTCAAATCTTTGAAAAAGAAGAGTTTGTTACAGAAGAATTAGCTAAAATTGAGGAATCAGTTGCGACTTTAAATGAAGCTGTAACGGCAACAGGAGCTAATGCTTTAATTACGTTAGTTAATGATGGTTCTGTAAGTGCTTATGGTCAAGTTTCTCGTTTTGGAATCATCCACAATACATTTGGATTTATTCCAGCTGATGAAAATATTGAAGTATCAACACATGGACAAAATGTTTCATTTGAATATGTTTTAGAAGTTAACCCAGATTATCTATTTGTTGTTGATCGTGGGGCTGCGATTGGAGGAGAATCAACGGCTGCGGCTTTATTAGATAATGAATTAATTCATGCAACAAATGCAAGTGTAAATGATCACATTGTTTATTTAAATGCTGGGATTTGGTATACAGCGAGTGGTGGATTTACTTCAACAAATATGATGATTGATGAAATTAGTGCTGCGTTAAAATAATAATTTGCAAATAAGGTGAGTATTTCACCTTATTTTTTTATTAAATTTAATTACAAAAATAAAAAAATCACAAACTTTTTAAAAAAATTCACAAAAATATGTAAAATTATAGTATAATATACGTGTTAGGAAACATGGTCATTTAATGACAGGATAGTGTCAGTTTTGATGAAAATTGTCATGAGTTTTCATCGAATTTATCACCTATAGAAATTTGGAAGTCATTCAAGTATTTTTTAAGAATACTTATTCCCTATAGATTAGTTTTGTACTCCTCAAATATAAATAAAACTAAATTTGGAATCTATGATTTGCGGCGTAGATTCTAAAAAGACTTCAAATTCTATCACTATCTCCACCAAGTGTTTTCTGATTATCTTCCTCGAGGTAAACTTCGAGGATTTTTTATTTGTCGTGAATTTTGAAGACTACCATTCAAAGTCTTTTAATAATATAGAGTGTGATGAAGAATTTTAGTGGTTTTACTAGATTAAGCGATGAAGGGTGTCGTTTTCTAAATGATAGTAGTAAGGGGAAAGTGTGGTAATAAATATCATGATTTGATATAATTACATTAATAATTTTTATACGTCTTATTAAATAATGGAGTGAATAATGTGAAAAGATTACGTAATATTTTAGTTACAATTATTCCGTTGATTGTTTTATTTTTAATTGCGGATTATGTATTATTAGTACCTTTAAATATTAGATTTGAAGAAGGATTTGGATTATTCTACGGGTTATTAATTATTGCAATTATTGCTTATTTTTATGAAGATGTACGTTATATTTTTCAAGATATAGCTAAAGGACATCCCATTAGTTTTCCAGGTTCAAAAATTAAGTTTGTTTTACTGACGATGATTATCATTTATTTTGGATATCAGTTATCATCATTACCTATTTTTTGGAGCAAACAATATCACGATTTAATTGGTAATGTGGAGACAAAAGAATTTGTTGAAGAGATTCCATCAGTTGATTTATCTAAGATTCCAACAGTTGATGAAGATTATGCTCGCCGTTTAGGTGAGAAAAAGCTTGGAGAAGATGTTGGTTTGGGGTCTCAGGTTTATGTTGGGGATTATACGTTAATTAGTATGAATGACGAGTTATTCTGGGTAGCACCTCTTGAACATATTGATATTATTAAGTGGTTTGCTAATCATGAGGGGACCCCTGGATATATAATGGTTTCAGCGACTGATGCTCAGGATGTACGTTTAGTTCAAGAAGATGCAGAAGGAAACCCAATTCACTTAAAGTATTTACCTTCGGCATTCTTTAATGATGATATTAAACGTAAGGTATATTTTGAAGGAAATATGTTTGAAGGATTGACTGATTTCTCATTTGAATTAGATGATTCAGGACGCCCTTATTGGGTTGTGACAACTTATACTAAGAAAGTCGGAATTAATGGTGGATCTGATGCGACTGGAGTAGTAGTGGTTGATGCGCAAACTGGAGAGACTCATAAATATTCAACTGAAGAGGCACCAACATGGATTGACCGTATCCAACCACAATCATTTGTGATTAATCAAATTAATGACTGGGGGTGGTATACAAACGGATTCTTCAATACATTATTTGCTAAAAAAGGGATTATTCAAGCAACTCAGGGAAGTAATTATATGTATGTCGATGGAGAGTGGTATTTCTATACTGGTATGACTTCAGCTAGCTCTGATGAATCAACGGTTGGATTTATGTTATCGAATACGAGAACGAAGGAAACAAAGTTCTATAAAATTGCAGGTGCAACTGAGATTGCAGCGATGCGTTCAGCAGAAGGAAAAGTTCAACAAATGTCATATTCTGCGAGTTTCCCATTGTTATTAAATATTGAAAATGAACCAACGTATTTTATGACGTTAAAGGATAACCAAGGTTTAGTTAAGCAATATGCATTTGTTAATGTAAAAGATTATTCGATGGTTGGTACAGGTGAAACATTAAGTGAGGCTCGTGCTAATTATACGAAGTTGATGTTTGGAAAAGGTGATTTTTCAAATCTTGCATCAGGAGAACGTAAGTCAATTAAGGGGACTGTTGAGCGTTTTGGAATGAGTCAAAGTGATGGAAATACTTATTATACGATTATTTTAAAAGATCAAACTAATTTATTATTGATGGGAGCAAGCACTATCTCACCGGAGTTAGCTATTACCCGCGAAGGTGACGTAGTTGAGATTGAGTATATTGACGCAAATAATCAGACAAAAACAATTGTTTCATTTGATAATTTAAATTACGTTCAGTAATCATAAAAGGAGAGGCGCTACTAACGTGCTTCTCCTTTGCGTTAGAGGTGTAGAAGTGATGAAGAAGATAATACCAATTTTATTGATTTTGATTGGTGTAGTTTGTTTAGGTATAGGAATTTATCCATTAATTGAGATGAATAAAGGAGTTAAAGAATCGGTGGAACAATGGGAGGAATTAAAAAATACTCCTAAGGAAGAAACATCGAATGAGAATGTCGATCAAAGTATTGTTGGGATGATGCAGATTGCTTCATTTGACAAGTTATTGCCAATCCGTGTTGGAACATCTGATGCGATTTTGACAAAAGGGGTAGGAATAGATGACGACACATCTATGATTGGTGATGTGGGTAATTCAGTACTTTACGGCCACCGAGAAGAAATTTTTTGGAATTTAAAACATGTTGAGGTTGGAGAGTTAATTACAATTGAGACATTAGATAATACCTTGACTTATGAGATACAAGATATTCAGATTGTTGATCCAGATGATGATTGGATTTACGAGTCATCAGATAGATCAATGATTACATTAGTGACTTGTTATCCGTTTGTTTATATGGGGCCAACACCTGAAAGATATGTTGTGAAAGCTAGTTTAATAGAGTAAAAAAATCCTCAGATTAATCTGAGGATTTTTTTATTTTATTTTTGAATATTAAATAACTTATCCCATGTTGCTTGGAAGTCAGATGCGATACGGGCAGTTACTGAATTATCTAAAATTGTTGCAGAAGACATATCTTTTCCTTTTTCATAGTAGTAACCACCGATTTCTTTGTCTCCGCTCATTAGTAAATAAATATCATAATCTTTGTTATCTTTTGTTCCTGTATATTGATAAACATCAACTGTTTTCCCAACATATTCACTTGGTTCTACCCATGTATATAACCATTGATTATAGACATCGCCTTGTGCAGCTGTTGCTTCATCAAGTGTATAGGTTTGGTAGTACTTACTTCCGTTAACATTAGTAACATTTTTAAATCCTAAGTCACTTACATATTTAATTTGTTTATCCTCTGTAGTAGTTGTTGTTGGCGTATTTTGAGTTGTATTGTTCTCTGTTGTTGTCGTTGTTGATTTATTGTTTGAACAAGCAACTAAACATAACCCAATCATAAACATAACCATTAAACGTTTCATTCTGAATCTTCCTTTCATGTCGATTTCTTTCATAGTATTTAACGGTTCTTCCTAATTATTCAAGAAAATAAAAAATAACCCCATCAATTATAAATTTATAATTGATGGGGTTTAATGATCTTAATAGTTTAATCCAGCTGGAACGATATATTGATGATCATCAGCAGAACATGGTGTAACGGCATATGTCATGTTACAGTTTGGACACTGATCAACTAATTTTAATTTAGTGTATGTTTCTCCACAAGAACAGTTAATAGTTGCTGGTGTTGGCATTTCTTTATCAGCAAATCCTTTCATACGCACTTTATCTGCTACGGCTTGACCATTTTCAAATTCACAACCACATTTCATTGAAATCATTTCACTCATATCATTCATCCCTTTCATATCTAGTTAAGAGTATTATATCAGATATAGTGAGATAAAAATGTGATATAGGTCACATAAAGGGAAAGATTTTAAAGGTAATATTAATTGTTTGTTCAAAATAGATGAGATAAAATAAATAATATAATAATTTGGTTATTAGGGGGATAGTTTATGATTGATATTCATTGTCATATTTTACCTGGAATTGATGATGGTGCAAAATCTATGGATGAAACTTTAGAAATGGCACGTATTGCGGTAAGTGAAGGGATTTATCATATTATTGCAACACCACACTATATCCAGTATAGTGATTATGCTAATAAGGAGCAGGTTCAACAGCTTGTAGACGAAGTGAATAATGTTTTAAAAAAAGAGAATATTGCTTTATCACTTGCAGTCGGTCAGGAAATTTATTTAACTCCGGATTTACCGAAATTAGTTGAATCTGGCGAGGTTAGTACACTTAATAATGGGCAGTATATTTTAGTTGAATTCCCGATGAATGATATCCCACTTTATGCTGAGGATGTTTTTTATGAATTAAGATTAATGGGGTTGACTCCGATTCTTGCGCATCCGGAACGTTATCCAATGATTATGGAGGATCCTAATATATTGTTAAAGTTTTTGAATTTAGGTGTTTTATGTCAGGCAAATGTCGGAAGTATTCGGGGATTTTTTGGAGAACGCGTTCAAAAAACTGTGATCACGTTAATTGAACATCATATGATTCATTTTGTTGCAACAGATGCTCATACACCAAGAAACCGTGCACCTAAGGTAAGAAAAGCATTAGATGAAATCACCCGATTAAGTGGTGATAAAGCACGTGAGTTATTCATTGAAAATCCGTTAAAGGTTTATAATAATGAGTTAATTGAAGTGGTTATGCCTATTGAGGTTCAAAAATCAGGATTTTTTAAGAGTTTATTTAGTAAATTTAAAAGATAGAAAAGAAAAACGTAGAAAAAATCTACGTTTTTTTTATATTTAGTTGGCATCTTTAAATAGAAAAGATGAGAGTGTAATTTCATTGTTCTGCTTCGTTGGATAGTCTTTGAAGAGGGATTTTAGATAAGGATCTCTTGCTGCAATTTCTTCATTAATTAACGGTAAGTCTTTAATGATTTCAGTCGATTCATCCTCAATTTCAAAATAATATCGGTGGATATTAATTGTTGCGTTTGGATATAGGACGTGGATTCCTTCGCGAATCGCATGTTTATGATAGGTTAAATCAGTTGTGACACAGTATGAAGGATCAACAAGTTGAAATTTCACAAAGGTCCCCCCTTTTTAATATTTTTAAATAATTTATATCAATATATATGCGATTAGTATCTGCAATATTCATAGTTTTTCTTAAAAGTCACAAGTGATTTTAGTTATTCATACACTATAGTAACGATGTAAATGGTGGTGATAACGTGAAGACTGACGATAGACGAAGAAAAAACAGAAAAAACTCTAAAAAAGAGACTGAAGGGAGTTCACCTAAGTATCATAAAATTGTAGATGCAGTCGAACAGGTAGAACGGATAGGACGAACAATAGGGAATAAAATTGATAGTGATTTTAACTTAAGGGCTAATCAACGCTATGTTCCTTCTAAATATAATTTAGATTGTGCTGATCATATATGCGTCACTCGATATAAACCAACGCCGTATACTCATCATGGACTTTATCTTGGTCTTGGACTTGTTATTCATTATGATTTTAATCGAATTTGTATTGTGACTTTAGAACAGTTTGCAAAGGGGATGCCTATTTTTATTGTTCAAAGTAAAATAACTTATTCAAGGGAAGAAGTAATGGTCAGGGCTGTTAGTCGATTAGGGGAAGAAAAATATAATTTGATTACAAATAATTGTGAACATTTTGTGCGTTGGTGTCGTAGTGGTAAAAAAATAGAGTGACTATAATGTGATAGGTAGTGGAAAATCCACTATCTTTTTTTATTGTGGATATTATCAACAGCTTAAAGTTGAAATTAGGGGATAAGATAAATAATTTTTCGACAATTAGGTGTCGACAGTGTGTAAAAAAAGACAAAATACTCTAAAATGTTATTTTTAAAAAGTGAGAATTTTATCGAAATATCAGAAAAATGTAAAAAACAGGAACAAAGATATTTATTTTTTTCCACAATATGTTAGAATAGATTTATACACAGTCTTGTGGATATTAATAGATAATAAAGATGAAATATAGCTAATGATAATTGATATTACCATATTTTAAGGTATGTGTTTCTTATCCACATAGATTTTTTGGTTTTGTTGATAAGAAGGGGATAACTTATCGTAAACGAAGTCACTAAGGAGGGGAATAATTCGTGATTGCGAACAATCTATTTAATTTTAGTATGAAGAACAAAATGTTGGTACCTTTTTTTACAAAGTCTTCTAATGTTCAAAATTGCAGTTATCGTCGAAAATATGATTTAGTTTATATGATGGAGAAATATGCAACTTCATCAATGGATTATCTTCAGTGGGTAAATGAAAATGTGAATCCTAATAAAAATAAAAATGCTATTGAGTTTATTGATATTAGTGGTCTAGCTTTGATGAAGCATAAAGAGGTTTTCAGTAAATTTCAAAACGTTTATGTTTTAGATCAGTATTTTGGTGGGATGATTCATTTTAAAACAGCTATAAAAAATATTGTATCGAACCTTAAAGTAAGTCTTTCAACGAAAAGTAAGTTAAACTTACCGAATCATTCAATTGATATTATATTTAGTAATTCATCATTTAGTTTGATACCTGAAGACGTAAGGATGAGTTTTTTATCTGAAGGATTACGAGTTCTAAAAGACGATGGGGTTCTTTATTTCTCCAATCTTTCAGCGGAATATTATGATTCTATTTATGAACTATTAATAGAGTATGATTCACGATTAGCTAGTGGTTTAGATTGGAGTCAATTTCAAATCGTAAATGTCGATAAAGTACATGATTTTTTTAAACTGATTTTTTCAGAGGTTAAAGTCGAGTATTTTAAATCTGACTGGTGGATAACGAATGTTGATGACTTAATCGGATATTTATTATCAGAACGTGAATTTGATAGTTTGAAACTTATCATTTCCGAATCTGGATTATCAAAATTTAGAACATTTTTATTGAACAAAATAAAAGAAGATGGTGGAATTTTAATTAAGCATCGTGTAAATCTCATCATAGGTAAAAATAAATGTAGTTTAAAATTAGCTGTCTAAATTTAAGATAAGATCGAGGTAGTATAGGGTGGAGTTAGTACGTAGGGTAACATCTCATTTTAAATTTAATAATAAATCTTCTATCATTAATCTACATCCATTGAATGAACAATATTATAAGTTAAAAATGAAGTATTTTAATTCTGGACAACATCAAAGATGGATTAGTCGTAGCTTTTTTGATTATCTAAATTTAAAGGTAGACACTACTGTTTTAGATTTAGGTTGTTCTTTTGGCGTTCTATGGTGTCAAAATGTGGAGAAGTTAAAATCATATGCACCTATTACATTAGGGGAGAATCTTTTAGTTAATGTTCGGATTTCACAGCAAAATCTAAAATCAAGAAATATTAATTATCCAGTTGAGTTAGTTGATTATAAGCGTTTAAAGTTTGATGATAATAGTTTTAATAAAGTCATTTCTCGTATTGATTTTGAGGAATGTAGTCTAAGTGATCAACTTATAATGATTGAAGAATGTTGTCGAGTGGTTGAACCAAATGGTACTTGTTATTTCTTTATTGATAATAATCAACTTACAAATATAATGAATCAGTTATTGTATCAGTTTGACTCAAGTTTAGATATTCAAATGGATCCTACTGGATTAGAACGATATGAAGTGGAGTCATTTTTAGAAAAGAAATTTGAAAGTATTGAAATCATAAATTATAATAATAATTCAGGAATTTATGAAGCAGATGTTTTAATAAATTTATTAATTGCAGCTAAAAATTTAAATTTTATTGATTTGATTGTAAAAAGACATCGTATAGCGGAGTTTACTTTGTTTTTAACTCGTTATCTTGAAAAATATGGACCGATTTATCTCAATCCAGGGCATAAAATTATGATTTGTAATAAAAAAGCTCAAAAGTGTCATTAAACATTTTGGAGCTTTTTTAATTTGTTGGAAAATTAATGATAAAATGCTTTATCCTTAGTAGGATATCTGATAGGATATTACATGGAAAAGAGTCTAAAATTGTATTAAAATGACTTTTTATGTAACTATTAAGTCAGGTTAGGGGTATTAGGAATGAGTAATTTCAAAAATTGGATTATTACAAATCGAAAAAAAGTTGGATTAGGAATCGGATTATTCCTAATTATTTTTATGTTCTTTATTGTAAAAGAAGCTCCGGGCTATATCGAAATGTATAAAAATATTCAAAGTGCTAAAGTTTCACTTTTAAATGATGACTTAGAAGGAGCCCTAGTAAGTTATGAAAAAGCTTATCAGGCAGTTAAACAAAAAGTAATTGAAGAGAATATCGATGAAGTGAAGCAATTAATTACTTCAAAATCTAACTACTTAAAAGGTGAAAGAGCAAATCAAAATAAAAACTATGATAGTGCGTATTACTATTATCAAAATGTTATTCCAAGTGATGAAGAACGATATGAAAAAGCGCAGGATGAATTAAAAGTAGTAGCTCAAAGGTTAGTAGAATCTATTTACGAAGAAGTTGATGATTTATATGATAAGCATTTATACTTAATGATTATGGGGAAATTAGAACTTGCATTATCATATGGTGTAAACGTTGAAGAAACGCAAGAGAAAATCGATTATTATCAAAATGTTCTATTTGAATATTATGTAGATAGAGCGAAAACAGAGGCATCAACATATTTTAATCATAAATTATTTTATTCATTATTCTTAAATAGTTTAGAAGAAGCTGTCAAATATGCAACTACTGATGCACAAGTAGAGGAGCTATCACAATTAAGAGAGAATATTATAGCAGAAACAGTGAATGAATATTATGAGTTAGCGAATATAGCAGTCAATGATGGGAAGATGGAAGAAGTTAAAATATATTACGAGATGATTAGTGCCATCGATGTGACTAGTGAAGAAGCTAGTGCTTTGGCTGAGTTACTTTAATTAGTATATTAATTAGTAAAGTTGAATAGATTTTAATAAGCACGTAAAAACGATTGTGCTAAAAAGGGGTATACTAGCCCTGTCTGTTAAGTGATTAGCAGATACTCACCGTTAATTGCTTTGAAATCCTAAAGCTCAATGTACGAAAACGTCATCTGAAAAGATAAGCGTGAACGTAGCGAAAGCAGAAAAAAACATTGAGATGAACATATGGTTAAATCCTAAGTGTTTATGAAAAATGGATGTTTAGCAGCGAATTTCCTAAGTCTCAGTGATATGGAAAACGTTCAACGACTATCCCATTGCGTGGGAGTAGAATTACAAGTGATTGGTAATTCGAAAAATGGTGCTCCTATAGTTTTTAGGATGAAGATATAGTCTGCGCACGCTCTGAAAAGAGGTGACCTTTAGGGGTATTAATTAGGTAGCGCTAATTGATAAACAGATGTAAGTAACGGACTGGTATTAGATGAGACAATCTCGAATAAGACCAATGAAGTATTTTCAACGCACTATTATATGGAAAATTGCTTATGGACGAGTTAATCGTAGACGTGTCAAATAACATTATTCTCAGCTTTAGTAAAACAAAAAGGGACTATCTCAAATGAGATAGTCCCTTTCCCACATCTATATTATTCAGGTTTCATAGCATTATTCACTAACGCCAGCAGCAGCAAGAAATAATAGCTAATAAAATAAATAACACTAAAATGAAACAGCATGAATTTCCTTGATTTCCACACATATTACATTCACCTCATTTAACATAATCGGTAGTTTCACTACCTAATTTAATTTATGAAGAATGGAATAATTTGTGATATAAATCAGATATTAATTTTAAATTTATTAGGAGAAATAGTTGATTGTATTTCGGAATAAAGATAGCATAGTTAATCGGTTACATAATTTAGCCATTACTACTTCTACTTAGTCAGTTAGTTGTGATATAATGACACTGATTAAACATCTAATATAGAGTGTTAAGTGAATGGAGATGAAACGATGCGTAAACCAGTAAGAAAGGCAGTTATCCCAGCAGCTGGATTTGGAACACGATTCTTACCTGCTACAAAGGCACAACCAAAAGAGATGCTACCTATCGTAGATAAACCAACGATTCAGTATATTATTGAAGAAGCTGTTGCTTCAGGAATTGAAGAGATTTTAATTGTGACAAGTTCAATGAAGCGTCCAATTGAGGACCATTTTGATAAGTCATATGAACTTGAGGATACGTTAGCTAAGAAAGGTAAAACAGAGATGCTTGAAATGGTTCAAGGAATTTCTAACTTGGCTCAAATTCATTATGTGCGCCAAAAAGAAGCAAAAGGACTTGGACATGCGATTCTTTGTGCTAAGACATTTATTAAAGATGAGCCTTTTGTTGTTTTACTTGGAGATGATGTGGTTGTTAATGATGAGAATCCAGCAACGCATCAATTAGTAGAAGCTTATAATAAAATTGGATGCTCAATCATGGGTGTTCAACAAGTTCCAAGGGAAGATGTATCTAAGTATGGAATTGTTCGTCCATCATCTTCTCATGTTGCAGATGGACGTATGGTTAAATTAAGTGGAATGGTTGAAAAACCAGCTCAAAAAGATGCACCATCTAACTTAGCTGTAATGGGACGTTATGTTTTAACACCTGAAATTTTTGAAATGTTAGAAACTCAAGAGCCAGGTGCAGGTGGAGAAATTCAATTAACAGATGCAATTGATCGTTTAATGGATCGTCAAGCCGTATATGCTTATGATTTTGAAGGTAAACGTTATGATGTTGGAGATAAATTTGGATTTATCAAGGCAACAATTGACTTTGCTTTAAATCGTAAAGATTTAGGGGATCAAGTTCGTGATTATTTATTAAATGAAATTGCGCCTACTTTAAAATCAAAAGTTGCAACAAAAGATGTAGTAGTAAAAGAAGAGGTAGAAGAAACCGCTGAAGAAGTGACTGAATAAGAAGGGATACCCCCTTCTTTTTTTATTTATCATTTTAAGTTTTTTAAAGGGTGTTAACAAATAAATCTTTTCCCTGCATATAATGTATTAAGGCAATAGGGTATTACGTAGTTAAATAGGTGGGGTGAAATTATGAATATTAATAAGGCGATTTATAAGTCCGAACAACTTGTTTCACTTTACGGTGAACAACAAAATGAGGGGTTGTTAGAAGAATCCAAGAAATTAAATCGGGGTATTGATAGTAAAGCTTATCTGTCAACAATTAAATATTTATATTTGTATCAGTATTATAAAACAAGTCAAACATTTCCAAGTTGGTATAGCACTCTAATGCAAAAAAAAATTAATGATTTATATGATTATTTCGAAAAAACATTTGCGAATATTATAAATAAACATGGGAAGGTGGATGAGGAATTAGAGTCTTTCTTATCTAGAAGAGTCGTGTGGTTATATAAAGGTAATTTTAGAGTTTATCCCACAAGTCCTGTGGATTACTTGCCTCTTGAATTAAGGTTAAAAGTGTATGTTTATTTGTATGGTGAAGAAGATGATCCAAAAGCTAGTTGTCATTTAAGAAATCGTATTGCTGTGACTCTTGCAAAACTGGGTCATTTAGATTTAGCGAATTTGTTTAGTATTTATAATTGGTTGATGGCACAAGGAATTAATACCCATTTTGCGAAATCAAGTAATTTAAAAACGACGCTATCACAACTTAAACATGCGAATGAATATAATAAAAAATTACAGCAAGAAGGTCAGAGCGTTCCCCTTGTGACAGAGTTATGTTTTTATTTTACGAAGTTATTGAATCGTCAGTTAATGAAATATGACCGTGCGAATGTTGCGATGATCGATTTAGTAGCTTTTTATTATAAGCAATATCCACAGTTAGAGCAATTATCTTTGCCGTTTAAAACATATTTAAGAACGAAGGATATGAAAGAACTTAGGGATAAAGTAGAACAAAAACGAGGTGAGTTTATTAAGGCGACGAATGAAGTTACCTCACTGATAGAAGATCAAGTTACGTTATATAATTTTATATTAAGAATTTGTATTTAAGTGTATCATGACTCCTCCTTAATCGACAAAGAGGAGTTTTTTTCTGATGATGTGATAGATGAGTTTATTGTGTTTACATATATTTGTATAATCTTCGTGCATTGTGGCATCTAGGTGAAAGTATTTTAAACATAGATGAGTAATTTTGAATAATCGGATGAATATGTTCCAAAATAAAGGTGAAATCGTACATATGGAGGTTGTTGGGATGGCATCTTTAAAAGGATCTGAAACACATAAAAATTTAATGCGTGCATTCGCAGGTGAATCACAGGCAAGAAATCGATATACGTTTTATGCCTCAATTGCAAAAAAACAAGGTTATCCATTAATCGAAAAAACATTTACTTTAACAGCTAATCAAGAGCAAATGCATGCAAAGATTTTCTTTCAATATCTTTCTGAAGAGTTTAATGGAGAAGAGATTGAAATTGATGCAGCTTATCCAGTAGATATATACCAAGAAAATACCCTTCAAAATATATTAGCTTCTGTTACAGCTGAAACTCATGAGCATCAGGAAATTTATCCTGCATTTGCAGAAGTGGCTAAAAAAGAAGGATTTAATCAAATTGCAGCAACTTTTAATATGATTGCTAAGATTGAGGAAACTCATAGTCAACGATTTGCAGCAATTGCAAAAGATATGCAGAATGATACTTTATTTACAAAACCAACTCCTGTTGCCTGGCACTGTGAGGTTTGTGGTCATATTCATTATGGTGTCGCAGCTCCAGCAATTTGTCCAGTTTGTAAACATGCTAAAGGTTACTTTAAAGCAGAAGCGGCTAATAATTAAGTATCGGATTTTCCGATACTTTTTTTCTTATGTTTACAGAAATTTTGAGATGAATTATACTAATAGGTATAATTTAGAGGCTTTATTGATTGAGGTGATGAGAGTGTTTGCTCAAAATAGACCGCTTATTATGGGAATTTTGAATGTGACCCCGGATAGTTTTTCGGATGGTGGAAGTTATCAACATATTGATGAGATTGTCAAAAAGGCACGCCAAATGGTTGCTGATGGCGCTGATATTATTGATATTGGTGGGGAATCCACACGACCTGGTTCAACTGTTGTAAAAGTAGAAGATGAGATTGCTCGTGTTATTCCTGTTATTAAACGATTGGTTGAAGAAATTGATGTTCCGATTTCAATTGATACTTATAAAGCAGAAGTGGCAAGACAGGCTGTTTTAGCAGGTGCTAAGATTATTAATGATATTGGTGGTGGCAAGTTTGATCCCGATATGCCAGATGTGATGGCCACTTCAGGTGCTTATGTTGTCCTGATGCATAATCGTATGCCTAATATGAGTGAAACAGATTGTATTACGGCGATTACAGGTGAATTAACCGTGTATGATGATATCGTACAAGACGTAATGACGGAGTTAAAAGACTGTGTAGAGTTGGTTAAAGCAGCAGGGGTTAGTGAGGATAAGATTATTCTTGACCCAGGGATTGGCTTTGCCAAAACAGTAGAGGGTAATGTTGAGTTGATGCGTCGTGTTGGTGAGCTTCATTCTTTAGGTTATCCACTTCTTTTAGGTGTGAGTAAGAAAGGAACGATTGGACATTTGCTTGGTGGACTGGATGTAGCAAATCGTTTAGAAGGTACGGTGGCAGCGACTTGTTTTGCTGTGAGTCAAAAGGTTCATATTATTCGTGTGCATGATGTGTTAGAAAATGCGAGAGCAGCAAAGGTTATGAAAGCTTTAGTTTAATTATAGGAGGAAACTGAGATGGCGAAAATTATGTTAAATGATATGGAGTTTATTACGAAGCATGGAGCATGTCCACATGAATATGAATTTGACCAAAAGTTTAAGGTTGATGTGTTTATGTATACGGATTGTGTATTAGAAGCGGGAGCAACTGATGATTTAAGTTTAACGATTAATTATGCAGATGCTTACGATGTGGTGGCAGATATTATGTATGGCGATCATGTAGATTTACTTGAGACGTTGGCCTTTCGTATTGGGACAGATTTATTAAACACTTATGCTGTGATTGATAAGGTGAAGGTTGAAGTCCGCAAAATGCAGCCTCCGATTACTGGGTTTAATGGAACGGCTGCCGTTGAAGTGACGATTAAACGTTAAGTTGGAGGGGTTATCGGATGAAACTAGCTTATTTAAGTTTAGGGTCAAATATAGGAGATAAGAAAAAGTATTTATATGATGCGATTAAGTTATTGGATGGGTATAAAGGTATTCACATCGTAAAGTTATCTTCTTTATATGAGACGAGTCCGTGGGGATATACGGAGCAGGATTTATTTATGAATTTGGTTGTTTTAATTGAAACAAGTTTGTCTCCTGTTGAATTATTAGATTGTTGTCAATTCATTGAACAAGAGCTTGGCCGTGTACGTTTAATTAAATGGGGACCACGTGTTATTGATGTAGATATTTTATTATTTGAAGATGAGACGATAAATACTGAACGTTTAACGATTCCGCATCCATTTATGACAGAACGTGACTTTGTAATGATTCCGCTTTGTGAGATTGCAAAAGATTTAAAGATAGATGGCATCACAGTTGAAACAATTATTCAAAAATTTGATCAGAAGGCATTAAAAAAAGTCATCGCCTAGTTATAGGTGATGACTTTTTTATATTAATCTGCAAAGAAGACCGATAAAAGGTGTCCGTGATTGTTAATATCTGATGACATACTTTCATTAAAAATTGCCATATCATAATGATGGTTTATTTCAACGGGAACATCCCATTCCTCGTCAATCTCATTTAAAATGTTATCAAGTATTAACATCATAAACTCTCCTTTAGCTTCTTTTTGTAGTTTATATTTTTAACTGGTGATTTCAGCCTTTTCTATAGTTTAATCTAGTTTTAAACGTCAATCTCTTTATAAATATATTATACGTGGTTGGATGATATTTTTAAAGTGACGGAATTGTCACAGACGATGACATATGAAAGACATAAATTTTATTTTCAAAAATAAAAAGGAGCTTAGCTCCTTTTTAGAAGTAAATCATATCGGCAATGGCGCGTTCTGCACCATCTGATGGTGTATTGATCACTTTTCCTTTAAAGTACAAAGTTGTTGATCCCCCACCATCTAGATTATACGCAGTTTGGCAGCCAAGACTTAGGAAAATGTTTTGTAGTTCGGTTAAGGTTAGCCCTTCGGCATCTTGTAGACGTCCTTCAGCTACAACGATGATGTATCGATTTTCATCAAGTTGGCCGATGGCTGTTCGTGGATGACGAGAAGTGTCTTTGATTTCTGTTGCTACACCATTTCGAACTAATATTGGGCCAAAGGCAAAGGAATCGTTGATATCAGCGGCATAAGCAGAGGCTTGATCATCTACTTGGAAGAAGTTTAAGTCTCCCGACCAAGTGGTAGAGAGGACTTCCCAGGTGAAGTTTGGATCGGTTTGAAGAAGTTGGCCGTCCCGAACGATAGATCCCATTGGTTTATTGGTATCGGTATAAAATCCTGATGCATTGATAGCAAGTGTTGCTCCTACGCGATTAGCCATACTAGATAATGTTTCTCGAGTTCCACCATAAGTATTATTAGCGAATTCGGACTGTAGTTGTTTATTTTTCGAGGCAATAACTTCGGCCACCCAGTAATGTTGATTATTTGATTTTTCTTCGACTAATTTTATTTTTAGGTCGTCGTCAATATAGAAATATGAATTGATTTGATCATAATATTGTTGTAATTCTGTTTGCTTTTGAACAATTTCAGTATCAAGTTGGGTTACTTTTGTTTCGGCATCTGATACGAGTGTTCGGTATTTTGTTTCTAATTCTTTAACGCTTAATGATCGCTCAGATACGTATTGTTCATTTAGCTTTGTTAACTCATCTATTTGACTGGTCAAGTTTTTGATGTTATCAGTTAGTTGTTGGTTTTGTTGAGAAAGCTGAGAAAGTTGTGATTCTTGTTGGTTGCTTTCTTCTTCAATGATAACAGATGCTTGTAATACTTCTTCAAGTTGTTTTTGCATCTCTTGATTAGAAGCAATTAGTGAACTTTGTGCTGATTGTTGTTGTTCAATGGTTATGTTTTGTTGTTCTACTTTTAAGGTTAGTTCTTTAATTGTCGTATTGGCTTTATCGTAGTAGTAGGCAAAACTTCCAACTAAGAGTAGAAAGAGGTTAAAAATCGTTAGAGTTAACCAAATAATTTTCTGCGTTTCTTTTTGCTGTCTCAAAATGTCCACCCCCTAATTAATCGCTTAATTATACAATGGAACTGTTTAAAATTTCCATACTTTCTGTTGTAATAATTGTATAAATTAGGGAGAGAATGCGTAAAATGTTAGCTTTAGAAGTATTGGAGTAAATAGTGTATGATGATTGGATTTTTATAGATTTTGAACTATACAATGCGTATCACGAATAGCTCTTAAGACTTGAACTTCTTGATAAAATTGAGGTTTTGGAAAAACATTTTAGAGGTAATTATGCAGTGACAGGGTAGTCAGACAAACCTTCAGGAATAGAGGCAAAGATTATAACCATTGATTTAGGTCCCTTATGATTAGGGAGTGAAATAACAGTAAAAGGGAAAAATAGAAGCTTACGTCGGTAATTTGGAAAAACTTATAACTTTTGTTGAAATATATACAAAGGATGTTAGTTTATCTTTTTTTACTTCGGATTATGGTAAAGATGATGGATTTTTATTGTATCTTAAAATCTCATAGCCATCTTGTTTTATAAATACTTGATTGTTTATCTAAAAAATTGTAAAACCGAGAGTAGCTAAATGATTAAAATAGATAAATGGCCTAATTGATAGTAATTTTTGAAAGAACTAACTCTTATTTTGAAATAAAAAAGCTCTTACCGCAAGGATAAGAGCTTTTTGTCTACTCTGCTAAATCAAGCTTTTCAACTGTTTTGTTGACAATTTCAGCACCTTCAATGGTTGCCAATGTCACTTCAGGCTGATTATCATCAACTAATAAGACATTCGTCTCAATTGCGGCTCGCATAAAAGCATTGATTTGGTCTGTTGTAATATTTTCGTTTGGCGTATCAATATTAATTGATCTTGCTTTTCCTAAACTATCTTTAAATTTACATGTTAAAATAAGTGATTTTGTAATCATCTAAAATTCCCCCTAAATTTTTGTTTTGTGGATAAAGATTAAAGTGTATCTGCTAATGAGATTTCAAAGTAGTCAGCTGCTACTGTTTTTTTATACATGTGATTAGAAAGCACCCTGTATTTATCAGCAAAGATGGCAAGATCTGATTCCTCGCTATCTAGACGAATCGCATTAAACGTTTTAGTTTTGTTAATAATTTTCCCATCATCATCGACACCTGCTGTAAAATAAATCATTAATTTACGGTTAATTAAGTTTTCCTTCATAAGTTATTCCCCCTAGATTTTAGTTTGAATTGGTGTAGGCCTTAGCACCTTTTCACAACATGTATATAGATTAGGAGAAAATTTAGTGTGGTAATTATTAAAAAAATACATATTTTATCGTTTTTTACATAAATTAATAATAAATATAAATTGTATCCAAATATTGTTGATTTTATGTGTAAAAATAACATATAATAGTCTTGTTGTAACTAAATAACTCACTTTATGATGAGGGAGTAGTTGGCACGTTTAGTGTGGTTAAGTCAACAAAACGCGAACTTAGTTCTGGCTTAATCTTAAATGACGAGACTCATGCATAACACTTTTTTGTTATGCATTGGTCTCGTTTTTTTTATGCCGACCTTTGAGTTATGATTTGAGTCAATAAAATAGGAGGTTTAAAATGAGTATTATTGCATTAGTTTTTGTCGCAATTGGTTTAGCAATGGATGCTTTTACAGTCTCAATTGCTAAAGGGATTAGCTTAAGAAAGGCAACTGTTCCACAAGCTGCTAAAGTTGCTTTATTCTTCGGTGGATTTCAGGCTTTAATGCCGCTACTTGGATGGTTATTTGGGTTAAGTTTTGAAAAATATATTACAGCATTTGATCACTGGATTGCTTTAATTTTATTAACGTTAATTGGTGGAAAAATGTTATATGAATCATTTAAAGGAGAGGATGAAGAGGATAGTGTTGAGGTTGATCCGTTAAATGCTCGTTCTTTACTCGTTCTTGCTATTGCAACAAGTATTGATGCTTTAGCAGTAGGAGTTACATTTGCCTTTTTAAATGTTAACATTTTGACATCTATTACTTTAATTGGTGTTATTACATTTGTTATTAGTTTTGCCGGTGTTATTATAGGGAACAAAGTAGGAGAATATCTAAAGAATTATGCAGAAATCGTTGGGGGAATCATTTTAATTCTGATTGGAGTTAGTATTTTCTTAGAACACACGGTTTTAGCTTAATTAATAAATCGAAAATTTAATAGAAGGGTGCGAATTTTTTATGAGTTATATTTTATTAGTCATTGGATTCATCTTTTTAATCAAGGGAGCAGATTTATTTGTTGATGGAGCATCATCTATTGCCAAAACTTTAAAAATTCCTAGTTTAATTATAGGGTTAACCATCGTAGCATTTGGAACAAGTGCTCCAGAAGCAGCTGTTAGTATTACAGGAGCATTTGCTGGTGCTAATGATATTACAGTAGGTAACGTTGTTGGATCAAATATTTTTAACTTATTAGTGGTAGTTGGGGTCGCAGCCTTTATTTCACCTCTAAATGTTAAGAAGTCAATTATTGCAAAAGAGTTTCCATTTGCTTTACTCGGAGCATTTGTTTTAATTGTTCTAGGGTTAGATTCAAAATATCATAATTATACAGATAACGTTTTAACACGTGCTGATGGAATTATGTTATTAGTATTACTTGGAATTTTCATGTATTATTTAATTGAATTAGCTTTAACAGCACGTAAAGAAGGAAAAGACCAAGAAGATGAGGAAGAAATTAAATCTTATCCATTGCCAAAAAGTATTCTTTTATCAATTATTGGGATTGTTGGAATTGTAATTGGTGGAGATTTAGTTGTAGATAGTGCCTCAAACATCGCTTTAGCTTGGGGAATGAGTCAAAGTTTAGTTGGTTTAACAATCGTTGCGGTTGGAACCTCATTACCTGAGTTAGTTACTTCAATTGTAGCTGCACGTAAAGGTGAAAGTGATATTGCGTTAGGAAATGTTATTGGATCTAATATCTTTAATATCTTCTTTGTATTAGGTATTTCATCATTTATCCATGAGATTACAATTAACAGTGCTGTCTTCTTAGATATGTTTATTATGATGGCTGCTTCATTTATTACATACGGATTTGCAGCATCAAAACGTAGTATTAATAAAAAAGAGGGAGCATTCCTTGTTTGCTTATATGTTGCATACATGATCTTTGTTATTTGGAAAGGTTAAAAAAGGCGTAAGCCTTTTTTTCTTTGTAAAATAGTAAAAGATAATAAGTCCATTTTAGAAAATGTTTGATTTAACTGTAGTAAATTCTATAAACCCAAGTTTGATGTAAAGAGAATCTTATTTTCTTGGGAAATATATTGACTAGCTAAACTATTTGATAGCGCCAATAAATGAGTTAAAAAATAATAGAAGTTTTCTTTGATTGTATTGGTTTCAATGTAGAAGTTATTTTGGATAAATCGAATATACAATGAGTAGGTTATCTAGTACAGTAGCTGGATTAATTATGATAATTGCCGCTTCTGCTTTTGCTAATTTTATGTAGGATATTGAGTTATCTACTACCGCATAGTAGATAACTTTTTTATCATGGCAACACGGTTTTATCTTGGTTGCACAAAAGTTGTGGATAAGGTATAATGATGATTTGTCGAAGATTGATTATAAGAAATTTTATATATATAAAACTTTTAGGAAAGTGGTGAAGATATGAGTTTTAAAATTAGAGAAATTGAGATTGATAATCCAGTTGTTTTAGCACCAATGGCAGGTGTTTGTAATGCAGCCTTCCGTACGATTATCAAAGAGATGGGAACGGGATTAATTTACGCTGAAATGGTAAGTGATAAAGCGGTTGTTTATCAAAATAAGAAAACATTAGATATGCTTTATGTTGATCCAGCTGAGCGTCCATTATCAATGCAAATTTTCGGATCAGATAAGGAAACATTTGTTGAAGCGGCAAAATACGTAGATGCAAATTGTGATTGCGATATTATTGATATTAATATGGGATGTCCTGTTCCTAAAGTTACTAAAAATGAAGCGGGAGCACGTTTATTACTTGAACCCGATAAGATTTATGATATTGTGGCAAATGTTGTGGATGTTGTTAAAAAGCCAGTTACAGTTAAAATGCGTACTGGATGGGATAAAGAACATATTTATGCGATTGAAAATGCACTAAAAATTGAGCAAGCCGGAGCAAGTGCAATTGCTGTTCATGGGCGTACACGTTCTCAAATGTATGAAGGAAAAGCTGACTGGGGAATTATTAAAGATGTTAAGGATGCTATTAAGACGATTCCTGTTATCGGAAATGGAGATATTAATTCACCAGAAATGGCGAAGCGTGTTCTTGAAGAGAGTGGTGTAGACGGTATTATGATTGGACGTGCCGCACTTGGAAACCCATGGTTAATGAAAAAAATCGTTCATTATTTAGCAACAGATGAATTAATTGAAGAACCATCAGCTCATGAAAAATTACGTTTAGCGGTTGATCATATGGATCGTTTAATTGACTTAAAATGTGAAAAAGTAGCATTGCTTGAAATGCGTTCACATATGGCATGGTATATCAAAGGATTAGAAGGGGCAACTCATGTTAAACGTATGATTACAACTGTTAAAACTCGTGAAGAAATGATGGACATTGTAAATCGTTACGAAGCTTACTTAAATGGAGATAAATCAGCTCGTTTAGTTGTTGAAGAATAGGATAGAAAAAAGGTGACCCTAATAGTTTAGGAGTCACCTTTTTAATTAAAATTTAATTTCAGTAAGATAAGCAGATAATAATTTCATAACATTAACACATCCATCGATATGAGTACGTTCTACACCATGGGAAGCATGAACTCCTGGTCCGATTAATGCAGCCTTTATATCATGACCTGCACGAAGAGCAGCTGATGCATCTGATCCGTAGAATGGATAAATATCAACAGCATATCCTAATTCATGCTTTTTAGAAAGTTCAATTAACTCCGATGTCATTTCATAATCGTAAGGACCTGATGAGTCTTTTGCACAGATTGAGACGTCATATTCTGTACATGATAAATCTTTACCAATGCAGCCCATATCAACAGCAATCATACGTGTGATGTTAGCTGGTAATGAAGCTGCTCCATGACCTACTTCTTCGTATGTTGAAACAACGAATTGAATCGTGTGATTAGGTTTGATGTTTGCTTCTAGTAAAGATTTGAAAACAGTAAAGATGATGGCAACACTAATTTTGTCATCGATGTGACGGGATTTAATGAACCCACTTTCTGTGATTGTGGTTTTAGGATCGATTGAGATGAAATCCCCATTTTGAATCCCTAAATCAATAACATCTTGTTTTGAAAGCACAACTTCATCAAGACGAACCATTAACTCATCGACTGTTTGCCCTTTTTTACCACAATCTTCATAAACATGTGAAGCTGGGGCAAGGCTTAAGATTGTTCCGGTATAAGCTTTTCCATCACGGGTATGAACAGTGCAGTATTCTCCAAGAAGCGTCATCATTTGATTTCCACCAATTGATGTTAAGCGTAATGTTCCATCAGCACTAATTGAGCGAACCATCAATCCAAGTGTATCGACGTGAGCAGAAAGTCCAAGAACTTTTGTAGAATCTAATCCTTCAAATGTGACAATTAGATTTCCTTTATTTGATTTAATAGCTGATAAACCTAATTCTTTTGCATAAGTTGCAATTTTTTCAATCACAGCCTGTGTATAACCACTTGGACTGGGTGTCATTAAAATATCTGTTGCTAATGAATAAAAATATGAATGATCAAAATTCATCGATATTCCCCATTTCTAATTTAATTTGAAATCTATGTAACGTATTATACTATATTTTGGAATTTTTTATCTTTAATTATGAGGAAAGTTTTAAAAATTAATATTATTTCATTTATGCGTTTTCAATTGTCATGTATAATTATTTTTGTGAGATAGAAGAATCAAACAATGGACATTAGGACAAAATTTAAAATGGCTAGAGGAGTGATGCGCATGTTTGAGATGTTAATACGAAGAGGGGTAGCTTTTTTTATTGATTTTATTTTATTATTGTTAATCTTCTATGGAAATGCACAGTTTATTTTTATTTCATTCGATAATGCTGGACAAACTTTTGGATTACAAGTTGTCATAGCGATGATTATGCTACAACTTATTTATGTATTCATTTATTTTATTTATATTCCAGTTCGTATGCCCGGGCAAACAGTTGGAAAACGTATCATGAAAATTAAAGAAGTAAAACAAAACCAAAAGGAAATGACAGTTAGTGATTATTTTAAACGTGATTTCTTATTAAAATTTTTATTATCTTCTATGACTTCAGGATTTGTGGTTATTTTTAATGCTATTTTATTAACGTATCAATCGATTCGTAAACAACCGTTACGCGCATTTCAAGATTATGTTATGAAAACAGATGTTATCAAAGTAACGAAATAGAGGAAAAAACGATGATGTTAACAACTTGTAGTGATTTAAGAGAGTTGTATAATCAAATTCAACATTTAGAGGCAACATCAGTTATTCACTTTAATTTTTGGGTTACTGTTATTTTGTCAGTGATTTTTTTGTTTTTTTATCGCCGATTTAATAGTACGAATTCGATATGGAAGTGTTTATTAGTCACGAGTTTTGTTTTTTATGTTTTAAATGTCATTCGGTTAGTTTTCTTTCCGATTCCAATTAATCCAAATTATATTGAGATTTTAAAGCGAGAGTCTGAATGTGGAATTTTACTTGAGAGACGACATAATTTTGAATTATTCGATTTTATGAAATGGGGAAATCTATTTCATATTACAACGGTCGGGAATTTTTTGTTGTTAATGCCATTGAGTTTTTATTTTCCGATTCTATTTAAAAAGCATAAGTGGAATTTAGTAAATATAACACTAATTGGTTTTATGACCTCTTTATGTATAGAATCTTTGCAATTAACGTACGACTTAGTAACTGGATATGCTTATCGAGGATTTAATGTCGATGATTTAATGGTAAACACACTGGGGGTTTTTTGGGGATATCTTATTTATATTGTCTTAAAATTGATTTGGTGTGTTATTAACAAAATTAAGAGAATATTTCTTTACGTTGAATGAGGCGATTATAGATATAATCGCTTTTTTACTAGCTTAAATTATGAAAATAAAAATCATTATTTACATTTTTACAATAAAATACAAAAAAGGTGTAAATTTTCTGTGGAAAATCATTGACTTTTATAGGTATAGACCTTATATTTAAGTAGTAAATTGAATCTTTTCTCTCGTATATCATCGGAAATATGGTCCGAAAGTCTCTACCTACTCACCGTAAATGAGTAGACTACGGGTTTTATCAGTTATTAAGAAAATAGGCCAATTATTTTTTTGATTTCTGATTTACCATAAGTAGGGACTTTCAGCATTTTTAGCTGGAAGTCCCTTTTGTTTTTTAGGTAAGTATTACGGGGGAGGACATTCTATCTTTGTTCATTGGAGTAGGAAATTAGATAGATCCGTGATACTTACCTTTTTAATTTACGAGCCGAGAGAAGGAGAAGAATTGGGAGGAGTACCGACATGAACAAATTCTTCAAATTAGAAGAACGTGGCACAACTGTTTCAAAAGAATTTATTGCCGGAGTTACAACATTCTTATCAATGGCGTACATCATTTTCGTTAATCCAAATACACTTGGAGCTGCGGGAATGGATACAGGCGCTGTCTTTACAGCAACAATTTTAGCAGCATCTATTGGAACATTAATTATGGGATTATTCGCTAACTTCCCAGTAGCACTTGCTCCAGGGATGGGAATGAATGCATTCTTCTCTTATACCGTTGTTTTAATGATGGGATATAGCTGGCAACAAGCTTTAGCAGGTATTTTTATCTCAGGAATTTTATTCATTATTTTATCAGCAACTGGGTTACGTGAATTAATTATTAATAGTATTCCAACATCGTTAAAACATGCTGTTGGAACAGGAATCGGATTTTTCATTGCTTTTTTAGGATTCCAAAATTCAGGAATCATCGTTAATAACGATGCAACATTAGTTGGAATCGGAGATTTCACAGATCCAAATGTATTAATTACAGTAATTGGATTAGTTGTAACGTTAATTTTATTAGTTCGTAAAACACCAGCAGCTATCTTTATTGGTATGATTGTGACAGCTGTTGTCGGAATGATTTTAGGTGTGGTTGAATTACCAACGCAAATTATTGCATCAGTTCCTTCTTTAAAACCAACATTTGGTGCATTATTTGAAGCCTTACCAAGTATTTTCACAGTAGAAATGATTCCAGTTATTTTCTCATTCTTATTCGTCGATTTCTTTGATACGGCGGGAACTTTAATGGCTGTTGGAGCACGTGCAGGTTTAGTAGATGAAAAAGGTCATTTAGTAGATGGAGATAAAGCATTACTTGCCGATTCAACTGCTACTGTTGTTGGTGCCGTTTTAGGAACATCTTCAACAACTTCTTTCGTTGAATCATTAACAGGAGTTGAAGCGGGTGGACGTACTGGATTAACTTCAGTCTTTACTGCATTATGTTTCTTAATTATGTTATTCTGCTCAGGCTTATTATCAGTTGTTACTTCAGCTGTAACAGCACCAGCCTTAATTGTTGTAGGTATTTTAATGGCTTCTTCTTTAGGTGACATTGAGTGGAAAAACATCGAGACATCAATTCCAGCATTCGTAACTATTATTATGATGGTACTTGGATATTCAATCGCTGAAGGGATTGCATCAGGGTTCTTATTATATCCAATCATGATGGTAGCAGCACGTCGTTCTAAAGAAGTTCATCCAGTTATGTGGGGATTAGCAGTTATTTTCCTATTACATTTCATCATGCAGTAAGTAACTTATAGTAGAAAAAATGAACATTTTGTCATAATGAGGGTGACAAAAGTTCATTTTTTACTATATAATCTTAAATAAGAAATTTTTAGGCGGTCATCCTATAAAATATCGAAGCAAAAAACAAACTAGTAAAAAGAGGTGAAGGACATATGCAACATGATGAGGTTATTGTATTAGACTTTGGTAGTCAATATAATCAGTTAATTACTCGCCGTATTCGTGAATTCGGAGTATATAGTGAATTAAAATCACATAAGTTAACGGCAGCAGAAATCAAGCAAATGCCAAATGTTAAAGGAATTATCTTCAGTGGAAGTCCTAATAGTGTCACACAAGAAGGTGCATTTACAGTTGATCCTGAAATCTTTAACTTAGGATTACCGATTTTAGGGATTTGCTACGGAATGCAATTAACAACTCATATGCACGGTGGAGTAGTAGAACGTGCTGAACAACGTGAGTATGGAAAAGCAGAAATCACAATTAAAAATGTGAATAAATTATATCAAGATATGCCACAAGAACAAGTGGTATGGATGAGTCATGGTTATCATGTAACAAAGTTACCAGAAGGATTTGTTGTTGATGCTAGCAGCGATTCATGTCCAATTGCAGCAGCTTCAAATGAAGAACGTAACATTTATTTAGTTCAATTCCATCCTGAAGTACAACACTCAGTGTATGGTTCACAAATTTTAAAGAACTTTATCTTTAATGTTTGTGGTGCAGAGGCTAACTGGTCAATGAAAAACTTCATTGATGAGCAAGTAGAAAAAATCCGCGCTCAAGTTGGATCTGAAAATGTATTATGTGCCTTAAGTGGTGGGGTTGATTCATCTGTTGTTGCAGCATTAATTCACCGTGCTATCGGAGATCAATTAACATGTATGTTCGTTGATCATGGATTACTTCGTAAAGGAGAAGCGGAAAGTGTTGTTGAAACATTTGATGGAAAATTCAATATGAACTTCATCAAAATTGATGCACAAGAACGTTTCTTAAATAAATTAAAAGGTGTTTCTGATCCTGAGCAAAAACGTAAAATTATTGGTAATGAGTTTGTTTATTGCTTTGATGAAGAATCTGCTAAATTAAAAGACATGAAGTTCTTAGCACAAGGAACTCTTTATACAGATATTATTGAATCTGGTACTGATACAGCTCAAACAATTAAATCACACCATAACGTAGGGGGATTACCTGAAGATATGGAGTTCGAATTAATTGAACCGCTGAACACTTTATTCAAAGATGAAGTTCGTCAATTAGGACTTGAGCTTGGATTACCAGAAGAAATTGTCTTCCGTCAACCATTCCCTGGACCTGGTCTTGGAATTCGTGTTTTAGGTGAAGTGACAGAAGAGAAATTAGAAATCGTTCGTGAGTCAGATTTCATTTTACGTGAAGAAATCAAAAAAGCAGGACTTGAACGCGATGTATGGCAATATTTCACTGCGTTACCTAACATTAAATCAGTTGGGGTAATGGGAGATGAGCGTACATATGACCATACGGTTGTTGTTCGTGCCGTAACGTCAATTGATGGTATGACTTCAGATTGGGCACGTATCCCATTTGATGTTTTACAAAAAATCTCTGTTCGTATCGTAAACGAAGTCGCACACGTTAACCGCGTAGTGTATGACATTACATCTAAACCGCCTGCAACAATTGAGTGGGAATAATATTAGAAAGCTTGGAGAACCTTTATTTTAAAGTTTTTCCAAGCTTTTTTTATAAGGAATAAATAATAAATTAAGAAGTAAAGAATCAATTTTAAGTACATAAATTTATAAAGAAGGAGAGGAGTTGAAGTTGTAAATGAGTGAAAAAGAAATAGTCATCGCTTTTTTTATTGAAGGGTATGTGAAGAAGAATTATGAGTATGTCTTAAAAATTTTAAGTGAAGATTATATTGATCATAGTCCAGCGTCAGCTAGAAGTAATCATGATGCAGTTAATATTTTAAAAATTATTGCTAACATATTTGATAATCTTAAGATAGAAATACTAGACGTTTTTGCAGAAAATGAACAGGTGGCAACGAGAGTTCGGTACGAGGCTAAACATATTGGCGAGTATATGGGAATTAGTGCAACACATAAAACAATCAGCTTTGAAGCATTGGAAAACTTTAAAGTTGTTAATGGTAAAATTGTTGAATCGTGGGGGTATTGGCCTGATAAAGAGATTGAAGTTCTACTATTAGAAGAGCAAATTTAGTTATTTAAAGGATATGCAAAGTTGATAGTTGATAAAAGGGTTTAAATAGCGTATAAAGAAGAAGGAGATGTCTATCAGGGAAAAAAGAATACCAAACGTCATCTACCTTAATGATTGAAGAAATAAAGAAATTTGAAAATGTGGTAGATTCTTATGTTAGTGAAGAGAAGCCTGTTAAAGAAACAATAGATTAACGAAAAGCTCCTTATTATAGGGAGCTTTTTCTTATTTTGAAAAATTTAATTTTCACTATTGCGTTAGAGTTTACTTCAGGTGTTATACTCTCTTTCAGATGGATATTAAAGTTAAGAATAGGTGATACTTTCTTTGTAGAGGGTTCAAAGTAAAATAGGATAAGACAGGGATGTAAATCATTGTTTATTAACTAAATTCTTCGAGATTGAGGAAAACATAAAGGAGGAAATTAAATGGAGTTAAATATTTTAAATCGTATAAATTCCCCGAAAGATTTAAAGGCGCTTAATCAGGAAGACTTACCATTATTAGCGGATGAAATTAGACAAGTTATTATAGAAAAGGTGAGTCAAACAGGCGGGCATTTTGGTCCGAATCTAGGAATGGTAGAGGCAACGATTGCAATGCATTATGTTTTTAATTCACCTGTGGATAAAATTGTATATGATGTCTCACATCAATGTTACCCACATAAAATTTTAACAGGAAGAAAACATGGATTTATTGATCCTGAGCAATTTGCATCAATTACAGGATATAGCTCACCTAAAGAAAGTGAACATGATTTCTTTACAGTAGGTCATACCTCGACTTCTATTAGTTTGGCGTGCGGTCTTGCCAAAGCGCGCGATGTTAAAGGTGAAAAAGAAAATATTATTGCAGTTATTGGAGATGGTTCGTTAAGTGGTGGTGAAGCCTATGAAGGTTTAAATAATGCTGCTGCCTCAGGTAAAAATATGATTATCTTAGTAAATGATAATGATATGTCGATTGCTGTCAACCATGGTGGTTTATATAAAAACTTAGCTGAACTTCGTCAATCGAATGGAACCTGTGAAAATAACTTCTTTAAATCACTTGGATTTGATTATCGCTTTGTTCCAAATGGTCATGATATTGATGCTTTAATTAATGTATTCTCAGAAGTAAAAGATACCGAGAAACCTGTTGTCATTCATATGTATACGGTCAAAGGAAAAGGATATAAACCATCAGAATCAAATAAAGAAGGTTTCCATTATGTAGGACCGTTTAATTTAGAGACGGGGAAACAACTTTACAGTTTCAATGGTGAAAACTATGGTCAAATTATAGATAATTTCTTATGTGAGAAAGCTAAAACAGATGAAAAAGTCATTGCGATTACAGCTGGAACACCAGGGGTTGTAGGATTAAATAAGTTTAGATATGAATTCCCTGAACAATTTATGGATGTTGGAATTGCAGAAGAACATGCCGTTGCGCTAGCATCAGGATTAGCCTCTCAAGGTGCAAAACCTGTTCTTGGTCTTTACAGCTCATTCATTCAACGAACATATGACCAATTGTCTCAAGATTTAGCCATCAATAATAATCCTGCGCTGATTTTAGTATTTGGTAGCGGAATTTCTTCGGCTGATGTTACTCATTTAGGTGTATTTGATATTGCGCTTGTCTCAAATATTCCAAATATCGTTTATCTAGCTCCTACGACTAAGGAAGAATATCTAGCCATGGTAGAATGGGGACTTGAACAAAATGAGCATCCGGTTGTGGTGCGAGTACCTGGAGGTCCTGTTATTTCGACAAAAGAAGAGGTTGCACCTAACTTCAGTCAACTAAATTGTTATCAAAAAATGAATGATGGAAGCAAGGTTGCTATTTTAGCATTAGGCTCATTTTATACATTAGGTCAAAACGTTCAAGAAAAGTTAAAATCTATAACAGGTATCGAGGCAACGTTAATCAATCCTCGTTTTGCTAGTGGAATTGACGAAGCTTTACTGACACAATTATTAGCTAATCATCAGATAATCGTGACACTAGAAGACGGTGTTCTTGATGGTGGATTTGGTGAAAAAATCTCAAGATTCTACGCGGATAAAGAGATCAAAGTTTTAAATTACGGTGCAACAAAAGAATTTACGGATCGTGAGGATATTAACCTATTATATGAACGATACCGCCTAAGAGAAGATTTGATTGTAGAAGATATTAAAAGACTGTTATAAAAGAAATTAGTATGTACGCTATAGGATAGACAATGTAAAAAGTCTATTCCATAGCGTACATTTTTTAGTTTTAAATACAGTAAAATAACGAGTTATTCTTGAATTTTTACACTTTCAACAATACGTTATATGGCAGTACTATTAAGATGATTCTAATATTTTATAAGGGGAGATTACTTTGGATCACAGATTGGACATGTATACTAGTATAGTTCCCAATCATCGTCAGCTCATCATTCAGGAAATGAAATACTATGCCTTCATTCATTACGGTATCAACACGTTTACGGATAAAGAATGGGGAAATGGCAGGGAGGAAGAAAGTTTATTTAATCCTAAAAATCAAGATACGGATCAGTGGTGTCGTGCGATTGCTGATGCGGGAATGAAAGGGATTATCTTAACTTGCAAGCACCATGATGGATTTTGTTTGTGGCCAACCCAAACAACAGAGCACTCAATTAAAAATAGTCCTTATAAAAACGGTGAGGGAGATGTGGTACAGGAGGTTGCGAATAGCTGTAAAAAATATGGACTTAAATTCGGGGTTTATCTTTCTCCGTGGGATAGAAATGCAGATTGTTATGGAACTCCTGAGTATAATGATTTTTATATCAAACAGTTAACAGAACTATTAACTAATTACGGTGAAATATTTATGCTTTGGTTAGATGGTGCATGTGGTGCCAAAGAAGATGGTAAGCCAGTTCAAAAATATGATTTTGAACGTATTTGGACTACAGCAATTGAATTACAACCTGATATTGTGATGTCCGGTTGTGCTCCTGATGTTCGTTGGATAGGGAATGAAAGTGGAAAAACTCGTGAAAGTGAATGGAATGTCGTTCCAAAATTTCAATATGAACAACAGAATTTTGTAGCAAATTGTCAGACAGACCATGATATGAAGAAATTTCAACAGCGTTGCCAAGATATTATGTTGCCTGATATGGGATCACGTGAATTCTTAAGTCATTTTGATGAATTTATGTGGTATCCTGCTGAGGTAGATGTTTCAATTCGTGAAGGATGGTTTTATCACTTAACGCAAAGTCCTAAGTCGCTTCATCATCTGATGAAAATCTATTATAATTCTGCCGGGAATAACTCGCTTATGCTATTGAACATTCCTCCTGATAAAAATGGTTTGCTTGATGAGAGGGATATTGAACGTTTGCGTGAAATGGGACAGTGGATAAAAAAAGAAGATGACTTAGTAATAGATAATGTGAAGATTGAACGTTCTACTGATGGCTTTAACATAAAAATGACCTTTGAAAAGCAGTCTGTTGACCGTATACGGATTTCAGAAGATACAACAAAATCTCAGCGAGTTGAGCGTTTTTTTATTTATTCCGATAAAAATAAAATATATGAGGGGACAATCATTGGTTTTTCAAAAATTGCAATTTTTGAGCCAATAGTTACGGATAATCTAATAATCAAAATCCTCGAATGCCGTAAAGAGCCATATATTGAAAAAATAGAGGTTGTTGCAACAGGTTCATACCGTGTTAAGTAAGTGAGTGGAGTGAAAATAATAAAAAGCTTAGATTACCTATGTGAGGTTTTCTAAGCTTTTTTGTCTTTATTTTAAGTATGCTTTTAAAATATCTCCGACCATTGAAACAACGCCTAGTGTCCCAAGACCGTTTTGAACATCTTCAACGACAACGGCTATTGATATTTTTGAGTTATCTAAGTCAGTTGCAACGAACCATCCATTTTCACTTCCAGTTTCACCTTGAGATTGTTTGATTTCAGCTGTACCTGTTTTTCCAGCAAGTTTTACACCATCGATTTTAGCTAGATGACCGGTTCCATCACTATCTTCAACAGCTGCAGAAAAGACGTCTTGTAGAATCGTTAAATGATCAGTTGAAACAATAGATTCTTTTAAGATTGTAGGAGTTGTTGAGTCATTTAATACCAAGTTTGGATTCATGATATTTCCGTTATTTGATAGCATACTGTAAGCGAGTGCCATGTTTAAAGTTGTAACCATCACTTGTCCTTGTCCATAACCACTATCGGCAAGCAAGATATCGCTACTTAGTGCTCCACTATTAGAGACTTGAC
Organism: Turicibacter sanguinis; assembly: GCF_013046825.1. Taxonomy (NCBI): domain Bacteria; kingdom Bacillati; phylum Bacillota; class Erysipelotrichia; order Erysipelotrichales; family Turicibacteraceae; genus Turicibacter; species Turicibacter sanguinis. The sequence goes on along the minus strand of NZ_CP053187.1, from coordinate 767,303 downwards.
TTGTGTTAAGGGGATAACCAATATTTAATTCTGTTCCGATTGTAAACTTTTCTGCTCCTTTAATGAAGGCATCACTTCCAATAGCTAGTGCATTCATGGCGAAGTAGATATTGTCTGAATATTTAACAGCCTCTTTTAAACTTACTTGCGTTTGCCCGTTGATACGGTGAATTTTGTAATTTCCCCAAGAACTTTCTTTTTGCCACTCTGAGCCTTCAATTGTTTTGATTTCCTGGGGATCAAGAGTTCCATTTTCAAGCCCAGTTGCCGCAGTAATTAATTTAAATGTAGATCCAGGTGAGTAGAGGGTAGTGAAGCGATTGGCTTCATCTGCATAATTAATGGCTTCGCGACGTTGTTTCTCACTGTTTGTCATGTAAGTCGTATAACGATTTGAGTTGTAAGAAGGTGAGCTAACTAAAGCTAAAATTTCTCCTGTTGTTGGATCAACAGCTGTGGCTGAACCTTTCTCACCATTCATTGTTTCATAAATTTTTACCTGTAAATTTGGATCAATTGAAAGTTTGATATCAGATCCATTTCGAGCTTCTGTTAAAGCAATGGTTTCGATATTTGTTCCATCTCGTTCAATATAAACTTCCATTCCATCAATTCCACGTAACGTTTCTTCATAAACTTGTTCAAGTCCTGCTTTTCCAATTAAAGAATTTCTTGTATAAATGCCTTCTTCGTCCGCTTCTAATTGTTCAGCTGTAATTTCACCAATATACCCTAATAATCGGCCAAACGCTTCTTCATTTTTATAGATTCGACCTTGGGTATTTCGAATTAAAATTCCTTCATGTTCTCGATTACTTAAAAATTGTATAAGTGAAGTTCCAGGAAGAACCGTAACAATTGGAACAAAGTAATCAGGATTTGAGTTTGCGTCTAGTTTTTTTATAATGGTATCTTCGTCAATATCGAGTAGGGTAGCAAGCTCTGAAATTTTACTTTCTCGATTATTATCGTCAAACTCAGCAGGATGAATTCCGATGATTTTTAATGTTCCATCAGATGCTAACGCTTCACCGTTTCGATCTAAAATACTCCCGCGCGTTGAACTTTTCGTCACGACGCGAACTTTATCACCACTTTCCATCATCGGAAAGATTAAGGCTTCAGACCATAAAATTTTTAATTCCCCATTTTCTTTGATATATGGAAGTTCATAGTCAGATGACGAGAAGTTTCCAGCTACGGTATCCATTGTTAGTGAGAAGGGGATTACTTCATTTTCAGTATCGATTTCTCCCATCTCAGTTTTTAAGTTGCTAGCCTCAATTCCAGAATAGATATTATTATATCTTGTGACAAACTCTTCTTGGGTGATGGCAGCCTGTGATTCACTACTCAGTAAAAGATATAACCCTTCAAAATCTTTATTTACCAACTTTTCATCAAAGTTTGAGAATAGTAAATCAACTTCATTTGATGAACAGCCAGCTAGTATTGTAACAAACAGTAATACGATTGCTAATACCTTTTTCATTTCAATCCCTCTTTTCATCCTTATTATGGAAATCATATCATTATATTTGTTATGAGCATAGGAATAGTACCTTAGACAAAAAATATTTAAATATAAAAAAAAGTAAAACGTTTTTCTATAAGAAAGTGAATTAATCAGGAATAATTTTTGAAATTTTATAATACATCTGTATAGACAGTAAGATAGATTCTTAGATTTTAAGAATCGAGCTTAGTATATAGGACTTGTTGATACTAAGGATAGTAGTAGCATAAGATATAAATTTTAAATGGGGAGGAATTTGAATAATGAGTGAACAAAAGATGGAATGGACTAATGAAGAAATTGATGTTCATGTCGATGAGTTAGTTCAAAAGGCACTAGTAGCTTTAGAAAAATTTGAATCTTTCAATCAAGAAACTGTGGATTATATTGTAGCGAAATGTTCAGTTGCAGGGCTTGATCAACATGGTGTGTTAGCTGAAGCAGCTGTTAAAGAAACTGGGCGTGGAGTTTTTGAAGATAAGGCAGTTAAAAACTTATTTGCCTGTGAGTATGTAACGAGCAACCTCCGTCATTTAAAAACAGTGGGGATTATTAGTGAAGATCCGCTAACTGGAATTACTGAAATTGCAGAACCTGTCGGAGTGATTTGTGGAATTATTCCAACAACAAATCCAACGTCTACGGTTATTTTTAAATCATTAATTGCATTAAAAACACGAAATCCAATTATTTTCTCATTCCATCCATCTGCTTATGAATGTTCTGTTCAAGCAGCGACTGTCATCCGTGATGCGGCGATTGCTGCTGGAGCACCTGAGGATTGTATTCAATGGTTAGGAATGCGTTCAATGTACGCTACATCTGCATTGATGAATCATAAAGGAATTGCAACGATTTTAGCAACAGGTGGTAACGCGATGGTTAAAGCCGCCTATTCATGTGGAAAACCAGCACTTGGGGTAGGGGCAGGAAATGTGCCAGCCTATGTTGAGAAAACTTGTGTATTAAAACGTGCAGTCAATGATATCGTGTTATCTAAGTCATTTGATAATGGAATGATTTGTGCTTCTGAGCAAGCAGCCATTGTTGATGAAGAAATTTATCAAGATTTTAAAGATGAAATGTGCCGTTTTAAAGTTTATTTTGCTAATGAAGAAGAGAAAGCAAAATTAGAAAATTATATGTTTGGATGCACGGCTTATAGTGATCATGTAAATGATGCTCACTTAAATCCTGCTGTAGTTGGTAAACCTGTGACATGGATTGCACAGCAAGCTGGATTTGTTGTGCCTGAAGATACTCAAATTATTTGTGCTGAGTGCCAAGAAGTAGGACCTAACGAGCCTTTAACACGCGAAAAGTTATCCCCAGTTTTAGCGGTGTTAAAAGCGACGTCTACGGAAGATGGAATCGAAAAATCGGCAGCAATGGTTGAATTTAACGGGCTTGGACATTCAGCTGCGATTCATACGCAAGATCATGATATTACAGTTCAATTTGGATTAAAATGTAAAGCTATTCGTGTGATTGAAAATGCACCATCGACATTTGGTGGGATTGGTTCAGTATATAATGCGTTCATTCCTTCTTTGACTTTAGGGTGCGGATCTTATGGGCACAATTCGGTCTCTAACAACGTGAGTGCAATTAACTTGCTAAATATTAAACGCATCGGGCGCCGTAACAATAATATGCAATGGGTAAAGCTTCCTCCTAAAGTTTATTTTGAAAAAAATTCAATTAAATATTTAAGAGATATGAAGGAAATGGAAAAAGCCATGATTATCACGGATAGAGGAATGTATAATCTTGGTTACGTTGCAAAAATTGAAGATGTGATTAGAAGACGTCGTAATAAAGTTGATTTAGAATTATTCTTTGATGTAGAACCAGATCCAAGTATCGACACAGTTAATGAAGGTGTTGAATTAATGAGAAAATTCCAACCTGATACGATTATCGCATTAGGTGGAGGATCTTCAATGGATGCTGCAAAAGTTATGTGGCTAATGTATGAACATCCTGAAGTAAACTTTGATGATATTAAACAAAAATTCATGGATATTAGAAAACGTGCCTTTAAATTCCCAGAGCTCGGTAAAAAAGCAAGCTTAATTTGTATCCCAACGACATCTGGAACGGGATCTGAAGTAACTCCATTTGCGGTTATTACAGACAAAGCGGCTAATAAAAAATATCCATTAACGGACTATTCATTAACGCCAACTGTTGCCATTGTTGATCCAGAATTCGCAATGAGTATGCCAGCATCGATTGCTTCTGATACGGGAATTGATGTTTTAACACATGCGATTGAAGCATATGTTTCAATTTTAGCGTCTGATTTTACAGATGGATTAGCAAAACAAGCTGTTAAATTAGTGTTCGATTATTTAGAACGTTCAGTTAAGAATGGAAAAAATGATCCTGAAGCACGAGAAAAAATGCATAATGCTGGAACGATTGCAGGGATGGCATTTGCCAACGCATTCCTTGGAATGAATCACTCATTAGCCCACAAAATCGGTGGAGAATGGCACGTTCCTCATGGACGTACAAACGGAATCTTATTACCACACGTAATCCGCTATAACGGAACGATTCCAACAAAATTAAATATCTGGCCAAAAATTGAAAATTATAAAGCAGATATTAAATACATGGAGTTAGCTCAATTAATTGGATTAAATCCAAAAACTCCAGCTGAAGGGGTAGAGATGTTTGCAGATGCCTGCGAAGAGTTATGTAAAAAAGTTGGAGTTCCTTGTAATATTAAATCTCAAGGAATTGATGCTGATGCTTGGGAAGAATCAGTACATCGTATGGCAATGAATGCTTACGAGGACCAATGTACACCAGCTAATCCAAGAATGCCAATGGTACATGATATGGAAGCTATTTTACGTACAATCTATGACTATGAAAGCAAATTTTAATAATAAAAAAAGAGCCAAGCGGCTCTTTTTTTATTATTAAAATTTTTAAATGAAGTTTACTAACATTTATAATGACTAAAGAAAAAAGGAATTGTACGGTGGGGTAAAATAAATTTCAGATTATTATGTCAAGGTGAGGATATATTAAAAAATTATATTAGGATTTTAAGAAAAATTGATGAAAAATAATAAGTCACTATACTGCATCAATAAATAGTAATAAAAAGACTCTAGGACGATGAGGTTCTAGAGTCTTTTTATTTATTAGTTAAACATTTTGCTCATCACTGTCTGATAGTCATGACCTTGACGAACTCCATTTAATACAACATTTGCTTTAGAGATATCTTTGAATAAGACACCATAAACTAAGTGATTATCTTTGAAGTATAATTTTTTGAATAATCCTGTTGCTGGATTTGAATCCATCATCACTTGGTAAGATTCCATGTTTTCTGTTGGATATGTTCCCACTGAGAACATTTCTGTATCAAAGGCAATTAATGATAATGGTTCAACTTGATTAGCGAATGTTGCCACATCACCAACAGCATTAGTACCGGCAACTTTACCTTGTTCAATGGCTGGGGCCCAAAGGTTTGTTGAAATACCTTCAAACTGTGCTACATCACCACAAGCATAAATGTCAGCAACTGATGTTTGCATGTTTTCGTTAACAACGATTCCACGATCAACAGTAATGTTAGCAGACACAGCTAACCCTGTATTTGCACGAACTCCAACGCTGATAACGACTAAATCTGCTTCAATTAATTCATTGTTAACTTTAACACCTGTTACTTTATTGCTGTTTGCTACAATTTCTTGAGCAGATGCTTCAGTAATTAGGTTAATGTTTTTAGTAGCTAAAATATTTTGCATGAATGCTGATGCAGATTCTTCTAATTGACGTGGCATAATGCGTGGGGCTGCTTCAATAACTGTGATTTGTAATCCAAGTTCTTGTAACGCATCAGCTGCTTCAAGTCCTAAAACTCCACCACCAATAATAACAGCTTTAGATTTTCCTTTAGCGTATTCACGTAACGCTAATGCATCTTCTTTATCTTTAATGCTGAACACACCTTCTGCATTTGCTCCTTTGATAGGTGGGATAAAGTTAGATGATCCAGTTGCTAAGATTAATTTATCGTAAGACATTGTAATTCCATCAGATAATACAAGTGATTTGTTAGTAGCATCTAATGACTCAACAGTTGTACTTAATTTTAATGTGATATTTTTTTCAGCGTAATACGCTTCAGGATTTAAGTAGAATTCTTCAGTCGGTACATCTTTAACAATTAAATCAGATAAAGCAGGGCGGTAGTATGGATAGCTTGCTTCTTTACTGATTAATGTAATAGATGCTACCTCATTACGAGCACGGATTGCATTTGCAGCACTTACTGCTGCTACACCACTACCAACGATAACGAAGTTTTCTTCTTTAGTTGAATTGAATGTGATAACTTCTTCTTCATATTGCTCGAATAAGTCAGCACCAACTCCACAAGCAGGACAAACTTCAGGAGGTAATACACCAGGATAAACTTCTCCACAGATGACGCAACGCCATAAAACAACTTTTCCACTTGGATTTAAGTCTTCTGTATTTGTAGCTCCGGCTTTTTTTCGAGCAGGAACTTTTCCTTCGATTAAGCATTTAGCAAATAATTTACCATAATCGATAGCATCTTTTGTTTCGCGATCCGATGCACGGAATTTAATTTTGAATCCATCTAATACTTTCATACGTAATTGATGTAGACGGTCCATAATATTATCCACACCTTCACCGCTCCAACCATAAGATCCAAAGCATGATACCACTTTTCCACCGTGAACGATTGGATTTAAATTGATTGCTAAGTCCCAAATGATAGGAAGTGCGTCTCCATTGATTGTACATGTTCCGAATAAAATCCCATCTGCATCAGCGAATGCTGCTAAGATTTCATCTTTTTTCTGTGGATAATTTAAGATATCTAAGTTATACATTACAACGTCGATAGATGGGTCTACTTCTTGGATTCCTTTGACGATAGCTTCGGCAAGTTCCCCAGTATAACCATAAGCTGATACATAAGGGACGACTACTTTTTTATGATGGGCTTTTTGTGGTGCCGTTGACCATGTTTTGTATGTATTAATGATTTCATCAATGCGAGTATCAAGCACAGGGCCATGTCCATTACAAATCATTTCGATTTTTAAATTTTTGATTTTATCAATTGCTTTTAAGACATAAGGTTTGAATGGTGAAAAGATAGCCGTGTAGTAATAAAGTAGGGCATCTTGGTAGTTCGCTTCCTCGCTTTCTGGTACTTCAGATAATTTAATGCCATGTTTCGGGCTATAATGTGATCCGAATGAGTCACAAGTAAATAAAATATTATCTGTTTTTAAATAAGAGTACATTGAGTCTGGCCAATGTAAAAATGGAGCAGGGATGAAATCAAATGTTTTATTTCCCAGTGTGAAAGTTTTTAGACTTTCGGCTGTTAAATAGTTAAAATCCATATTGATTAAATCTTTTAAATAAGTAATGGCCGTTTTCGAACCGATAACTGTAATATTAGGAAGAAGTTTTACTAAACGTCCAATTGAACCAGCATGATCTGGTTCTGTATGATTGGTGATAATGTACTTAATATTTTCTAAGTCCCCAATTGTTTCTTTAATTTTTTCTAAATATGAATCAAAGAATTTTTCTTTTACTGTTTCAATTAGAATTGCTCCTTCAGTTGTGTTAACTAAATAAGAGTTATAAGTTGTTCCGTATTTTGTCTCCATGATGATATCAAAGACATCAAGATTTGGGTCAAGAATTCCTAACCAATGAACATCATTATTTAAGGCTACAGTCTGAATCATACATTACCCTCCAACAGTCAAATTTGAAATAAATTACGGAATTATTCCTATAAGTAGTATGAACTATATCTATATTTATATATTGTGATATTTTTAATTTATTTCTAATCTTACTTTAACAAAATTCAAAAAAGATGGTCAAGAATAGTGCATTCTAATTTTTTTTGAAATAAAAATTATACTTTTATGTGTAACAAAAACCTTATTTTACCATAATAATTTAAACGATTAATAAGGAGGAGTAGGATGCCAACTGTTACTGAATGGAGCCGATTATATCAAGCATCTATGGATTTTAAATGTTTTAGTCCATGGAATTTTATGACGGAGCATCAATTATTTGCGGTGCAAGATCCGGAAACTAATTTGACTGGATTTTGCTGTATTTTGGGCCAAAAAGGAAAACATTTAGCTTTGAATGTTTATTTAGGGATAGAAGGATTGAAAGGGTATTTACAGATGTTAGAATTAAGTGATGATGAGCTGTGGCACCCAAATTATTTTAAAACATTATGGGGACAAACTTGTTTAGTTTCTAGCTTTGAAGATAGAAGTCAGTTATCTGATAAAGATATTGAACAAATCAAAGCATTAGGTTTAAAATTTAAAGGTACTAAGGAATGGCCACAGTTTCGAGATTATAAAGCAGGATTTTTACCAGCTGAGCTTGAGGATGGATGGCAATGCCGTTTTTTAGCCACAGCACTTGAGCAAGCAACTCAGTTAGCTAACCTCATTCAGACGAATCAAATTAACGCAACTGGTGATCAAATTTTTATCCGTGTTCAAAATGAACAAGCTGAGTGGAATACGATTAAAGTTTCAATGAATTTATTTTTGGAACAAATTTCTGATTTGCAAATTACATATCATAATGAATTAGAAGCGTACCGTATTATGAAGTTACCACAGTATGATATGGTGTTTGAAGTCACTCAGTTTTTATTGCCTGACCCCGTTCAAACAAAACCTAGTGCCAGAGGATTTTTTCCAATGATTACAGCGATTTTAGATAAAGATTCAAAGCAATTAGTTCTAGCTGAGATGACGGATTCGAGTCGAGAAAGTTATGATGAAGTTTTATCAAAATTTGCAAGAACATTAAGTAGAGATTTAAAATTTAGACCTGCTTGTTTAGTCTCAGATCATCAAGAAGTTATTGATGTATTTGCTGACTTTTGTAAGAAAACTAAAATACCGATTTTGAAAGTAGATTATTTAGAAGCTGCTCATGAATTTATGGACGATTTAATTGATTCTACAGAAGATGAAAATTATGACTTTGATGAAGATTCTCTAAATCAAGTTGATGTCATGATGCAAACAATTCGAGAGATTTGTAAGACTATTTTAAATTCTGATTCACTATCTAGAGATATGTCAAAAGAAGTTCAAGCTCAATTTTCAAATATTGTGGAGTTGTTTCATATTGTTATGCTTGGAAATTTTAATGAATTTCCGGATTATTGGACAGCAGATCATGTAGAAACAGCATGTCGTGAAATTTTACCAAATATTTTATCTGAAGAGGAATTAAAATTGGTTCCTGAAATTTTATATCGTTATTTATTTATCGCAGGAGAGGCTAAAATTATGCCTAATAGCGAAACATTACAACAAAGAGTAAAGACAGTTTATAATTTATAAAAAGATGTATCTCTATATTCAAAATCAATGGAATAAAATAAAAAAAATAAAAACACTGAAATTCAGTGTTTTTATTTTTTTTATACTTGTTGTTTTTTATATGCGTGAATAAAGTTAAAGTAATATGGAATAGCAATGATAAATCCACCAACAATATTCCCGATAGTAGCAATGAATAAATTCCATCCAATACCACCAAACGTAATATCAGCACCTAAAACTTTTCCCATTCCTAAAACAAACATATTAGCAATACAGTGTTCTACACCCATTAAAGCAAAGACTGCAACAACGATAACATTTAATAAAACTTTTCCTGTTACATCTTTAGCTGCATAAGATACATATACACCACCGGCAATTAAGATATTACATAAAATTGCACGGAAGAAAACTTCTGATGTTGAAAGTGTATGAATTTTTACTTCAGCAATATGCATAATATTTTCTGCAACCGTTGGACTAACACCATTTGTAAATAAACGAGCCCCGTATAGTAATCCAATAGCACATAAAATACCTAATAGGTTACCGACCCAAACTAGTACTAAATTCTTAATATAAGCACTTACTTTAACTTCTTTTTTAAAGCATGCTTTAGCAATTAATGTATTTCCAGTAAATAAATCTGCTCCCGTTAATAAAATTAAAATTAAAGCAATTGGGAATAAGAATGAACCGACAACTTTACCTACATAAGGGTCTGACATTTGACCATAAACTAGTAAATAAACTGTATATCCTAAGCCGATAAATAATCCAGCTAGCATACCAGAAATTAAAACAACACTATTTTTTCTAGATACTTTGTATTTACTTACTTCAACGACTTCATTCGCAATTTCTTTTGCTGATAACATACGTGGTTGTTGCATATTGTGCCCTCCATAATATTTTTTGTTTTTAAAAGATATCAGATATAAAGTATTACTTTCCTATTTTACAAATTTAACTTCTCTTCGACAAGAAAAAAAATCTATTTTCTTTATTAATCACTCATTTTATTTACGTTTTCATATAATTTCTTACATAAAAATTTAGTTGATATATGAGGGTGAATATTTATTATATATTAACTAGTATTTTAATTTGTAAAAGAGTTATACACAGAAGGAATTTATTATATAAAAAAAGAGAAACACTTTTTTGTGCTTCTCTTTTAAAAAATATGATTTTATTTAAATTAACTTATCTAAAATAAAATTATTTTTTCGCTTGTGGTTTTTTGAAAATTAAGTATTGAACAATCGTCATGATTTGTCCAGTTAAGAAGTATAATCCAAATGCAAATGGTGTTCCAATTGTGATTGAGAACATTGCAAATGGGAAGTAGTAAGTCATAACTTTCATCATCATATTGCTTGTTTGGTTTTGTTGAGCGCTAGAGGCCATGTTCTTATTCATCATACGTTGAGAAAGAATCGTTAATCCAGCTACAATGAATGCCAAAATATAGTTAGGCATTGTTCCAGTTGCTCCTAAGTTAATTCCGAAGAATTCCGCTGCAGCCGCATCTTTAATTAATGGATGACGAGAAATTGCTTGGTAGAATGCTAAGAAGACTGGCATTTGTAAGAATGGTAAAATACATCCCATCATTGGGTTATAGTTGTATTTTTTGTAAAGATCCATCATCTCAGTTTGCATTTTTGTTTGAGAAGCTTGATCTTTTTTGTTTTCATATTTCTTTTGAATTTTTTGCATCTCCGGTTGGATTTCTTGCATCACAGCCATTGATTTATTTGATTTTGAGTATAATGGCATTAAGATTAAACGAATAATTGCAGTCGCCAGGATAATCGCAAATCCTAGGTTTTGGCTTAATATGTTATATAAAAATGTAATGAATGTTGCTAATGGTAATACGAAGACCTTGTCCCATAAACCAGATGCTGTTTCAGATGTAATTGGAACTTGCGAAATACTACATCCTGATAATAATCCAACAGCTAAAACCAATGTTAATGTTAGACCTAATTTCTTTTTCAAGTGAATACCTTCTTTCCCCTAGTAGTGTTTATTGATATATTGTTAAGTCAATTAATTATCAAAACCAAGTCAAAACCAACAATATTCTAAACTTTCCATAATTATATTAAATACTTACAATAATGAGTATTATAAGTGAATTTAAGGGCTAATTCAATAAAAATTGTGTAAAAAAACTTTTAAAAATGAAGGGTTATCATTATAAAAAATTCTTTTAATGAAAAAAACACATAAATTAGAAGCAATTTTATTTAGATATAAAATTATAATTATTAGAATTTTTAACGATTATTTTTCTTTTCATTATTATTTTGATTATAAATGATTACTCATATTCTTTATTTTAAAAAAATATCTTAAAAATTTTCTAATTTAGGGATAAGAATGAGATAGATTGCTTTTGATGAGAGTTGAGGATAGTTTTATGAAGGAATCCTAGATAGATGGTAGCTTAATGTCAGAAAAATCAAATGATAAGCGATACCATGAATTTTTCAAATCAGAGGTTATGGATTCTCATAGCAATTAGAATGAATGGAGATAGAAGGACAAATTATTTATTTGATAAATTCTAGTTGTAGGTAAAAGTGGTAATTTAAAAAGCTTAGAAAAATGAAATGGATTTTAGCGTTCATGATGGTTTGGTATTCATAAATTTGAACTGAAGATATAGTCGATTTTACTTTTAAAGTGTTTAATAGAAAAAATGACGGTCATATCTTTATGAGTTGGAAAATATTTTTTATTAAATTGAAACAAGAGATATTATTCGACGAGGTTAGCTATTCTTTAATGCTATAGTATTTAAAAAGATTGATTCGAAGAGAGAATTTTTTAATCGGATATTTATCCAAATTGTTGCAAAGTTTTAGAAAGAGGGGAATTTTTTGAAAAAGAAGTTAAGTTTAGTTGTATCTTTAATCTTAGCGATAGGATTGATGACGGGGTGTTCTATTTCAACTAAATCTATTACTCCTGAGACGGCATCCGGTCTATGGGATAAGGTCTTTGTATTACCATTAGCAACATTCATTACATTTTTATATAACTTATTAAATCAAAATTTGGGACTTGCGATTATTTTAGCTACCGCTATTGTTCGGTTAGTTTTAATGCCATTATATTTGAAGTCAAATAAGACTTCAGCTATTATGCAAGAGATTCAGCCAGAGATGCAACGGATTCAAAAGAAATATGAAAATAAAACAGATCAAGCATCTCAAGTAAAAATGCAAACTGAGATGATGGATCTTTATAAAAAATATAATTTTAATCCGATGATGGGATGTATTTTGCCATTTTTACAAATGCCAGTCTTTTTAGCATTCTACCAGGCAATTTCTCGTCATCCATTAATTAAAGATGCAGCTGCATCTGAATTTTTAGGGGTTAATTTAGGTGCCACAGTACAACTGGCTAACTGGATTTTGGCCCTTATTGTAGCGGGGCTTTCAATTTATTCTCAGCGCTTGATGAATAAGAGTATGATGACTAATTCGTCTGCGCAACAAAATAAAACGAGTAATATGATGATGAAAGTAATGACTTATTATATGACATTTGCCATGTTTTCGATTACAATAGCGACTCCATTTGCGTTTGGACTCTATTTTTTAACAGGGTCCGTGATGCAAATTATTCAATTCTTTATTGTAAAAAGATCAACTTCTAACCAATAAACAATACATATAAACTGAGTGTTTAAGTGACTTAAGCTAGTTGAAGTCACTTTTTGTTTTTTTACCTCTGTAAAATTTAACATGATTCTTCGAGTAACGACATATTATTTACTAAGGATGATTAGTTTTAGTCGAGGAGAGGGTGAATTTAGATGGGAAATATCACGAATATTGAGCTACATCGTCTTTATGAAGCAGCCATTGCGTTTAGAGATTTAAAGCCGTGGACGTGGATGTATGCATCTCAGGTGTTTATTATTCATGACGATGAAAGGGATATTGATGGATTTTGTAGTATTATGGGAATGATGGGCGAACATTTCTCATTATCTGTGTATTTAGGTCCAAGTGGTTATCAATCATATCGATATTTGTATGATAAAGCAAGTTTAGCTTATATGGATCATGTCTTTATGAAAAGTGAAGTGAAACGTAATTGTTTAACAGTTAGTTTCGAAAATTCGGAAAACATGACAGATGTCGATGATGAACAAGCAATATTACTTGGATATGATTTTAAGGGAAAAAATCAGTTTCCACGCTTCAGATATCATCATCCAGGCGTTTACTCTTGGTATTTAACTGATGGATGGCAATGCCGTTTTTTAACGAAGGCGATAGAACAAGCTATAGTGGTGTCTAAGCTTTGTTTTCAAAAGGTGTTAAAGGTTCCTGAAATTTATGATGCAAAGTATTATATGCGTTATCATACAGATGAAGGTTGGAAATCTAAGTTTGTGGATGCGAGTCTATACCGCAAAAGTGTCTCAACTAAAAAAACAATTTTTCAAAATGATTTACTCGCCTATCGCTTAAAAAAATTGCCTCAGTTACTCGTCACATTAGAAGCCATTCAATTTTACTTACCAACTCCGGTTGTATCAGAAAACTCAAAGCAACCTTTCTATATGTTGGTGACAGCCTTTGTGGATTCTGAAGAAGGCCAATTGTTTTTCCTAGATATTCAGGAAACGGCAGCCCTTTATTTAACGGATACGATTAATGAGTTTGGAAAACAATTACTTGAACTTAAACTCAGACCATGCGAAATTGTCGCTGAAGATGAAGATACTTATGCATTACTTGAAGATTTTTGTCACCAAATTGATGTTAAGCTAACATTAAATCCACACGTTTTAAGAGCTCACGAATTTGCAGAATATATTTTTGAAGAGTTACAAACATCAGCAAATGAACCTAAAGCGATTGAAAGTGAAGAAATAACAGATGAAGAAAAATTAGTTAGTTTTGTAGAACAAATTACAGATACATTACAGACGCAACAAGCTTTAGATGACCTATCGCCTTCACAGCAACAACACTATAAAGTGATAACTCAGACGTTTGTTTTAGCTATGTATACTATTAAGGATCAAATTCCAAATGAATGGACATCCGATGCAGTAAAAGATATTTGTTTACATGTTCTTCCCGAACAATTAGATCTTAATTTATTACTGGATGCAGCTGCTGTTTTAAATCATTTTATCAGTGTTTTAGGAGAAGATGAAATCATTCCAAAATATCGTTCTTTGTTATTAGTTATTAACAATTGTTTATAATAATAAAACGACAGGTACTGTCGTTTTATTATTTTTCCAAAAATTACTGTTTGAGAAGGTTAAAGCATGTTACAATCATCGTAGTTTATCATTTGATTAGTAGGGAGCGAAAATAATGAACGTGAATGAGAAAATTAATTTATTAAGAAATATGATGAAAAATCATGGATTATCCGCGTATGTGATTCCGAGTTCTGATGCACATCTAAGTGAATATGTGGCGACACATTGGCAAGGTCGTGCGTATATGTCGGGATTTACAGGTTCTGCGGGGACACTTGTGATTACATTAGATGAGAGTGGACTTTTCACAGATGGACGTTACTTCATTCAAGCTGAAAATGAGTTAAAAGGAAGTGAGGTTAAGCTGTTTAAGATGGCACAACCGGGCGTTCCAACTATTAATGAGTATTTAGTTAGTGTGTTGAATGAAGGAGATACAGTAGGATTTGATGGGAAAGTATTATCTGTTGCGACTGTTAAAGAGATGAAAAAGGCGTTTGAAGCTAAACATCTTAAACTTAAAGTCGATGAAGATTTACTTGATTCTGTTTGGGAAAATCGTCCGGCAATTCCATCAACAGATGTATTTGTTCATGAAACTCAGTATACAGGATATAGTTGTCATGAAAAGTTGAGCATTGTACGCGAGGAAATGAAAAAAATATCGGCCAATGGTTATGTTTTAACAGCACTTGGAAGTATTGCTTGGTTATTTAATGTTCGAGGTGATGATATTTTATTCAATCCGCTTGTCGTTTCTTATGGCCTAGTACTTGAAAATGAAGCTTACTTATTTGTAGATAATCATCGTTTAAGTGAAGATGTTAAAACGTATCTAACTGAAAATGGTGTGACATTGAAAGATTACGCTCAAATTGATGAGGTGTTAAATCAATTAAGTGGTTCTATTTTATGTCCTGTTGATTCAATGAACTATTATTTATACGATATTTTAACGAAGAAACAAGAGGTAACAGTGATTGATGGACATGATATCGTTAATGAATTGAAAGCTGTTAAAAATAAAGTTGAGATTGAAAATACACATAATGCTCAAGTAAAAGATAGCGTAGCGTTAGTTGGTGCGGTTTGCGAGATTTATGAAAAGCTAGACTCAGAAGCGGGATTAACTGAATTCGATGTGCGTGAAATTTTAGAAGTTCATAGAAGCCGTCAACCATTAAATTATGGTTCAAGTTTTGGGGCTATTGTTGCTTACGGTGCAAATGCAGCTATGATGCATTATAATCCAACGAAAGAGAATTGTACGAAACTTGATAAAAAAGGATTCCTGCTTATTGATTCAGGAGGGCAATATCTTGATGGAACGACGGATATTACAAGAACTTTTGTGCTTGGTGAGTTGACTGATGAAGAAAAATTACATTACACACTTGTTTTAAAAGGACATATTAATCTGTGTAAAGCAGTCTTCCAAAAAGGATGTACAGGTGGAAATCTTGATATTTTAGCTCGTCAACCAATTTGGGAGTATGGATTAGACTATCGTTGTGGAACAGGTCATGGGGTTTCTTATTTCGGTGGGGTTCATGAAGGTCCACAAGGGTTTAGATTAACGCAAACTGTTCCATTAAAACCGGGAATGATGATTACGAATGAACCAGGAATTTATGAGGAGGGTCGTCACGGAATTCGTATTGAAAATACGTTATTAGTTGTAGAACGTAATGCAACAGAATATGGTGAGTTTTATGAATTTGAAACTATTTCATACTTCCCGATTGATACGAGAGCGGTTGATGTAACATTAATGACAGAATCAGAATTAGCATGGTTAAATCAGTATCATCAAAAAGTGTTAGACGTTTTATCACCTAATTTAGAAGGACGCGAATTAGAGTGGTTAGTCGAACAAACAAAACCTTTAACAAAATAAATGAGGAAAAGACTAATTTCTCGGGAAATTAGTCTTTTTTTTTAACTATAGTAGAAGGAGTAGATGGTTTTTATCGTTTTAGAGTGGGGCGTATTATTTAATAATTTATAATAAAAACAAAATTATCATTAAAATATTACCTATAATTATATAGTAGATGGATTAGTAAAAATTAGATAGTGAATAGTTGAGAATACTAAAAGATGAAATGTTATAATGAAAGACTAAAAGACAACTAAGAAAGTGCCGGTGAGTATGATGGAACAAGTTTTTGATCGTATCGTTGAATTTTTAGAAAGTGAGTTAGGCGTAGATTCGAGTGGACATAGTATTGATCATGCCCTTCGTGTTTCTAGAATCGCTAAACATATTTCTAAAAGAGAAGGAGGAAATGAACGTGTTATTTTAATTTCGGCATTAGTTCATGATGTGATTGATGCGAAATTATTTGAAGATGTTGTTGCTCAAAAAGCTAAGTTATTTTTGTTTTTACAAATGATTGGATGTACACAGTCTGAGTTAGAGCAAATTTTTTATATAATTGAAAATATTTCTTATAAAGGGGGGAATGGAGAAGCTGTTAAAACTTTAGAGGCCCAAATTGTTCAAGATGCTGATCGTTTAGATGCAATTGGAGCAATTGGGATCGGTCGTACGTTTATGTATGGTGGAGCAAAAGGTTCTAAAATGTTCGATGAAGATATTGAACCCGTAGATTTTTTAGATGAGGCTGCGTATCGTGCACATCAAGGAACAGTAATTAATCACTTTTATGAAAAATTATTTAAATTAAAGGATTTAATGAATACAGAGACGGCAAAAGAAATTGCCAACCATCGTCATCAAGTAATGGAGTCATTTGTTAAAGAATTTTTAAGTGAATGGTTTTTTGTATAAAAACGTTTTTCTGTCGAAACATGTATTTGTCGTTCAGGAGTTGTTGACATTTTAAAAGAATTCTCCTATAATAACCAAGAAAGCTTTAATTCGGTCCCGTGAGGCTGAGAAGAACACGTTAATAGATAATAGATATTTTATATCTTCCTTTAATGGAACTCGTGTATCCTCTTTTGGCCTACCTATAAGCTAAAAGGGGATTTTTTTGTATAATAAAAGGCTTCATCGAGCATCTGCTCGTTGAAGGTGGATTGAAGATTAAGCCAATTCTTATACAGAAAAAATAAAGCTAAAAAAGAAAAGAAGGGTGATTATTATGGAAAAGAAGTTAGTTTTAGATGTCCATGAAAAACCAAAAGCATTACACTGGATTGCATTAAGTATTCAACACGTTTTAGCCATGTTTGGATCAACAGTTTTGGTCCCAATTTTAACAGGATTACCAGTAAGTTTAGCTTTAATTTCATCAGGAATTGGAACTTTATTTTATATTTTTGTAACAAAAGGAAAATCACCAGTCTATTTAGGATCATCATTTGCGTATATTGCTCCAATTACAGCAGCTTTAGCATTAAGTGCAACAGGAGTAGCAGACGGAGCTAATTATGGGGCCGTGATGGGCGGATTAATGATGGTTGGGTTAGTTTATATGTTTATTGCGGTCATCATTAAATTTGTCGGAACTGATTGGTTAAATAAAATTTTACCACCAGTTGTTATCGGACCAACAATTATGGTTATCGGATTAAGTTTAGCAGGAACTGCGGTAAATATGGCATCAGAACATATCGTAGTTGCATTAATCACATTGCTAACAGCCGTTATCGTGTCAACTTATACAAAAGGATTATTACAACTACTCCCAATCTTTAGTGGAATTGTAGCAGGATATATTTCAGCGGTGTGCTTTAACTTAGTTGATTTCACACCAGTTGCACAGGCGAACCTATTCGAACTTCCAAGCTTTGCTTTTTTACATTCAAAGCCAGTCTTTAGCTTAGAAGTAGCAGCGATTATGATTCCGGTTGCAATTGTAACCATTACAGAGCATATCGGAGATCACTTAGTTCTTGGCACAATCGTTGGACGAGACTTAACAAAAAATCCTGGATTACATCGAACATTAATTGGGGATGGGGTTGCAACATTTATGGCTGGATTCATTGGCGGACCAGCAAATACAACATACGGTGAAAATACTGGAGTTATTGGTTTAACAAAAGTAGCTTCTGTTTGGGTTATCGGTGGGGCAGCAATTGTCGCTTTCACGCTAGGATTCATCGGAAAATTTACAGCATTAGTTCAAACAGTACCAAGCGCGGTTATGGGTGGAGTTAGTATCTTACTATTTGGAGTTATTGCTTCATCAGGTGCACGTGTCTTAATCAATAATCAAATCGACTTTGGAAAACAACGTAACTTGATTATCGGTGCGGTTATTTTAATCACAGGAATCGGTGGATTAACAATTAACATTGGACAAATCACTTTATCAGGAATGGCATTGGCTGCGATTATCGGTGTTATCTTACACTTAATCTTACCTGAAAAAGAAGCTTCTTACGGGCCAAGTTCTAGAACAACTGAATGTGAATTAGAAGTAGCAGAAGAATCTGTATCTTCTACTGTTGTGAAGGCAAAACCAACTGTGACTAATTAGTCTTTTATAAAAGAGTCAGCTTTTGTGCTGATTTTTTTATAACCAAATTTCAAGAAAAATATAGAAAATAAGGAAAAATATTGTAGAAAAAGGTGGTAAGAATGACTCAAGTGAAGCATTTAACACGATTATCTGATTTAACGATTGAAGAAATTATGACTATTTTAGAAACAGCAAATCAATATGCTGAAGGTGGGAATGTACCACAATTAACAGGCAAAGTAGTAGCAAATTTATTCTTTGAACCAAGTACAAGAACTCAGTATTCATTTGCGATGGCTGAACATAAAGTGGGGCTCCACACATTAGATTTTACGGCAGAAACTTCGAGCGTTCAAAAAGGAGAAACGCTTTATGACACAGTTAAAACATTTGAAGCCATCGGAGTAGATGGAGTTGTTATCCGTCACCCACAAAATAACTACTTTGATGAACTGATTCCAAATCTCAACATTCCAATATTCAATGGTGGAGATGGAAGTGGTAATCATCCGACGCAGTCATTACTTGATTTACTCACTATCCTTCAAGAGTATGGGGAATTTGAAGGATTAAAGATTGCAATTGTTGGAGATATTGCTCACTCACGCGTTGCACATACAAATATTGAAGTGATGAATCGATTAGGAATGGAAGTTCATGTGGTAGCACCGGAACAATTCCAGGAGGTTGGGTACCATTGGGAAACATTAGATGAAGTGATTGAGGAAATGGATATTATCATGCTACTTCGAGTTCAACACGAACGTCACGATAATGGGATGAGCTTAACAAAAGAAGAGTATCATCAGCAATATGGATTAACAGTAGAACGTGAAAAACGTATGAAAGATGGAGCGATTATTATGCATCCGGCACCATTTAACCGTGGAGTAGAGATTGCAAATGAAGTCGTCGAATGTGAACGAAGTCGAATCTTTAAACAGATGGAAAACGGAGTTTATGTTCGTATGTCAGTTTTAACTCATTTATTAGGATAAAAGTCATCGAGCGAATATGATTACAAATTTTGAGTAGGAAGTGATTGGGATGATACTTTTAAAAAATGGAAAACGTGTTAATGAACACGGTGAGTTCGAATCAGTTGAAATTTTAATCAACAAAGGGATGATAAAAAAAATAGCTGATCATATTGAGGAAACATCAGCAACCGTATATGACTTAAAAGGAAAATTAGTTGCACCTGGATTAATTGATGTACATGTTCATCTAAGAGAACCGGGATATGAAAGAAAAGAGACAATTGAAACAGGGACGGAAGCGGCAGCCCGTGGCGGATACACCACAATAGCAGCGATGGCTAATACCATCCCAGTCCCAGATACACTTGAAAATGTTTCATATATTGAAAATTTAATTAAACAAAGTGCAAAGGTACGTGTTTTACCTTACGGAGCGATTACGATTGGGGAGCGCGGTGAGGAAATCGTCGACGTTGAGGGATTATCAAATACAAGTATTTTAGGATTCTCAGATGATGGGAGAGGAATTCAAGAAGCTGGTGTAATGTATCAAGCTATGCAACGTGCGAAGGCAGTTAATAAACCAATCGTTGCTCACTGTGAGGATGATAGTTTATTATTTGGCGGTTATTTACACGAGGGAGAATATGCTAAGGCAAATGGACATCGTGGAATTTTATCAGTTAGTGAATCAGCACAAATTGCACGAGATATTATGTTAGCACAGGCGACAGGAGTTCATTATCATATCTGTCATATCAGTACAAAGGAAAGTGTTGAGTTAGTTCGTTTTGCAAAATCACAAGGTATTAATGTAACAGCTGAAGTTTCACCACATCACTTAATTTTATGTGATATGGATATTCAAAACGATGATCCAAACTTTAAAATGAATCCGCCACTACGCAGTGATGAAGATCGTGCGGCATGTATTGCAGGACTTCTCGATGGAACGATTGATGTCATTGCAACAGACCACGCACCACACCATGAAGATGAAAAAGCGTGGGGGCTTGAAACAGCGCCGTTTGGAATTGTTGGACTTGAAACAGCATTCCCGCTACTTTACACTCACTTCGTTAAGACGAATAAAATGAGTTTAAAACAATTACTTGACTGTATGAGTACTAAACCGGCTCAAATCTTTGACTTACCATATGGAACGTTGAATATAGGTGTAAGTGCAGATATTACAGTCATTGATTTAGATAAAGAGAGGGAGATTGATCCGAAAACATTTAAATCAAAAGGAAAAAATACACCATTTACTGGTTATAAAACAATGGGATGGCCAGTCATGACTTTAGTAGAAGGAAAAATTGTTTATATTGAGTCTGAGATGAACTAACAGGAGGGTTAAAAATGTATAATCGTAAGCTTGTATTAGAAGATGGAACAGTATTTTTAGGAACGGCATTTGGATGCACAGATTCAGTGATTGGAGAAGTCGTATTCAATACTGGAATGACAGGATATCAAGAAATTTTATCTGATCCATCATATTTTGGTCAGATGGTTACGATGACATATCCTCTTATTGGAAACTACGGAATTAATGATCATGACTTCGAATCATTCTCACCATCAGCATCTGCAATTATTGTAAAAGAATATTGTGAAGTGCCGTCTAACTGGCGTAAAACAAAAACATTAAGTCAATTTTTAGAAGCAAAGAAAGTTCCAGGACTTTGCAATGTTGATACGCGAGCATTAACTATCAAAATCCGAGAGCATGGGGCTATTCGCGGAATGATTGCTGACATTAACTTAAGTGATGAAGAAATTTTGGCCAAGTTAAAAGCAACACCTGTTTTAAATCGTCATGTTGAGCATGTTTCAACCAAAATGGTTTATACAGCACCAGGATCAGGGCACCGAGTTGTCTTAGTAGACTTCGGAGTAAAAAAAGGAATTGTGCGTGAATTAACAGCTAGAGGATGCGAAGTGGTTGTGGTTCCATTCGATACAACAGCTGAAGCAATTGAATTGTTAAATCCAGATGGAGTCGTATTAAGTAATGGTCCTGGAGACCCAAAAGATGTCGTTGAGGCCTTACCAATGATTCGCAAAATTCAAACGAAATACCCATTATTCGGAATCTGCTTAGGTCATCAATTATTTGCCTTAGCAAATGGAGCAGATACGAAGAAAATGAAGTTTGGACACCGTGGATGTAATCACCCAGTAAAAGATTTACTGACAAATAAAGTGCATATCACATCACAAAACCACGGATATGAGGTAGACCGTGATTCAGTTGAAGGGACAGATTTAGAGGTAACTCATGTTGCTTTAAATGATAATACTGTTGAAGGATTATCACATAAAACATATAAAGCATTCACAGTACAATACCATCCTGAAGCATCTCCAGGACCAGATGATGCAAGTTACTTATTTGATCGATTCATTTCAAATTTAAAATAATCCCTTTTTTGGATTAAGGATGAGAAGAATAATTTATTAGGAGGAATACACTATGCCAAAACGTACGGATATTAATCGCATTTTAGTTATTGGGTCAGGGCCAATTATTATCGGACAAGCAGCTGAGTTTGACTATGCGGGGACACAAGCTTGCCAATCTTTAAAAGAAGAAGGATATGAAGTGATTTTAGTTAACTCAAATCCTGCGACAATTATGACGGATACAGAAGTTGCCGATAAAGTTTATATGGAGCCTTTAACAAAAGAATTCCTAAGTAAAATTATTCGTAAAGAACGCCCAGATGCAGTGCTTCCATCGCTTGGAGGACAAACAGGGTTAAATTTAGTTGTTGAATTAGCTGAAGATGGAATTTTAAGAGAATGTAACGTTGAAATTTTAGGAACAGATTTATCAGCGATTAAAAAAGCAGAAGACCGCGATTTATTTCGTGAGTTAATGTTTGAATTAAAACAGCCGATTCCAGAATCAGAAATTGTTAATACAGTCGAAGAAGCCGTAGCTTTTGCTAATACAATCGGATATCCAATTATTGTTCGTCCTGCTTTTACACTTGGAGGAACAGGTGGGGGAATCGTTGCCGATGAAGCTGCACTACGTGTTACAGTTGAAAATGGATTAAATTTATCTCCAGTAACGCAATGTTTAATTGAAAAATCAATTGCAGGATATAAAGAGATTGAATATGAAGTTATGCGTGATGCAAATGATAATGCAATTGTGGTTTGTAATATGGAAAATTTTGATCCAGTTGGAATCCATACGGGAGATTCAATTGTCGTGGCGCCTTCTCAAACATTAGCAGATCGCGAATATCACATGTTACGCGAAGTGTCATTAACGATTATTCGCGCCTTAGGAATTGAAGGAGGATGTAATGTTCAGTTAGCTTTAGATCCTCATAGCTTCAATTATTATGTTATTGAGGTAAATCCACGTGTTTCTCGTTCCTCAGCACTAGCGTCAAAGGCAACAGGATATCCAATCGCTAAGATTGCAGCCAAAATTGCAGTGGGATTAACACTAGATGAAATTATCAATCCAGTAACTGGTGTTTCTTATGCTTGCTTTGAGCCTGCACTTGACTATGTGGTTGCAAAAATTCCACGTTGGCCATTCGATAAATTTAACTCAGCGAATCGTCGTTTAGGAACTCAGATGAAAGCGACTGGAGAGGTTATGGCGATTGGTCGTAACTTTGAAGAGGCATTATTAAAGGCAGTTCGTTCACTGGAGACAAAAGTGTATCATGTCGAATTGAAATCTTTAAAAGAAGAATCTGACGAAATTTTATGGAAACGTACGAAGGAAGCGGATGATGAGCGATTATTTGTCATCAGTGAATTAATTCGCCGTGGGGCTTCGATTAATGAGATTCATGAAGTGACGAAAATAGATTTATTCTTCTTAACAAAATTAAAAGGGATTATTGATTTTGAATCAGTGATTAAAGAAAATCCATGGAATTTAGATATCTTAGGACAAGCTAAACGTATGGGATTTGCTGATATTACGATTGCAAAGTACTGGGGAAGTACAGAGCTTGAAGTTTATAACTTCCGTAAAGAAAAATCAATAATGCCAGTTTATAAAATGGTTGATACATGTAGTGCGGAATTTGAATCAAAAACACCTTACTACTATGGAACTTATGAAACATTCAATGAGTCTAAGCGCACAGATAAACCAAGTGTTGTCGTGTTAGGATCAGGACCAATTCGTATCGGACAAGGGGTAGAGTTCGATTACGCAACTGTTCACTGTGTTATGGCTATTCAACAAGCAGGTTACGAAGCGATTATTATTAATAACAATCCGGAGACAGTATCTACGGACTTCTCAATTTCAGATAAATTATACTTTGAACCCTTAACAATCGAAGATGTCATGCATGTGATTGATTTAGAACAACCAGAGGGAGTTATCGTTCAGTTCGGTGGGCAAACAGCGATTAACTTAGCTTCTAAATTACAAGAGCGTGGCATTAAAATTTTAGGAACATCTTTAGAAAATATCGATCGTGCAGAAGATCGCGATCAATTTGAAAAATTATTACGCGAATTAGAAGTGCCACAACCATTAGGTTCAACTTGTCAATCAGTTGAAGGTGCTTTAGAAATTGCAAACCGAATCGGGTATCCAGTTTTATTACGTCCTTCATATGTACTCGGTGGACGTGCGATGGAAATTATTGATAACGATGCAGAAATCGAGCGTTACATGAAAGAAGCTTTAAAAGAGAATGGAGAAAATCCAATCTTAATCGATCGTTATTTAACTGGGAAAGAGGTAGAAGTTGATGCTATTTCAGATGGTGAGAATGTGTATATTCCAGGTATTATGGAACACATTGAACGTGCAGGGGTTCACTCAGGAGACTCGATGGCAGTTTATCCACCACAAACATTATCAGATAAAGTTATGGAATTATTAGTCGATTATACAACGCGTATTGCACGCGGATTAAAAATTGTTGGATTGTTAAATATCCAGTTCGTTGTGACAAAAGAAGAAGAAGTTTATGTTCTTGAAGTAAACCCACGTTCTTCTCGTACGGTGCCATTTTTAAGTAAAATTACAAATGTACCAATGGCAAATATTGCGACAAAAGCAATCCTTGGAAAATCATTAGTAGAACAAGGGTATGAGACAGGATATCATCCACATTCTGAAGGTGTTTATGTAAAAGCTCCAGTGTTCTCATTCTCGAAATTACGTAAAGTAGATATCTCTTTAGGCCCAGAGATGAAGTCAACAGGAGAAGCAATCGGAAAAGATAAAACATTAGAGAAAGCTTTATACAAAGCATTAGTTGCAGCGGGAATGAAAATGCCAATGCATGGACGTATTCTATTCACAATCGGTAACAGAGATAAAGAAGAAGCCGTTGAATTAGCTCGTAATTTTACAGAAATCGGATACGAATTAATCTCCACAGCAGGAACTTGTAAAATGTTACATGAACACGGAATCTATGCGACACCAATCGGTAAGATTGGAGAAGAGGGACGCACTGTTTTAGATGTGATTCGTGGGCAAAAAGTTCAATTCGTTATCAATACATTCTCAACAAGTAAAAAAGATAAAATTACAGATGGATTCTTAATTCGTCGTGAAGCGGTAGAAAACAACATTCCATGTTTAACATCACTTGATACTGCTAAAGCCGTATACAAAGTATTAGAATCAATGAGCTTCGCCATTGATGCATCTAAATAGCTCTAATCGAACGTCAGGGAGATTTAGACTATGTTGTCCAGCACCATTTGTCCCCATGAAAGAGAAATAGGAGTCGGGCTAAATAGCTCTAATCGAACGTCAGGGAGATTTAGACTATGTTGTCCAGCACCATTTGTCCCCATGAAAGAAAAATGGGAGTCGGGCTAAATAGCTCTAATCGAGCATCAGAGAGATTTAGACTATGTTGTCCAGCGCCATTTGTCCCCATGAAAGAGAAATAGGAGTCGGGCTAAATAGCTCTAATTGAACTTTAGATAAACTTCATTGTTTATAAAACCGACATCACAAGATGTCGGTTTCAATAAGCAAGATTTCAATAAATCTGTTATATATAGAAAACGATAAATCTTTCATATTTCAGTCAGTCTTGGATGCACGTATTTGAGACGGATATTAAGACATTCTATAGAAGCGTTAAAAGTTTTTACGCTGTGAAAAACTTAACGCTTCTTATATATAAGGAGAGAAACTAAACCATGCGTAAAGTACAGAAGATGACGATTGTCAGTCAAAAAATGATTGCAAAAAATGTTTTTGAATTAGTATTAAGTGGTGACTTAGTTGAGTGCATGTTACAAGCTGGGCAGTTTGTTAATATTAAAATTAATGAGGTGGCTTATCCACTTTTAAGACGTCCAATCTCAATTTGTCATATTGATTATGAATTAAATCAGTTTACTGTCATCTACCGTGCTGAGGGTGAAGGAACAAAACTGTTATCTTTAAAAACTGCAGGTGAATTAGTTGATATTTTAGGTCCTCTTGGGACAGGATTTGAAATTGATGAAGTTCAAACTTCTGAGACAGTTGTGTTAGTCGGAGGTGGAATTGGGGTTCCGCCAATGTATGAAATGGCTAAGCGTCTAAATGCTAAAGGCGTTAAAGTAATCAGTGTGCTTGGATTTGCATCAAGTGCCGATGTTTTTTATGAAGAAGAATTTAAGAAGTTTGCAGAAGTATATATCGCAACAATGGACGGAAGCCATGGATTTAAAGGAAATGTTGTGGAGTTAATGAAGTCTGAAAATTTAGAATTTGATTGGATTTTTGGATGTGGACCAAAGGTGATGTTAAAAGCAATCGAAACAGAATACGGTCAAACGAAAAAAGGATATTTATCGTTTGAAGAGCGTATGGCTTGTGGAATTGGAGCTTGCTACGCTTGTGTTTGCCAGTTAAATAACGGAAAAATGGCACGTGTCTGTAAAGAAGGACCAGTCTTTAAACTTGGGGAGGTAGCACTATAATGAATCGTTTAGCAGTTAATTTACCTGGATTAGAATTAAAAAATCCTGTTATTCCGGCATCTGGATGTTTTGGTTTTGGACGTGAGTTTGCAGAGTATTATGATTTGTCTCGTCTTGGATCAATTATGATTAAAGCGGCTACTGATGAAGCGCGTGTCGGGAATCCAACTCCACGAGTTGCTGAAACACCAGGTGGAATGTTAAATGCCATCGGATTACAAAATCCAGGTGTTGATGTAATTATTGAACGTGAATTACCATTTTTAGAGCAATATGATTTACCAATTATCGCAAACGTAGCAGGAAAAACGTTAGAAGAGTACGTGACAGTTGCTAAAAAAATCTGTCAGGCTCCAAATGTGGCAGCACTTGAAATTAATATTTCTTGTCCAAACGTTAAAGAAGGTGGAATTGCCTTTGGAACTGATGCAACAGTAGCCGCAGAATTAACAAAAGCAATTAAAGAAGTTTCAACGGTACCAGTTTACATTAAATTATCTCCAAATGTAACAAATGTTGTTGAAATCGCAAAAGCAGTTGAAGCAGCAGGAGCTGATGGAATTACGATGATTAATACACTTCTTGGAATGCGATTCGATATGAAAACAGGAAAACCAATACTAGCAAATGGAACAGGTGGATTATCAGGACCAGCTATTAAACCAGTAGCTCTTCGTATGATTCACGATGTTTACAAAAATGTTAATATCCCAATCATCGGAATGGGTGGAATTGAAACAGCAGAAGATGTATTAGAATTCTTCTATGCAGGAGCAAGCGCAGTCGCTGTTGGAACAGCAAACTTCATTAACCCATATGTATGTGTGGATATTATTGAGCAATTACCAGCCGTACTTGATAAATACGGATTCGAAAAATTAAGTGACGCAACGGGATATGCTCATAAATAAGATCCTACTAATTTGCAATACGTCTTTTTAGTTTGCTAGGGTTAATTAAATATAGATAAAAGGAATAGCTCGTTTAGTGGGAAACGAACTATTCCTTTTTTGTTATAAGATGCCGAATTTAAATTAAGAGAATCGGTGCAGTGTATAATAAAGTTAAATGTGGGGGAGGGGATTACTATGCGTAAATATAGGTTGAGTTTATTATTAATCATATGTTTTATGATGATGGGATGTAGTCAGCAACCAGTTGAACAAGAAGTTATTGAAGAAACTGTGGATAATGAAAATCAGTTAGAGGTATTAGCCGAATTTATACCTGAGTTAAAGTTGGAAACTCTTAATTTACAAAATTTAGAACCTTATGAGGTGAGATATACTCCTTATGAAAGTGATTGTGGTATTTATACGGGAGTAAATAACATTGATTTACGTATTGAGGAGTATTATAACGAAAATACCAGGACGTATTCTTATGTATTAACGGTAGAGGAAAAGGAATTAGAAGAAGATTCGGAGTTTGTACCATACAAAATAATTAAGATTCAAGTTGGAACACTGCCAGATGAGGAAAAAGGAATTTATACGTTGAGTACAACAAGTCCACTTTATATAAATCTAGAGTATAGAGAAGCATTCGAAATGAATTTTTATGGACAAAATTATTTTTTGTTTAGTTCAAGTAATCGATTATTTGATGAAGAGTTTCGAGTGGAATTACTCATGGTTAATCAGGAGCCGCTTGATGATTATGAACCTTACTCACAGACGTTTCGCTTAATCAATACATCTAGTAGAGGGAATAATAGTTATACGATATTAACGGATTAGGAAATAACTTATTAAATTGAAGACTTCGAATGAAGTCTTTTTATTTTTAATCTAGTCTAAGCTAAGTCTGGTCTTCATCTTTTTTATGTTAAAATTTATTTAAAAATGAAGAATGTGGATTAGTTGTTTCGGATATATGGGTGACACGTGTTAAGGGAGGTATTTTTAGGTGGAGATTGAGCAAGTCATTGAGGAAGTGCTAAACAATCATAATGCTTATGAGAAAATCATTGATGTTTATTATACAGATATTTATCAGTATGTTTTGAAACAGATTGGGGATGTGGAAGTAACGAAGGAGCTTTGTCAGGATATCTTTTTTGAGACTTATCGCTCTTTGAAACGTTATGATAAGAAAAAGGCGAGTTTTAGAACATGGCTATACAAAATTGCGAATTATCGTTGCATTGATTATCTACGAAGTCGAGCCTATAAATATCAAGCTGATTCTTTCGATGAAGCGATCAAGACTATAGCTGATAACTCAAACGATGTGTTAACAACATTAATTCAGCAAGAAAAGACGCAGACAGTGAACGAACTGATGCGTCGTTGTTTAAAACCCAAGCATGAACGCATTATGAGATATTACTTTTATGCTGATTTATCAGTTGGGGAAATTTCTATTCTTGAAAAAATGCCAACTAAAACGATTTATACGATTATTAATAGAAGTTTAGAAAAGTTAAAACAAGAATTAGGAGGGGATTTTAATGAAAGATAAACTCATAGAAGAACAAAAGAAAATCATTATGAATCGGATTCAGAATTATGAGAATAAAAAACGTAAAAATTTTAAACCGATGATTTTAGTAGCCGCTGTTTTATTAATTTTTATGATGCCACTGTTTTCAACTTCATCAAGCTCTTTTGGAATTACGCAAATTAATGCAAATGAATATACGCTAAATATTTTTGGGGATAAAGTTCATTTTAAATTTTATGCTTTGATGGAAAATCCAAATAAAATATTGATTAATGATGAGACGTCTTACTATGAAGGATTTCAAAAGTATTTTGATCTAACTTCAAAATTTAAATTAGAGCCGATTGAAATTGAAGGATACCTATTTTTGAAGATGATGAAAGGCAATGAAGTCATCAGTTATTTATATGTGGATAACTATGATGAGCATACTAGGTCTGTGCAAATGATAGATCGAAAGTTTTCTAATTTTGAAAGTGAGATACGTGAAATCATAGAAAATGTGAAGGTTTATCCATATGAGATAACGATTGAATCTGGTGGTTGGTGCAGGGTCGAGGCAAATCAGGATGCATGGGAATTGAGTGAAAAAGAATTAGAGGATTATTTGTGGTTTAAAGAGATGCAATTACGTGTTTGGTCATCAGAGCCCATTGATGAGTATGAGGTTGTTATTTATTTAGATGAAGCGGGCAATATGATAAACACGGGACATGTGATTGGACGATATAGTGAAGAGTTAGGTGTAGATTTTGCTGTTAATCCAACAGGTACGTTATCAGGTCATGACGAGGTAAATGGGCTGAAGATTGCATCGTATAAATATTTATTTGAAGAAATGGACGGAATACCTTGGGTAGCGGCGATGAAAATTGATTTTGGGCATTTAAATCCTGATGATTATGAGGTGAGATTGAACATTAATGATGAGATTGTTTCGTTGCAATGGTCTCTAAAAGATGAGGGAATCCTTTATTTAGCTTCTGAATTTATGCCATTAAATCAAAGGACAGAAAATATAGGGGGACAAAATGAATCAACTGTTCCGGTTGAAATGTATGTTGAATTATTAATTGTGGATAAATTAACAGGCGAAGTTTTAGTTAATTATAGTGACTATAATAGTATGGGTCCAACGATATATGAAGAACCTTAAAAGGGTCATCTCTATGCGAGATGACTTTTTTATTTGATCGGTGTATAGTTGATTTGTGATTCTTCATCGGTACGTATAATTTTGAAAATAACAGGACGAATCCCATCGTTGCACGAACAGATTGCGACTCCTTTTTTATCAATCCAATCTCCATAGTAGAAGGTTTCACTTTCATGGGATAAGGCAAAGACGTATTGATACATGGCTTTCCATGCCTCATCGCATAATCCTTCTGGTTTAGCATAGTCACCATAAAAGATATCCCCAACTTTATGCATTGGACATTTTCCCAGATCTTTGCATCCATATTCTTTTGCTAAATCTTCGTGAAATGTTGTTTTTAAAACTTCAATCTTACACTTTTTCAATCTTAGCACTCCTCACTTAGTTATCTTTGTGTTGCTACTAATATAATCCATGTTTTATACTTGAACAAGAATGCACTTTAAAGTAAGGTACTAACTGTTAGGAAAGTGGGGGAGAAACGATAATGAGTATGAGCGAGTTTAAAGATAAAGATTTAACAGATATTAAAGCGACACCATTTGGATATACACTTTCGATTATTGGTGGAAAGTGGAAGATGATTATTATGTTTTGGCTAGTTGAATATGAGATTTTACGCTATGGACAGTTGAAACGATTGGTTGGTCAAATTAGTGATAAGGTACTAAATACTCAGTTAAAAGAATTAGAACGAGACGGAATTATTACTCGAAAAGAATATCCACAGATTCCTCCAAGAGTTGAATATTCGTTGACACCACGTGGCTTATCATTAATGCCGATTTTAGAAGAAATATGTCACTGGGGAGAATCAAACCGAAAACAATAAATTACTTATTTTTCGATAGTTGACAAAAAACACCTTATCTTCTATAATGATTGAGATAGCTTTAATTCGGTCCCGTGAGGCTGAGAAGAACACGTTTAAAATAAAAAAATATTCCGATTATTTAATGGAATTCGTGTATCCTCTTTTAGCATACTTACAGGCTGAAAGGGGATTTTTTTATACAGACGCGGGTTAAAGCATAAAGTTAATTGGGAGGTATTTTATGAATAAAGCAGTTATCATCGCATTAGATTTTAAAAATTTTGAAGAAACAAAAGCATTCATCGATCAATTTGAAGAGTCTTTATACGTTAAAGTAGGGATGGAGCTGTTTTATGCTGAAGGTCCTCAAATCATTAAATACTTAAAAGAAAAAAATCATAAAATTTTCTTAGATTTAAAATTACATGACATTCCAAACACTGTGAAAAGCGCCATGAAAAACTTAGCGCGTCTAGGTGTGGATATGGTTAACGTTCATGCAGCAGGTACAATTCCGATGATGAAAGCTGCAATGGAAGGATTAATTGAAGGAACACCTGAAGGAATGAATCGTCCTTTATGTATTGCTGTTACCCAATTAACTTCAACAACTGAAGAAATTATGCAAGAACAAATTTTAATTAATGAAACTTTACCTAATACAGTTTTAAAATATGCAACAAATACAAAAGAAGCAGGGCTAGACGGGATTGTATGTTCGGCTTTAGAAACAAAGGAAATCCATGAAAAATTAGGATTAGACTTTGTAACATGTACGCCAGGAATTCGCCAAGCTAGTGACTCTGTAGATGATCAAAAACGCGTTGTAACGCCAGAAAAAGCACGTGAATTAGGATCAGACTATATTGTAGTCGGACGCTCAATTACCAAAGCAGAAAATCCAGTTGAAACATATCGCTTAATTAATAAACAATTTTTAGGATTATAAAATAAAAATATAAAATGATAACGATGAGGAGAGATTTCTTTATGAAACGTACAATTGCTAAACACTTATTAGATATTCATGCTGTATTATTACGCCCAGAAAATCCATTTACTTGGACTTCAGGAATCAAATCACCAATTTATTGTGACAATCGTTTAACATTATCTTACCCAGCTGTTCGTCGTGATATTGAAGCAGGATTATGCGAAATTATTAAAAATGAATATCCAGAATGTGAAATGTTAATGGGAACAGCGACAGCTGGGATTCCTCATGCCGCAATTATGGCTGGTATTTTAGACTTACCAATGGGATATGTTCGTTCATCAGCTAAAAAACACGGACGTGGAAACCAAGTTGAAGGATTAGTTAAAGAAGGGATGAAAGTAGTTGTTGTTGAAGATTTAATTTCAACAGGAAAATCTTCAATTGAAGCAGTAGAAGTATTACGCGAATTAGGATGCGATGTTTTAGGAATCGTTTCTATCTTCTCTTATGAGTTAGAATCAGGACTTAAAAATTTAGAGGCTGCATCTTGTAAAAATGTTTCTTTATGTAATTATCAAACATTAGTTGAGGTAGCTGCTGAAGTTGGAGAAATTAGTGAAGATTCTATCGCTAAATTATCAGCATGGCGTCAAAACCCAGCAGATGAAAGTTGGTTAACAAAATAATTTTAAACATCGAGGATGCAAATGCATCCTTTTCTTGTATCTAATGATGCTTTAGATTATGATTAATACATTATAAGCAATCAACAGGAGGAAAGAATGATGAATGTTAAACGTTATTTTATCACAGGGGCATCAAGTGGAATTGGAGAAGATGTGACCAAAAAATTGATTGAATCGAATTATGAGGTCATAGGATGTGGATTAGAAGAAGAGACAGATTTTAAGCATCCTAATTTCTGTTATTTCCAAGCTGATGTTACTGATTGGCAGTCGTTGACCTTAAAGTTAAAAGAAGTGATGACAGAGAATCAATTTGAAAAAATTGACGGGATTGTGACGAGTGCAGGTGTTTGTGGAGTTGCTGAAGATATTTATGGGACAACAGAAGAGCGTTTTGCTGAATTGTTCAATGTTAATGTGATGGGAACCTATAATTCAATTCGTGCAGCATTACCTTACTTACAAAATGGTGCAATTGTAACGTTGTCTTCAAGTCTTGGTACGAAACCTGTTAAAAATTGTATTGGATATTCTCCTGCTAAAGCGGCAATCTGTCAGTTAACTCAAAATTTAGCACTTGAATTAGCACCTAATATTCGTGTAAATACTGTGGCACCTTCTTATATTGATACTCCAATGACGAGAAGAGAACCAGAAAAGGATGCAATGCGTCAGGCACTAGTAGCCAATTATCCGCTGCAACGTATTGGATACATTGAAGACGTTACGCCAGCTATTTTATATTTATTAAGTGATCAAGCTTCATTTATTACAGGAGAGATTCTTCGCGTTAGTGGTGGTGGACACTTACGATAATCAAAATATTCGTTAAATTTTGATAAATTTCTCTCATTAAAATCCATTTTTATCCATATTAAAAGTTGACAAAAGAACTAATAGAAGGCATGATAAATATGTAGAAGTGTGTTTTGACATAGGCTACAACATAGTGAATAATCTTTCTGATTTAGAAAAGGGTGAAGTTATGGGAGAACGTGTTATTATTGCATCACAATCAGAGAAGTTAGTTTCAAGTATTAGATCACAAATTGTAAGCAATGGCTATGAAGTTGTGGGAGTTAGTACAGATGGGTATGAATTAATTCGTCGTGCTAAAGCTTTATCGCCAGAAGTTGTCATCATTGATGAAGACTTAGGAGGAGTGAGCATTGTATCACTTGTAGAAACACTCATTTTTGAGCGTCAAGCTGTTTTATTATTGGGGAAATCGTATCAGAAATTTTATTATCGTCAGGATCCTTATTTTGAATTTTGTGAGAAGCCAGTACAACCCATTGTTTTAGTAACGATGTTACGTGTATTGACGAAGTATGGTCAGACTGTCAGACAGTTAGAATCTAAAGTAAATCAATTAGAAGAAGCACAAAAAACGGAAAAAGCTATTCGGTTAGCGAAACGAGCTCTTCAACAAAATGAAAATATGACAGAGGACGAAGCACATCGTTATATTCAAAAGAGGAGTATGGAGCTTAGGATTAGTAAACTAGAACTTTCTGAAAGAATTTTAAAAAGTTATCAGAAAAAGAGTTGATTTTTCAAAGGGCATCTCATATAATGGAAATATAGACAAGGGCGTCTTTAAGTAGCAAATAAATAAACTAATAAATGGTGAACAATGGGGTTCATTAAGTGAAACACTTATATAGTGTTAGCTTAGTGACCCTTTTTTTGTTAGTTTAACTCATTTTACGAAGTAAAATGTAGTTAAACTATACACCTTGAGGTGTCTTCACTAGTGCTTTTAATGAGATGCGAATAAATCTTATAAAGATGACACTTTTAGGCATTCAACGGAGAATGGAAAATGTTCAGTATTTAATCAATCATTAGATAGTAAACAGAGAGTATTAAGAATTTATGAGGAGGAATTGTGTTATGGCAACTTTCACTAAAGAAGAAATTTTACGTCTTGCACATGAAGAAGGGGTAAACTTTATTCGTTTAATGTTTACAGATTTATTTGGGGTATTAAAAAATGTTGAGATTCCATTATCTCAATTAGAAAAAGCATTAAACAATCAAATGATGTTTGACGGATCATCAATTGAAGGATTCACTCGTATCCAAGAATCTGATATGTACTTATATCCAGATTATAGCACTTGGTTAGTATTCCCTTGGAATCCAGGTGAAGCTAAAATTGCTCGTTTAATCTGTGATGTTCACAACGTAGATGGAGAACCATTTGCTGGAGATCCACGTTCAAACTTACGTCGTGTCATTAAAGAAATGAACGATTTAGGATTTACTCGTTTTAACTTAGGACCAGAAGCTGAGTTCTTCTTATTCAAATTAGATGAAAATGGAATGCCAACTCGTGAATTAAATGATCACGGAGGATATTTCGATTTTGCGCCACTTGACTTAGCTGAAAACTGCCGTCGTGATATCGTAATTGAACTTGAAAAATTAGGATTCGAAATTGAAGCATCTCACCATGAGGTAGCTCCAGGACAACACGAAATCGACTTCAAATATGATGACGTATTAGCGGCATGTGACAAAATCCAAACATTCAAATTAGTAGTTAAATCAATTGCTCGTAAACATGGATTATATGCAACATTCATGCCAAAACCAATCGCTGGAATCAACGGTTCAGGAATGCACTGTAACGTATCATTGTTCAATGAAGATGGAACAAATGCATTCTATGATCCAAGTGGAGACTTACAATTAAGTGAAACAGCATATCACTTCTTAGCTGGTATCTTAACACATGTTCGTAACTTTACGGCTGTTTCAAATCCAACAGTTAACTCATATAAACGTTTAACTCCTGGATATGAAGCACCAGTATACGTAGCTTGGTCACCATCTAACCGTTCACCACTAGTACGTGTTCCTGCATCTCGTGGGATGGGAACTCGTTTGGAAGTTCGTTCAGTAGATCCATCTGCAAATCCATACTTAGCATTAGCAGCTATTTTATCAGCTGGACTTGATGGAATTAAAAACAAATTAACTCCTCCTGCATCAGTTGAAGAAAATATTTTTGAAATGAACCAAGAAGAGTTAGATGCTCATGGAATTACAGCTTTACCAGGAACTTTATTCGATGCTTTAACTTTATTAGAGCAAGATGAAGTGATTAAAGCTGCATTAGGATCACACATTTTTGAAAAATTTGTTGAAGCTAAACATCAAGAATACGATGAATATCGTTTAGCTGTTCATGATTGGGAATTAAAACGTTACATGAGCTTATTATAATAAAATCTTTTCGATTTTAGGGAGTATCAAATATAATCATTCTTTTTTGGGGGGAAACAAAAAAGAATAATCAAAGGGATACTGAATCAGTTGCAAATAGTAACTGATTCAGTATCCCTTTTCATCTATAAATAGGTGAGAAGGGATGTTATAATTTTAGTGAAATTTT
This sequence comes from Turicibacter sanguinis, assembly GCF_013046825.1. Classification (NCBI taxonomy): domain Bacteria; kingdom Bacillati; phylum Bacillota; class Erysipelotrichia; order Erysipelotrichales; family Turicibacteraceae; genus Turicibacter; species Turicibacter sanguinis. The sequence goes on along the minus strand of NZ_CP053187.1, from coordinate 731,340 downwards.
TCAAATGGGTGATCAATAATGGGGATATTAGAGGAACTTAGTAATCCAACGTTCAAAGTAACAAAATCGGATAAAATTTTAATCGAATACATAAAAAACACACTGAATACGGTGGTTTATAAGCCAATATCTGAAATAGCTAAAGAATCAGGTATTGGAGAAGCGACGGTTACTCGATTTACAAAAAAATTAGGATATAGTGGTTTCCAAGAATTTAAAATTAATTTAACGAAAGAATTAACGCTTCAAGAAGAAAAAGTGATTATGAATCCTAATATAAGTTGTAATGAAGAAGTAACAGAAACAGCTATGAAATTGTTTCAGGCCACATCAGAGGTATTACATCAAACACTTGAAAAAATTAATCCACATATGATTGTACAGTGTGTGCAAATGTTAACAAAAGCACGAAAAATTTATATCATTGGAATAGGATACTCAGGGATTGTTGCGACAGATTTTAATTATAAATTAATGAGAATTGGAGCTAATAGTTTTCCCATCATAGATAGTCATACGATGTTAATGTTAGCCTCTATTATGCATCAAGATGATATTATTTTAGCAATCTCTCATTCAGGAAATACAGATGAAGTGATTGAAACCGTTCATCTGGCAAAACAGCAAGGAGCAAAAATTATCGCTTTAACTGAAAATTACAACAGTCCATTGCTTCAATTAGCCGATGTTTTTTTAACATATCAGTCAAATGAAACAACATTTGAAACAGGCTCAGTTACTTCAAAACTAGCTCAAATGTTTATGCTCGATCTCATTTACACGGAAATGATTAAAGAACAATTTGATGACGTATTAGAAAAGAAAGTTAAAACAACTGATGTTATTGTAGCGTATAAAAATAAACGCAAAAAAAATTAGATATCTAACATGTTATTTAGTCGAAAATATGTTAAGTTAGGAATAGAAGTAAAAAGTGGAATTTTAAAAGTGAACGTTGTTTCAGAAGAAGGGGCGTTAGATTTTAACATTACATCAACTGATGGAACTGATGATGAAGCTTTTAAAGATATTGTGGATAAGTGTGAAAAATATGAATGATCGGTTGAAGTGGAGGTGGAGTCAGGTGAGAGTTAAGACAGTCGATATTCATTCGATGACTGTGATGCAGGCCAAAAGTTTTTTACTTCAGACGTTCAATAAATTAGAGCCAGGGATCGAGGAAGTGATTGTTATTCATGGATTTAATCAAGGTACTTCTTTAAAAGAGTTAGTTTTACATGAATTTAAACATCCTAAAATTCAGTCAAAATATCCATCGCTGAATTCAGGTCGAACACGAATCTTTATTAAATCATAGTGTTTTTTTAGTAATCTGTTTTATAATAAGGATAGATATGAAAAAGGAGTGAAAGAGATGAAATTAATGTTTGCATCCGACATTCACGGTTCGGCGTATTGGGCTAAAAAAATTCTTGAACGCTTTGAATCAGAAGAAGCTGATTACTTAGTATTACTTGGAGATATTTTATATCATGGGCCACGTAATCCGTTGCCTCAAGATTATAATCCACAGGTTGTCATTAAATTATTAAATAGCGTTAAAGATAAAATTATTGCCGTACGTGGAAACTGCGATAGCGAAGTCGATCAAATGGTTTTAGAGTTTCCAATCATGGCAGACTATAATATCATACCATTTAAACATCGCAAGATAATGGCGAGCCATGGACATATTTATGATGAGAATAAACTTCCGATTTCACTTGCACAAGGTGATGTTTTCATTTTTGGACACATTCACGTTCCTGTTTTAAAACAACTAGAAGGAATTTATATCTTAAATCCTGGTTCAGCTACCCTTCCAAAAGAAAATCATCCCAACACTTACGCAACTTTAGTTGGGGATCATTTTAAAGTCAAAACATTTGATGGAGAAGTATATAAAGATTTACATCTAAAATAAAGAAAACTCGTCGATTAGACGAGTTTTTTCTTGTTTATTGGTTGTATGGTTCGATAAATTTTGTCATAAACTCTTCAAGCGTACCAATCTGATAATAATGCATCAGTCTTGCCACTCTTTTTCCTACAAAGGTGATATGCCAGGGTTCATACCTATATCCGGTTAAATGACTCAGTCCTTTTTGGTAACGAATAATAAATCCATACTCATGTGCATGATTATTAATCCAGTTTGATTCCTTTGTCCCTTCAAATTTATCTGATTCATGGTCTGTTTCACAAATATCAATAGCGTAGCCTGTTTGATGTTCACTGTGTCCTGCTCTTGCACTATAAGTATCCACAGCTTGCATGGAATCTTTTTTTAAGTAGTCGTGATAAAGATTTTCTTGATAATCAAATGTTCGATAGGCGGACACAACGGATAAATGACAACCTGCTACACGAGCATCTTCTTGTAGTTGTAAAAAAGCTTCTACTGTATTTTGACAGGCCTGATATGTCGAGTTAGGAAAATAAGTGAGAGTGGAAGGGATAAAGTGAGATGGCAATTTTTTATACTTATTAACGAGTAGCGGAAATACACTTGTATCTTTAATTTCTTCAATCCCTTCATAAAAGGGTCGATAAAGTCCAGCGTTGACTTGCCAGATCACATCAGATGTTTGAAGCTGTGGATTTTTAAGGGCATAATCATAATAATGTTGTAAATGTTCTTCCTTATAATAAGAATAAAATTCAAAGCGGTTCAAATCATCACCTCCCACTAGTTTATACTATAGAATATGAACCCCCTCATGCTAAACATGCATGAGGGGGTTCTGTTTTTTTGATACGCAATATTGAGTCATTTATAGATTTCTAAAACTAATATATATAATAATACGTGATGAGTGATTTTTTCAGAAAATTATATCTATTTTTTTGCCTAGTAGTTCAGGATTATTTTTTACGTAAAATGCTAGCGAACCTACATTTTAAGAATCAGTTTTAATTCATAGTAGACAGATTTATAAATTTAAATACGAGCTACATTTGTTTTTTTAGCTGTTTCTTTAACAGCCTCTGCGACTTTTTTAGCAACATCAGGATTGAATGGCGACGGAATAATGAAATCAGGTGCTAATTCATCGTCACTTACACAAGAGGCGATGGCGATTGCAGCTGCCATTTTCATTTCTTCATTGATTTTTTTAGCACGAGCGTCAAGTGCTCCACGGAAAATGCCTGGGAAGGCTAAGACGTTATTAATTTGGTTCGGGAAGTCTGAGCGTCCGGTACCAACGACTAGTGCGCCACCTTCTTTTGCTAAATCTGGCATGATTTCAGGATTTGGATTGGCCATTGCAAAGATAAAAGGATCTTTGTTCATTTTAGCAATCATTTCTTTTGTTACAATGTTAGCAACAGAGACACCGATAAATACATCGGCTCCAACTAAGGCACTTGCTAATGTATCATCCCCGATGAAATCTTCAGGATTTGTAATTTCAAGTAATTCCTTTGTTAAGAAGTCATAACGGTCTGCTTTACTTTTGTGGACAATTCCATCGATATTATATCCAATAATATTTTTAACGCCTAAAGCATGTAACATTTTAATAATAGAGCTTCCCGCTGCTCCTGTTCCACTGACGATAACTTTTAAAGATGATAGTTCTTTATTTGTTAATTTGCACGCATTAATCAATGCGGCACTCACAACAATGGCTGTTCCGTGTTGGTCATCATGAAAAACTGGAATATCCATTTCTTCGATTAAACGGCGTTCGATTTCAACGCAACGAGGTGCTGAAATATCTTCAAGGTTGATTCCACCTAAAGATGGGGCAAGTAGTTTACAAGTTTGAATGATAAGTTCTACATCTTGAGTATCGAGGCATAATGGGAAAGAATCAACATTTGCAAATTGTTTTAATAAAATTGATTTTCCCTCCATAACAGGTAGAGCTGCTTTAGGACCGATATTTCCAAGCCCTAAAACGGCTGAACCATCGGTAATAACGGCAACCATATTCCCTTTACTTGTGTATTTATAAATTTCATCTTCATTTTTAGCGATTTCACGACAAGGTTCGGCCACACCTGGCGAGTATGCTAAACTTAAATCTTCTTTTGTTTCTACCTTAACTTTTGAATTAATTTCTATTTTTCCACGAGCTGATTCGTGTAGTGCTAACGATTTTTCAAATACATTCATGATGTTTCCTCCAAATAGTAATGTTTTTTAGTTTTGAGTTGAATATAGACTATTACCGTAACAATCCGTTGCTACGATAACAGGGAAATCTTCTACATATAGGCGTCTAATGGCCTCTGTACCTAAATCATCAAATGCAATGACTTCGCATTCTTTAATTTGTTTTGCAAGTAATGCAGCGGCTCCACCTACTGCAGCAAAATAAATACCAGTATTTTGTTTCATTGATTCAATAACTAGTTCATTTCTTGGCCCTTTTCCAATCATTCCACTTAACCCAAGTTCTAGTAAAGTTGGAGAGTAGGCATCCATTCGATAACTGGTTGTTGGACCTGCAGAACCAATAACGGCTCCAGGTTTTTCAGGTGTTGGACCAACATAATAGATGATATTATCTTTTAAATCAAAAGGAAGAGGTTCATTATGTTCGATTAATTCAATTAAACGTTTATGAGCGGCATCACGTGCCGTATAAATAACACCTGTTATTTTAACCATATCTCCAGCTTTTAATGTTTTAACGATATCCTTTGTTAAAGGTGTTTGTAAATTTATCATGACGGCCCCCTAAAAAATTTCTGTTAAATGTCTAGAAGCGTGACATTGGATGTTTACGGCCACGGGAAGCGATGCGATGTGACATGGATAGGTGTTAACTTTAACGGCTAACGCTGTTGTAACCCCTCCAAATCCCATTGGACCAATATTTAATTCGTTAATTTCTTTTAATAGTTCAGTTTCTAATTTAGCGGCAATCTCATCTTGCGACTGGTCTTTTATTTCACGCATTAAAGCTTGTTTTGAAAGAAGGGCACATTTTTCAAAGTTACCACCGATTCCAATCCCAACAATAATCGGAGGACATGGATTTCCACCTGCTTTTAAGACAGTATCAATAACGAACCGTTTAACTCCTTCATATCCATCTGATGGTTTTAACATTGAAATTGCGCTGACGTTTTCACTTCCGGCACCTTTAGGAGCAATGGTAATTTTTAATTGATCCCCTTCTGTAAAATTATAGTGGATAATAGCGGGAGTATTATCCTTTGTATTAATACGGTGAAGCGGGTGAGCGACGACCGATTTTCTTAAATATCCTTTTTCGTATCCACGACGAATTCCTTCATGTATCGCAGCTTCAAGATTTCCAATGAGTTGAAGCTCGTGGCCAATTTCTACAAATACAACGACAATTCCTGTATCCTGGCACATTGGAACGTGATCTTTTGATGCAATTTCATCATTTTCTATAATTTGAGAAAGGATGGTTTTTCCTAGAGTAGAGGTTTCGACATCTTTTGCCATTCTTAATGTGTTAAATAATGAGTGACTGGCATAATAATTAGCTTCAATACACATTTGTTCAATTTTTGGAATAATACTTGAGACTTCAAGTTTTTTCATCTATAAAATCCCTCCTTATTACCTAATATTTTACAGTAATATAGAATATAATAAAAGGGAAACGACGAGCTTATAAATTTTGTTAGAGTGTCTTTCATTGATAGTAGAGATTTAATAAGAAATAATATTCCAAAATAACCACAAAATTATATTTTTGGTACAAAATTTCTTTTATTTTAGGGTGGAAAAATGTCTAATTTTGTAATTGATTACAATTATCATTAAATTTTGAAAAAAATAATAGAGAAGCACTATAAAAGGTAAAATATCTTTAACAACTTAGGCCAAAGTTTGATATAATACAATAGGTATTCGTGTAGAACAGAAAGGAAGAGCGTCAATGGAAGTGATTAAAATAGAAGGAGGACGTCCTTTAAGAGGAACAGTCCGAATTGACAGTGCTAAAAATAGTACAGTTGCTTTAATTCCTGCGGCCATTTTAGCGGATTCTTCAGTTATATTAGAAGGCGTTCCACAAATTGTTGACGTCGATCATCTAGGAATGATGATTGAACAATTAAATGGTACATATAAGTTAGAAAATGATGAATTAATTATAGATCCTACAAACTTAATAAATACACCGTTAATTGAGGGTGCAGTCAATAAATTACGAGCTTCATATTATTTCATGGGAGCTTTGCTTGGAAAATTTAAAGAAGCGGTAATTGGAATGCCAGGAGGTTGTTATCTTGGACCTCGTCCGATTGATTTACATTTAAAAGGATTTGAAGCGTTAGGGGCAACCATTACTCAAGAAGCAGGGGCTATCAAATTAAAAGCGGATGTTTTACGTGGGGCAAAAATCTATCTAGATTTCCCATCAGTAGGGGCGACAATTAACATTATGTTAGCAGCTGTAAAAGCTGAGGGAACAACCGTGATTGAAAATGCAGCAAAAGAACCTGAAATTGTTGATATTGCAAACTTATTAAATAGTATGGGAGCAAAAATCAAAGGAGCAGGAACAGGAGAAATCCGTATTCAAGGGGTTGAAAAACTTCATGGAACTCGTCATGCAATTATTCCAGACCGTATTGAAGCGGGAACTTATATTACATTAGCAGCTGTAGCGGGAGAAGAAGTGAAAATTGATAATATCATTCCTCATCACTTAGAAGCATTAATTGCTAAATTACGTGAAATGGGTGTTGATATCGATGTTTTCACCGATCATGTGATTGTACGTGGATTAAAATCAATGAAAGCTGTAGATTTTAAAACCAGCACATATCCAGGACTAGCAACAGATTTACAACAACCATTAGTGACTTTATTAACTCAATCAACAGGAGTTGGAATGGTGACAGATACAATCTACTCTGACCGTTTTAAAAACTGCTTTGAGTTAAATAAAATGGGAGCTAATATCAAGGTACAAGGCAATTCAGCTATCGTTCAAGGTCCTAGCAAATTATATGCAGCACGCGTTAAAGCAACGGACTTAAGAGCAGGAGCATCACTTGTTATCGCTGGATTAGTTGCACAAGGTGTAACTGAAATCTCAAACACATATCATATTGATCGAGGATACTCGAACATTGAACAAAAATTAAATAACATCGGTGCCAAAGTATGGCGTGAAGATGTAAATGAGTAATAAAAAAATCAATAGAACATAATTGAAAAGCTTTATAGGATATAGGTGAAAAAATTAGAAAATTGGGAATATTTTTATTGCCGGATTCGTAAAATTTATATTGCACCATAACTATAAATCTAGTATAATTCTATTGTTATATAGACTTTCTCTGATTTAAAAATTAATCAGGGCCGAAGGAGTGAAAGAAATGAAACAAGGAATCCATCCAGAATACAACCGTATTAACGTAGTATGTACTACATGTGGAAACGAATTCGAAAGCGGATCTGTTAAGAAAGAAATCCGTGTTGACACTTGCTCAAACTGTCACCCATTCTATACAGGACGTCAAAAATTCGCTCAAGCTGACGGACGTATCGAACGCTTCAACAAAAAATACGGAATCAATTCTAAATAGTTTTGATACTAAAACACCACCATTTGTGTGGTGTTTTTTTTATACTTATAAAAATGAATATCTTCTCTTTTACTCATTTTTATCTTATTTTTCGAATATTTTTTCATTTCGTTCTTTTGATAGGATATAATCTGGATTTTTGTTACCGTACTATTAAATAAAATCATAAAATTAAAAATGTATCTGATAATGAGACTGCTTTATCATTGATGTGTGAAAGCATAAAAAACAATACAGCATGAACAAGTCGTCATTTTTTTTAGAATCAATAGAAGTAAAGTTGCAAGGTAAAATTTAGCAAATTATTTTAATTTGTGAAAATAGTAATAACGCTTTCTTTTGGTAAGGAACTGTGATAGAATCCAAATTGTACAAGAAAAGATTATAACGTTAAATTGCCAAGCGATAACAATCCGTTTATTCTTGTTAAAATGTTTTTTACCCTAATTGAAAAGAGGCTTCCGAATGAATCGGAAGTCTCTTTTTGATAAGAAAGACAATTTGTGAAAAAACGGATTAGGGGGAAGGAAAAAGGTTAATTTAATTATTAATCTTATAAAATGAAGGGGATGAATAAAATATGAAATGTGAAGTGATTGTAATCAAAAATCTAATCAAACAAAATAAATTAGATTTAGCTATTCAGGAATTAATGGACTATGCGGATAAAACGGGGGCAAACAATATTGTAGTCAATCATTATTGGTCACAACAAAAATTACAACAATTAATTGAAGAACAATGCAAAGATGAATATATGCATTGGATTACCGTCTATGATTCAATTTCCCATATTGAAACTTTAAAAGCACCTTGGTTTTATCGTGATGAATTAGGAAACTTTTATAATATAAATGAAATGATACTTGAATTAACACTTAAAAAAATTGAGAATAATGTAAAATCAGCATAATTGGGGATAAGTCTGAAAAGTAGGGGAAAACAATGAGGGATGATCAGAAAAGTACACGAGAAAAACATTTGAAATTACTTGGTAAAAGTTTTCCAAGTATTGATAGTGCTGCTACAGAAATTATTAATTTAGAAGCAATATTGAACTTACCGAAAGGAACAGAACATTTTTTGACAGATATTCATGGGGAGTATGAACCTTTTATACATGTTTTAAAAAATGGTTCAGGAGTTGTAAAGGTTAAGATTGAAGAAGTTTTTCGAAATACCTTGCTAGATAGCGAGAAAAAGTCACTAGCTACGTTGGTCTATTATCCAGAACAAAAAATTGAGATGGTTGAAAAGCAATTTGACAAGATGGATGACTGGTACCGAGTTAATTTATATCGACTCATTGAACTTTGTCGAAATGCTTCAAGTAAGTACACGCGGTCTAAAGTTAGAAAAGCTTTACCAGAGGATTTTCGATATATCATTGAAGAATTGTTACATGAGCAAGAAAATGGCATTGATAAGCATGATTACTATGATGGAATCATTAATACGATTATTGAAGTCGGAAAGGCACGGGAGTTTATTATTGCCTTATCTAATCTTATTCAACGTCTTGTTATTGATCGCCTACACATTATCGGAGATATTTACGATCGTGGACCAAGGCCCGATATTATTATGGATACTCTTTTGAACTATCATAGCGTCGATATCCAATGGGGAAATCACGATATTGTGTGGATGGGCGCTGCATCTGGTCATCAGGCTTGTATCGCCAACGTTTTAAGAGTTTCAGCACGTTATAATAATTTAGATGTTATAGAAGATGCCTACGGTATCAACTTATTGCCACTTGCAACTTTTGCTATGCATGCCTATCAAGATGATCCATGTCATGCCTTTCAAATTTTAGATAATCGTAAGGAAGATTATGCGATGGGAGAATTTGAACTAATTTCCAAAATGCATAAAGCAATTACAATTATTCAATTAAAATTAGAGTATGATATCATCACGAAACATCCAGAATTTGAAATGACACATCGACTTTTATTACATAAAATCAATTATGAAGCAGGAACAATTGATTTAAACGGACAAACTTATCCACTGACTGATACCCATTTTCCAACGATTAATCCTCATCAGCCATATGAGCTAACAGATGAAGAGAGAAATGTTATTGAACGCCTAACGATTTCTTTTATTAACAGTGACAAATTACAAAAACATGTGCGTTTTTTGTTTAAGTGTGGCAGCATGTATTTAAAATATAATTCGAATCTCTTATTTCATGGATGCATTCCCATGAATGAGGATAAAACATTTCAAGAAATGACGATTCAAAATAAACGGTATAAAGGAAAAAAACTACTAGATCAATTTGAAGTTATGGCAAGAGAGGGTTATTTTAATCAAAATAATCTTGAAGATAAGCAGTATGGGATGGATATCATGTGGTATTTATGGTGTGGGGCAAAATCCTCTTTATTTGGAAAAGAATCAATGACAATGTTTGAACGCTATTTTTTAGAAGATAAAAAGCTCATGGTTGAGAAAAAGAATGCCTATTATAAGTTTCGTGATGATGAAGAAATGTGTAACTTGATTTTTGAAGAATTTGGACTTGATCAATGCGAGTCTCGTATTGTTAATGGACATGTTCCCGTTAAAAAAAAGGATGGTGAAAGTCCGATTAAAGCAAATGGAAAATTGCTTGTCATTGATGGTGGATTTTCGAGGACGTATCAACGGAAAACGGGGATTGCAGGCTATACGCTGATTTATAATTCATACGGGCTACAAATTGTCGCTCACGAACCTTTCGAATCAACGGAAAAAGCCATCGCTCTTGAATTAGATATTTTATCCACAAGAGTCGTTGTCGAAAAAATATTAGTAAGAAAGCGGGTAAGGGACACTGATGTTGGCCTTGAATTAATGGATCAGATTGATGATTTGAAATTACTTTTAAATTCCTATCGTCGAGGCTCTATGAAATTTTAAAAATCTTCTGTATAAAAGTTTGATCATTGGATAGTCTATGTCTATCGTAAACTTATTTTTTCAGTATTTCTATGTTTGAAGTGAGGTTTCCATGTCAGAGTGGACACCTCTTTTTAATAAAGGAAATAGTTTGTGAAATTTTCAAAAGTAATGATAGATAAAACAAAAGATGATTCACGAAATTAAAACTTTAATTCATTAAAATAGATTATAGTGAGAAATATAGTTCAGATGAGAAAAACTAGCCCTAAACAATTTACAAGATTTTATTTACAATAGTCAAAAAAGTAGTTGACCTTTACGCAACGTTAACCTGTATGATAAAGATGAAAGGAGGAATTTGAAGATGGAATATACTATTTTAAAGTTAGCACATCTTGCAGGGATTAGTACGAGAACGTTACGTTATTATGATGAAATTGATTTGTTAAAGCCGGCTCGAATGAGTTCGTCAGGATATCGTATCTACTCACAAAAAGAAGTTGATCAACTTCAACAGATTTTATTTTATAAAGAATTAGGCGTTGGACTTGATGAGATTAAACAGATAATCAACAATCCACAGTTTGATGATATGCAAGCTTTACAAGACCATTATCAAAAACTCCTTGAAAAAAGAAAACAGATTGATACTATGATTGAAACCGTACAATTAACGATTCAATCTCGTAAAGGAGAGATAAAAATGACAGATAAACAAAAATTTGAAGGATTAAAAAAACAATTAATTGAAGAAAACGAACAAAGATATGGACAGGAACTTCGTGAAAAATACGGAGAAGATGTCATTAATCATTCTAATAAACAATTCAAAAACTTATCAAAAGAACAATATGAAGCAATGAACCAATTATCATATGAAATTTTAGCATTACTTGAAGAGGCGATGGAGACTAATAATCCAGAAAGTGAACTCGCTCAAGTTTTAGCTAAAAAACATCATGAATGGTTAGGGTATACATGGCCATCATATAGTAAAGAAGCCCACGCAGGCTTGGCCCAAATGTATGTAGCGGACCCACGATTTACAGCTTACTATGATGAAAAAATAAAACCAGGAGCTGCACAATTTTTATGCGATGCTATCCTGGTATATACAAAATAATAAGAGAGGGACATTTCATTTGAGATGTCCCTTTTAAATATAAATATAAGAAATATTTTATGTTTTTTTGTTAAAATCTTAACAAGATATCATTTTTATATAGCCATCCTCATATGAAACAATTTATAATAGAGAATGGTTCAAAATTTTTGAAGAATTTTGACGATAATATAGTGAAAAAGTATCGATAAGCTCAAAGCTAGAAGAAGATATCACATATTTGAGGAGGGATATACGGATGGCTTTTAAAGATATTCAGCATTTTATGCGATTTTTAGAAGATAGAGGGGAATTAGTCCGCGTTAAAGCCGAAGTCGATGCCGATTTAGAAATTACAGAAATTACGGATCGAGTGTCTAAAAATTACGGTAAGGCTTTATTATTTGAAAATGTTAAAGGATCTGATTATCCTGTCTTAATTAATTCAATGGGAAGTGAAGAGCGAATGAGCTGGGCACTTGGCGTTGAAAAATTAGAAGATGTTGAGCGAGATATTGCAGATTTAATTAATATGCAAAATTATATGAAAATTCCAAGTCTGATTAAATCAGTGCCAAACTTAATGCGTTTGTTAGCTGTTTTACCTTGGAAATTACCTATTAAAGGAGCGTGTCAGGAAGTAATTGAGCATGATCCTGACTTATCCACACTTCCAGTTTTAAAGTGTTGGCCAGATGATGGAGGAAAATTCTTTACGTTACCTTTAGTTATGACAAAAGACCCAGATACAGGTGTTCAAAACACGGGGATGTACCGCATGCAGATCTTTGATAAGAACACGACAGGAATGCACTGGCATTGGCATAAAGATGGTCGAGAAATTTATGATAAGTATCGTAAATTAGGTGGTAAGATGCCAGTTTCAGTCGCGATTGGATGTGATCCAGCCTTAATTTTCTCAGCCATTTCACCATTACCAAAAATGATTGATGAAATGATGTTTGCAGGATATTTACGTAAGCGTCCAGTTAAGATGGTTAAATCGATTACAAACGATATTTACGTACCAGCAGATGCCGAATTTATATTAGAGGGATATGTGGATGTAAATGAAGCGTTACGTTTAGAAGGTCCATTTGGGGATCATACGGGGTACTATTCATTAGCAGATATGTATCCAGCCTTCCACGTGACATGCATAACTCATAAGAAAAATCCAGTTTATCCAGCGACGATTGTTGGACGTCCACCAATGGAAGATTGCTATATGAGTAAAGCAACAGAACGTGCATTTTTACCGTTATTAAAAATGATTTATCCAGAAATTGTGGATTACTCATTACCATTTGAAGGGGTATTCCATAACTGTGTCATCGTTTCAATCAAAAAACGATTCCCAGGTCATGGTAAAAAAGTGATGAACTCTTTATGGGGAATGGGGCAAATGATGTACGCTAAAATGATTATCGTCGTTGATGCTGACATTAATCCACATGATACTAAAGCTGTTGCTAAACAAGTCTTTGAAAGTTTGGACATGACAAAAGATTTAGTCTTCTCGCAAGGTCCGCTTGATGCCCTAGATCATGCCTCATCAACTGATCATTATGGTTATAGATTAGGAGTCGATGCGACTCGTAAATTTGACGTTGAAGGAACTGAATCGAAATGGGACATTAAAATCCAAGACGATATGACGGCATACTTATCAACTCATGAAAAAATATTAAATTTTGATTATCCAATGTCAGACGTTTTACAAGGATGCCTAGTTGTTTCAATCAAAAAAGAAAGCAAGGATGATGTGCGTCAGTTAATGGAAGAATTATGGTCACAAGATGCTATGAAATATAATAAATTCTTAATTGTTGTTGACGAGGATGTTGATTCAACAGATACATCAAAAGTTGCATGGAAAGTCTTTAATAATATTGATGCTATGCGTGATTTAGTCATTCGTGAGGTTCCATCTGAACAGTTTGGGCATCGTTTAGGAATCGATGCAACGAAAAAGTTAGCAATGGATGGTCATCAACGCGTTTGGCCAGATGATATTGTCATGTCAGATGATGTAAAAGAAAAAGTCACACGTAGATGGAGTGAGTATGGAATTGATTAAGAAAATAGGAAAAAAAATTAATGACTACGGAGTACTAGTCATGTTCTCACATACCATTTTCTCATTGTCATTTGCTTTAATTTCAATGTTACTTGCAGGAAATGGAAAGTTAAATTTTAGAGTTATCTTTTGGATTTTAGTTGCATTTATGTCAGCCCGAACAGGAGCGAATGCCTTAAATCGTGTCATTGATGCTGAAATTGATGCCAAAAATCCACGAACAGCAACACGTCAATTACCACAGGGATTAATGAATAAAAAAGAAATTTTAATTTTTGTTGTGATCTGTTTTGCTATTATGGTCTTTGCAGCATGGCAGTTAAATACCATTTGTTTTATCTTATCCCCAATCGCGTTATTCTTAATGACGATTTATTCATACACGAAACGTTTTACTTGGATGTGTCACTTAGTCCTTGGAATTACTTCGGCAGCAGCACCAGTTGGAGCATGGCTTGCCGTAACAGGAAAAATTTCATTAATTCCACTTGCGATGGGAGCTGCTAATACATTATGGGTAGCAGGGTTTGATATCATTTACGGTGCTCAAGATTATGATTTTGATACGAAAAATGGAATTCATTCCATTCCGGCTCGCTTTGGAGTGAAAAATGCCTTACATATTTCATCGGTATTTCATGTTTTAGCTGTCATTTTCTTACTTATGGTTGGCTTATTAGCTCCGCAATTGGGTATAATTTATTATGGCGGTTTATTAATAAATATGGTATTATTTGTAATTCAACACAGGTTAGTGAAGCCAGATAATTTAACAAATGTTAAAATCGCTTCTTATAGTATTAATCAAGTTATCAGTATTGTCTTTTTAGTGACAGGATTACTTGATTGTTTAATTTAGGAGATTAATCATGAAAAAAATTGTTGTTGGAATCACAGGAGCAAGTGGTAGTATTTATGCCAAACGATTGATTGAAGAACTTGCATCAAAGGGTTACTTGGTTCATGTTATTGCGACGGATAAAGGAAAGCAAGTCTTTAAATATGAGCTCTCTTTAGATTTAAAGCAATGGATCCGAGAACTAAATCAACCAACTGTTAAGTTAGAAGATAATCAGAATTTATTTGCTGGAGTGGCAAGTGGTTCACATGGATTTGATGCTGTTATTGTGATGCCTTGTTCAATGGGGACTTTAGCAGAAATTAGCCATGGATTATCTAGAAATTTACTATGTCGTGCAGCAGATGTTGCACTAAAAGAAGGACGTAAATTAATTATTGTACCGAGAGAGACTCCGTTCAATACGATTCATCTTGAAAATATGTGTCATCTTTCAAAAGTAGGTGCTACTATTATTCCGGCGATGCCTGGATTTTACCACCATCCACAAACTTTAGAAGACTTAGTTAATTTCGTTGTAGGAAAGGTATTAAGCTATCTTAATATAAATCATAATTTATTTAAAAAATGGGAGGATACAAACTATGAAGATTAAGAAATTTTCACTAATGGCAGTAGCTTTGATGGCCACAACAATGTTAGCTGCATGTGGTGATCAAAAAGAGGAGCAAGTAACACCAACTCCTGAAGGATCAGAAACGACTGAGACAACAGAATTAACTAAATTAAGCTTTGGAGTCATGAGTTCGATTGATGTTGTTCCATTAATCATCGCACAAGATCAAGGTTATTTCACTGAAGAGGGGATTGATCTTGATTTACAAGTATTCGCAGCAGCAAAAGATCGCGATGCGGCTTTACAAGCAGGGGAATTAGACGGAGTTTTATGCGATGAAGTTGCGATTTCAATTTATCAAAATTCTGATATTAACATGCAAATCACAGGGACGACAAATGGTTCTTGGACATTAGTAGCAACACCTGAATCAGGAATTTCTACGCTAGCTGATTTAAAAGGAAAATCGATGGCGATTTCAGAAAATACAATGATTGATTATTTATCAGATTATTTAGCGATTAGTAACGGAATGACAGTAGCTGATATTGAAAAAATTGCAATTCCTGCTATGCCAGCTCGTTTAGAAGCATTACAAAACAACCAAGTGGATGCAGCTATTTTACCAACACCATTTAATGATACGGCTATTGCAAATGGAGCAAAAGAAGTAGATAAAATCTACAATGAAGATATCATGATTTCAGTGACAGCTTTCTTACAAGAAGTAATTGATGAAAATAAAGAAGCTGTTCAAGGATTCTACAAGGCGTATAATAAAGCAATCGATTATATTAACAACACAGATATCGCTGAATTTGAAGATGTAATCATCAATGCAGCAAATTATTCAGATGAAATGCGTGGAAATATCATTTTACCTGAGTACTTACACAACTACTTACCAGCTGAAGAAAATGTCCAAAAAGTATTAGACTGGTCAAAAGATAAGGGTTTATTAACTAAAGACATTAAAGCAGCTGATGTAATCAACAACATCGCGATGCAATAAGGAGGCTTTTATGATACAGGTAAATCACTTATCTGTTTCCTATAAAAGCAAAAATAAAGAGGTTAAGGCATTAGAAAATATTAATTTCACAGCAGATAGTCATGATATCTGTGCCATTATTGGACCATCTGGGTGTGGGAAGTCAACACTTCTAAATGTCTTATCTGGAATAATCAAAGAGTATGAGGGTCAAGTTCTTCTAAACGGGGAGGAGCTTAACCCTCATCTTCATAAGATAGGATTTATTCCTCAAAATTTTGGGCTTTTACCGTGGAAAACAGTCGAAGAAAATTGTTTATTATCTTTTAAAATTAAACGCGAAAAAGTAACAAATGAAACATTGAATAAAATGAATGAGATGATGAAGACATTAAATATTGATGCTCTTAACAAAAGATATCCAAGTGAACTCTCGGGGGGACAAAAGCAACGTGTCTCAATGGTACGCAGTTTCCTAATGCAGCCTGACTTACTCTTAATGGATGAAGCTTTTTCAGCACTAGATGCCATTATCAAAGAAGATGCACAGGAACTATTCTTAAAAATTTGGCAAGAAAATCAGATTAACACCTTCTTCGTCACACATAGTATCGATGAAGCATTATATATGGGAAAAAAAATTATCATCATGTCGAATACTCCAGGACAAATTACAGAAATAATTGAAAATCCACTTTTCAACAACAATCATTTCAGACAACACCCTGAATATTTAACATTATACGATCATATGAAAAAATTAATTAAAAAGGGGTGGGCGAATTGACTTCATTAGAAAAATTATGGAGCTTTATCAAAGGGTTCATCTTGTTAAATATTATTTGGATCATAGGATCGTTCTTGATGGATACTCGAAGCTTACCGATGCCAGGTAAAGTTTATTTGAATTTACCAACCCTTTTTGAAAATGGATTTTATGTTCATATCCTTGCGAGTCTGTATCGCATTTTTGTCGGACTCTTAATCTCTTTTACTATTGGCTCACTTGTTGGACTTTTGATGGGATATTCTAAGCGATGTAATAAATTATTAAACCCACTCGTCTATTTTGTTTATCCTGTCCCCAAAACGGCTTTATTGCCTGTGGTAATGACATTATATGGACTTGGGGATAACTCTAAAATCGTGATTATCGTGTTAATTACCGTATTTCAGGTCATCGTATCGGTACGCGACGCTGTTTTAAATGTAGAGGGTGAACTTTATAATCCACTCATCAGTCTTGGAGCGAATCGTTGGCAGCTATTTTTACATGTTACATTCCCGGCTATTTTATCAGAGGTGTTAACGAATATTCGTCTATCAATTGGGACGGCTTTTTCTGTATTATTTTTTGCAGAAGCCTACGGAACAAAGCAAGGATTAGGTTACTTTATTCAAGATTCATGGTCGCGTATCAACTATATAGACATGTATTCAGGAATTGTCGTGTTAAGTTTAGTTGGTCTAATATTGTTCATCTTAATTGATTATTTAGAAAGTATTTGCTGTCGCTATAAACGAAATTAATTTGAGGTGAGTTAAGATGTTAGTTATTAGTGAAAAATTTAAAGAACACAACATTAAATGCCGAATCATTAAAATGGGGAACGATTTAAATATCACAATCGAAGGTGGAGATATTCCTCATATTGGAGCTGTAGCGTTAGGAATTCCTGTTGATATGCCACATGATATTTCTAAAAAGACAACCTCGGTTTCTTTACTAACAGTTCCGGGACACAAAGAAGATGATGTGGTATTAAAATGTGCGAAACGATTAGTAAAAGAGCTAGGTGTAACTGTTGTTGTAACTTGTGGAATTCATATTAAGGATATTACTTTTAATGAGATTAACGATTTACTGACACTTATTAATCAAATGATGACTCAAATCATTGAACAATTAAAATAGAGATAGGCTATTATCTATAATGGATAATAGCTTTTTTTGTGGATAAAATTATCGAGTTTTTATATAAGTTACACCTCTTTTTGATTATAATAATATTAATTGACAAAATTCGTTTAAGATTTGAGGGAAATATCATGAAACAAAGAGACATCCAGGTATTAATTATTAGTGCTAATCATGACATTGAAAAAATGTTAAAAAAAGTTTCATACGAATTTCTTCAACAATATGCTTTAAAATTTGAAACACATCGTGAGATTATAATAAAAGAATTTGATTTCATCATTATTGAGGATGATAAACATGCCCTATCACACTTAAAAGAGTTAAAGAATTGTTCATTATATGATAACAAACCTGTTTTAATTGTTGTTGAGAAAAAGAAAAATTTAGCATCATTTATTGAGATGGGAGTTCATGATTATCTTGTGAAACCTCTTCATATAGAAGAACTTAAGTTGAAAGTTAAAAGTTATTTGATATATATATCTGTGCTTAGAGAATCTAAAAATAGTCAATTACAATTTGATGCTTTATTAAATAATACTCCTTATATGGCATGGTTCAAAAATACAGATAGTCAATATATTAAAGTGAATCGTGAGTTTAGAGAACATTCAGGTAAAGACGATGATGTTATTTTTGGGCGGGATGATTCCTTTGTATGGGATGGAAAAATTGGAGAGACATGTCGAGAGTATGATTTGATTGTCATGAATGAAAGACGACAAATTGTTTTTGAGGAAGTGATTCCCGGGAAAAAAGGATATCGTGAATTTAATATTTACAAAGCCCCGGTCGTTGATGAATTGGATGAAGTCATTGGAACAATAGGGATTGCACGAGATGTCACAGAACTTAGAAACAAAGATGCCAAACTTCAAATGATTTTAGAAAATATTCCATTTGCCATATGTTTAAAAGAATTAGATGGAACAATCATTGATGTAAATTCTAAGTTTATGGAATATTACAACAAATCACGAGAATCAATCGTGGGATATAAAATTTCAGAATTAGATAAGTCATTTAATGCGGTCATTGCTTATGAAGATCAGACTGTCATCAAAGAAGGATGTAGTCAAAAATTTATCCGTCAGTTTGAGTTACGGGGTGAGGAACGAATTGCTGAAATTTATAAGGCACCTGTTTTTGATATTGCAAATAAAATGATTGGGATTGTCGCACTGATGCGTGAGGTGACGGAAGATATTAAAACACAAGAGCATATTAAACGATTAGCTTATACTGATTTTTTAACTGGGCTGCATAATAGACGTAGTTTATACAAATATATTGAATCAGAAAAAGCTCAATTAAATTTAACAGTTATGTTTATGGATTTAGACAACTTTAAAAAATTAAATGATAGTTTTGGACATCATTATGGAGATGAGGCCTTGTTGCTGATTTCTAAAAAACTAATTTCACTTTGTGAAGATGCTTTTGTTGCTCGTATTGGAGGCGATGAGTTTGTCGTTGTGTGGAAAAATCTAAATTCTGAAACTGATTTAATGAATAAGATTAATGAAATCTTATTAGAAATGAAAACAGAGTTTAGCAAAGGAGATAAGACAAATATCATCTCAGTTAGTATGGGGATTGTAAATAGCAAAGGGCGTGATATTGATGTGGATCACTTATTACTTCAAGGTGATTTAGCACTCTACCGAGCAAAAGAAAAAGGTAAAAATCAATTCGTCATTTACACTGATGATTTAGAGAAGGAGCGGTTATTTGCACTCGAACTCGAGATGGATTTACGAGATGCTATTAAAAATAATGAAATTACGTTATTTTATCAACCTCAATATACTTGTGATAAACAACTACAAGGATTTGAGGCGTTGTTTAGATGGGATAATCCAAAATATCAGCACGTATCCATTATTGATATTATTAAAATGATTGAAGAGTGTCGTATGATTGATGAAATTGGCGATTATATCATTGAACACTCATGTCGCTTTGCAAAAAAGGTAAATGAATATTCAACTAAACTATTGGTTGTTTCGATGAATATTTCTGCTTTGCAAATTATGAATCATAATTTTGTGGATAAGTTTAAATCATTGATTGAAAAAGTTGGTGTTTCACCAAGTCTCATTGGAATTGAGATTACTGAGACAGTTTTAATGGAAAATATGAAGGAAAATACGAAGAAACTTAAAGCGTTAAAAGCGTTAGGCGTAAAGATTTCACTCGATGATTTTGGGACAGGATATTCTTCATTAAATTATTTAGTTCATTTGCCATTATCTCAGGTTAAAATTGATCAAAGCTTTGTTAGAGGAATGAGTCAAGGTGAGGAATTTATTAGATTAGTCAAATTGATCGTTAATATAGCACATACTTTATCTTTACCAGTTGTAGCAGAGGGAGTAGAGTATGAAGAAGATTTAAAATTGTTACAGTCTTTGAAGATAGATTATATTCAAGGTTATTATTTTTCAAAACCAGTCTGTGAAGAAGAAGCATTAAAATTAATTTAAACTAAAGCTCATCCTATAGGATGGGCTTTTTTTATATTCATAAGATAAGCCCCTACTTACATATAATGAGATGTACTGTATTCAAACTAGGGGAGGCGCTTAAATGTGAAGCAAAAGGTGAAAGAAATGGTGGACGCCATTTATCCGACGTTAGTTGAAATTCGACGAGATTTTCATCGTCATCCTGAGTTAGGATTAGAGGAATATCGAACATCATCGAAAATTAAAAGTTATTTGAAAGAAACAGGAATTAAAATAGATCAGTTAATTGGAGAAACAGGAATTGTAGGATTGATTGAAGGTGCATCGGACGGGAAAACAATTGGGTTAAGAGCGGATATTGATGCACTTCCGATTCAAGAGGTCAATAAAACGGATTACATATCGTTAAATCCGGGGAAGATGCATGCTTGTGGACATGATGTTCATACGACTATTTTACTTGGAACAGCATTTGTTTTACAAAGTTTGAAAGATGAGTTTAAGGGAAATGTAAAACTCTTTTTCCAACCTGCTGAGGAAACAGTAGGTGGGGCTAAGACGATGATTGAAGCGGGATGTTTAGAAAATCCACATGTTGAACATTGTCTTGGATTACATGTACGCCCGACACTACAAGTTGGTGAAATTGGATTCCATTATGGAAAATGTCATGCGGCAAGTGATACGCTAACGATTAAGGTGCAAGGAAAACAAGCTCATGGGGCTTATCCACAAGATGGAATTGATGCCATTGTAATAGCTTCTAATATTATTTTAGCACTACAGACAATTGTAAGTCGTAACTTATCCCCATTTAATTCTGCGGTCATTAGCCTTGGAATGATTGAAGGTGGTAGTGCAGGAAATATTGTTTGTAATGACGTAACCATTAGAGGGACGCTAAGAACACTCGATCTTGAAACAAGAACTTTTATGAAAAAACGAATTGTGGAAGTCGTTGAAAGTACAGGTAAAGCTTATGGGGGGAACGCCTTCGTTGAAATTGAAGAAGGGTATGCGCCATTAATTAATGATAATTACATAGTTGATGAAGTAAAAGAAGTCGCCACTGATTTATTAGGTGAGACGAATATTGTTATCTTTGACCATCCAAGTCTTGGAGTGGAAGATTTCGCATATTTTTCACAGGCTGTTCCATCTTGTTTTTACAGTTTAGGAACTTCAAATAAGAAAAAAGGAATTGAGGCAACATTACACGAAAATACGTTTGATATTGATGAGGAAGCAATTAAAGTAGGGGTTTGCTTACAAGTTTTATCAACTCTTAAACTATTACAAAACTAAGAAAGAGAGATGGATGGGGATGATTCAACCAAAAGCCTTGTTACCAGGAGGAAAAATAGGAATTGTAGCATTAGCGGGGCCCCTAGAAGTAGAAACAGTTTTTAAGGGGGAAGCGACGTTAAAAGAATTGGGATTTGATGTAGTGGTTGCACCGAGTTGTTATGAAAGAAAAGGATACCTAGCTGGCATGTCAGATCGTCGACGAGCAGAGGATTTGATTATGATGTTTGCTGATGATGAGGTTGATGCGATTTTGTGCATGCGAGGTGGTTATGGCTGTAATCGAATCATCCCATATTTGAAGAATTTTAAATTTTCAAAATATCCAAAACCATTTGTAGGATATAGCGATATTACCTATCTACATATTTACTTAAATCAATGTCATAATCTAATTACTTATCATGGTCCGATGTTGAAAGACTTGATGTTAAAGGATGAGGTGACTCTACAAAGTGCTAAGCATGTGATAATAGAAGCTAAACCTGTAGAATTAACGGATATTTCTTACTATGATGATACCAAAGATTCAGTGGAGGGAATATTAGTTGGTGGAAATCTTACAATCATTTGCTCGACGCTTGGAACACCTTATGAGATTGATACGAAGGATAAGATTTTATTTATTGAGGAAGTGAATGAGCCGGTTTATGCAATTGATCGACTGTTAACTCAACTCAAATACAGTGGCAAACTTGAAGATGCAGCGGGAATCATGATTGGTGATTTTAATGTTTTTGATAAGAAGGCTTCAGCTAAATTATTAAAAAAAATGTTAAAAGGGCTTGGGAAGCCAGTTGCTTATGGGATTGAAAGCGGGCATTGTAGTCCCCTTTTAACACTTCCTATGGGAGCAAAAGTTTGTTTAAATCCGAATGAACATCGGGTAAAAATTGGATAAAATTAAAAAGAGGAAATTCCTCTTTTTTTGTTTTTACTGAAAAAAATTTCATTTTTGCATCTATCTTGAATCCTAAAATATATATCTGTTATAATTATCAGGTTGCTTTAGTTGGGTGTCAAAATTCAACTAAATTTGTTTGATTATGCAGAAGGATGAAAGGTGGTTTTTAGAATGTATGATTTCCGTCAAGAGGGTTGGGTTGAAGCTATTTGTGGGAGTATGTATGCAGGTAAAACAGAGGAATTAATTCGTCGTTTAAAACGATTAGATTTTGCTCGTCGTCCATATTGTTTATTTAAACCGGTTATTGATAATCGTTATAGTGAAGATGAAGTGGTATCACATAGTGGATTAAAAATGCCGTCTATTCCAATTGAACATCCGATTCAAATTTTAGACCACATCACAGATAAAACATATGCTGTGGCAATCGATGAAGTGCAATTTTTTGAAGAAAATGTAGTAGACGTAGTAGAATACCTAGCGGATCGTGGAATTCGAGTTATTGTAGCAGGATTAGATAAAGACTTCCGCGGGGAACCATTCGGAACAATGCCAATTCTACTAACAAAATCAGAATTCGTAACAAAACTAACATCAATTTGTAGCGTTTGTGGTGCACCAGCTACGCGTTCACAACGTCTAATTAATGGACAACCAGCTTCATACCATGATCCAATCATCCAAGTTGGGGCAAAAGAAGCATACGAACCACGTTGTCGTCACTGCCATGAAGTAAGAGATTTACCAGATCCACTAAATTTAAGAAATAAATAAAAAGGCTGAGACAAGCGGTTAGAAGATCGTAGAAATGAAGAGAAAGTGACAGGAGCGTTTTTTGCTCCAATCAAGTTTATCAAATTTCATAGAGGAGCTGCTCGATGAAGCTAGATTACACAAACCCTATGTCACTAATGATTCTAATCCTCCTATTCTCGGATAGAATCATTAGTGACACAGGATAAGATACTCTAAAACTTCGCAAGCTCAGTTAGAGATATCTAAAAGGCTGAATCGAGTGGTTAAGCTCAGCGAAACTGAGTGAAACAAATCTTACGTCAAATGGTTCTATGCAAATAGAATCATTAAAGACGAAGGAAATTTTTATATGTATAATCTATGTGTTGTTTATAGATGAGGAATTAGATCATTTAGAAGTAAAAAAAATAAAAAAATTATTAACTTTTGTTGACAATAGGTTTTGAGTCATGTATAATTAATTTTGTTGATACGGAGGAATACCCAAGTCCGGCTGAAGGGATCGGTCTTGAAAACCGACAGTACGTGAGAGCGTAGCGGGGGTTCGAATCCCTCTTCCTCCGCCATAAATTGACATAACGTCGCACAGGAATGTGCGGCTTTTTTTTATTTTTAAAACTCACAGTTATATAAAGTAAAAAGAAAAGAGAACTCAGGCTTCGTTTCGAGTTCTCTTTTTATATATTGTTAAAGCTATCAGATAGAATATACAGATAAAAGTTTGGGAGGTTATCGTGTTTTTATCTTTAGCTATTAACCAAATTTAGATTATTTAGAACATTTATTAATGGATTTACATCCTGAGCATCCACATCCACAACTACTTTCTTTATGATCACGGCGAATCTTACTGATAGCAAATCCCAGTGCTAGTAAAACGATTAGTGAAATGATAATAGTTGAAGGTGAGATGTTATGATTGATAATGATTGTTCCGACTTGATAGATTAGGAAGGCAACTACGTAAGCTAAACCAGTTTGGTAGCCAATCGCGATTAATGTCCACTTCCAAGATGCCATTTCACGTTTAATAGCTCCAATTGCTGCAAAACATGGCGCAGCAAGTAAAGTAAATGCCATAAATGCATAAGCACTTAATGGAGTGAATAATGAGTGGATTGTGCCAAGTAATTCAACTGACTCCTCATTCATCTCTTCACCTAATCCGAATAAGACACCGAATGTTGCAACCACATTTTCTTTTGCTAAGAATCCAGTCAATGTTGCAACAGCAGCTTGCCAATTTCCAAACCCTAATGGAGTGAAGATAGGAGCAATAATACGTCCGATTGAAGCTAAAATACTTTCACTGGCATCAACCATTTCAAGCGACCAGTTAAATGATTGTAAGAACCAAACTAAACCAGAGGCTACAAAGATAATAGTTCCGGCTTTATAGATAAATGCCTTAGCACGATCCCACATGTGGATAAATAAGCCTTTAATACTAGGGAAGTGATAAGCGGGTAACTCCATAATAAATGGAGCTGCATCTCCTGCAAATAAACGAGTACGTTTTAATAAGATACCTGAAATAATAACCATTGTAATTCCTAAGAAATACATTGAAGGTGCAACCCAAGACATGGTAGGGAAGAAAGCACCTGCCATTAGGGCGAACACGGGTAACTTAGCACCACAAGGAATAAATGGTGTTAACATAATCGTCATCTTACGATCTTTTTCATTTTCAATTGTACGACTCGCCATAACAGCAGGTACACTACAACCAGAACCAATTAACATTGGAATAAATGATTTTCCAGATAGACCAAATTTTCTAAAGACACGATCCATAATGAAGGCAACACGCGCCATATATCCACAATCTTCTAAAATCGCGATTAAGAAGAATAAAATCATGATTTGAGGAACAAATCCTAACACGGCCCCGACCCCACCAATAATTCCATCTACAATTAGGCCTGTTAACCAATCAGCCGTATTAATACTTTCTAGGAAAGTTGCTACATTTCCCTGAACAATCTCTCCAAAGAACGTGTCATTAATCCAATCCGTTGCAATCGAACCGACAGAGGTAATCGCAATATAGTAAATTCCCCACATAATCAATGCGAATATGGGAAGTGCCAGCCAACGATTTGTCAAAATTTGATCAATCTTATCTGATGGTGTTAAAGTAGAATGATTATTTTTTTTCACGCATTTACTCACAATATTCCCGATAAAATCATAACGCCCATTCGTAATAATACTTTCGCTATCATCATCAAGCAAATCTTCGCATGATACAAGCATTGATTCGATTTCCATTGTAATTGACTGAGTTAAATTTAAGGAATTCAAAACTTTTTGATCACGCTCAAATAACTTAATTGCATACCAACGTGATTGAAATGGTTTAACCTGAGCTTTAATTAAATTCGTAATATTATCGATAATTGCTTCAACATTATGGTTGAAAATCGGCTTTAAAGTAACCGTAGAATATTTTGATTCAATGACTGCCTTGACTAATTCTTTTAATCCTTTGTTTTTTAAAGCTGACATTTGTATAATAGGACAGTTTAGATGATTAGAAAGAGCTTTGATATTAATTTTTGTCCCATTTTTTTCAACAATGTCCATCATATTTAATGCAATAACTACTGGTATTCCACATTCGATTAATTGTGTGGTTAAGTAAAGATTACGTTCAATATTAGAAGCATCCACAATATTTAAAACAACATCTGGTTTTTCATGAATTAAAAATTCTCGTGTAATAATTTCTTCAGGCGAATAAGGTGATAAAGAATAAATTCCCGGTAAATCAACAATAGTAACATCTTTATGACCTTTTAAACGACCTTCTTTTTTCTCAACCGTAACTCCAGGCCAATTTCCAACATATTGATTACTTCCTGTTAAAGCATTAAATGTAGTTGTTTTCCCACAGTTTGGATTTCCTATAAGTGCAACAGTTAAACTCATCATTAGTCCCCCTATATTAGTTAGCCTAAACTAACTGCGTTATAAAAAAATTAATCAATTAAAATATTTTCAGCATCAGATTTTCTAAGGGATAGCTCATACCCACGAACCGTTACCTCGATTGGATCACCAAGTGGGGCAACTTTACGAACATAAATAGATGTTCCTTTTGTAATTCCCATATCCATAAGACGACGCTTCGTTGCACCTTCACCATTAAACTTTAAAACTTTGACGGTTTCACCAATTGTAGCTGATTTTAATGTTCTCATTATTTCATCCCCCTTAAACAAAAATACGTTTAGCCATCGATTCATCGATTGCAACGCGTGTATCTTTTACATTAACAATGAAATTCCCACCAAACTTAGAGATAACCATAACCTGACTTCCTGTTACAAAACCTAAACTTTCTAAAAATCGCTTCGTATCATCACGACCATTAATCTTTTTAATCAATAATTGTGTTCCAATATCCGCCATCGTAAGTGGCATCATAAGTCCCCCTCTTTAAGTAAGTCTATGCTAACTCGCGTGAAAAAAACAAGTTAGCTTTTGCTAACTGATAATAGTAGTATGCCATGTTTGGATAATGATGTCAATTCAATTTTGAGAAAAAAGTATCAAAGTTGAATTAAATGACCTCAATATGTTAAGATTAACTATATTTATATCATGATTATAAAATGAAAAAGGGGATACCTATGAAGCTACAAGAGTCAGGAGAAAACTACTTAGAAACCATTTTAATTCTCGAACAAAGAAATGGGGTTGTACGCTCTATAGATATTGCGAATGAACTCAACTTTTCAAAAGCGAGTATTAGCCGTGCAATGGGAATTTTAAAAAATGCAGAGCTTATTACAATAGAGAAGAGTGGACAAATTAAACTCACACAATCTGGACATCAAAAAGCAACAGAAATTTTTGAACGCCATTGCTTAATAAAAGAATTTTTAATGATGACCTTAAATATCGATGAAGATCTGGCTGATAAAGATGCTTGTCGTATTGAACATGTTATCAGTCCTGAAACATTTGAACGCATTAAACAAATCACAAAAAAAGGAGTCGATTCAAAGTAGAATCAACTCCTTTTTTTATTTATTTAGGTAACTCTTAGCCTTTTAAATCTCTCTAACTGAGCTTGCGAATTTTTAGAGCATTTTATTCTAAATTATTAATATTTCTATTTGAATGAATGTGAGAATTAGAAATAATCAATGTAGGTTTGTGTAATCTAGCTTCAAGGGGCAACATCCTGGTAAATTTTCGATAGTCACTTGTGGCTACACCACAACGAACTCTCATCAAATTTCAGCGGATGTTAATCGCCTCTTTCAGCTTTTTGTGTAATCTAGCTTCAAGGGGCAACATCCTGGTAATTTTTCGATAGTCACTTGTGGCTACACCACAACGAACTCTCATCAAATTTCAGCGGATGTTAATCGCCTCTTTCAGCTTTTTGTGTAATCTAGCTTCAAGGGGCAACATCCTGGTAATTTTTCGATAGTCACTTGTGGCTATGCCACTACGGACTCTCATCAAATTTCAGCGGATGTTAATCGCCTCTTTCAACTTTTTGTGTAATCTAGCTTCAAGGGGCAACATCCTGGCAAATTCTCGATAGTCACTTGTGGCTACGCCACTACGGACTCTCATCAAATTTCAGCGGATGTTAATCGCCTCTTTCAGCTTTTTGTGTAATCTAGCTTCAAGGGGCAACATCCTGGTAAATTTTCGATAGTCACTTGTGGCTACGCCACTACGGACTCTCATCAAATTTCAGCGGATGTTAATCGCCTCTTTCAGCTTTTTGTGTAATCTAGCTTCAAGGGGCAACATCCTGGCAAATTCTCGATAGTCACTTGTGGCTATGCCACTACGGACTCTCATCAAATTTCAGCGGATGTTAATCGCCTCTTTCAGCTTTTTGTGTTTAATACTCTTCCGATTTTTGCTAGGATGTAGTCGATTGATTTTTCGTCGTTTACGAGGTCGTATTCATTAATATTTAGACGAAGGACTGGTGCGGATGTAAAGTTTTCAATCCAGTCTTCGTAACGACGGTGTAGGTTGTACCAATATTCAACAGGTGTATCGATTTCCATTTGGCGTCCACGTGTTCCAATACGTCCTACAATTTCATCGATATCTCCTTCAAGGTAAATAATTAAATTAGGATGAGGAAAGTACGGAGTCATCACCATAGCGTTAAATAATGAGTTATAAGTATCGAAATCTTCCTTACTCATACTCCCATTATCGTAATTCATTTGAGCAAAAATTGCAGTATCTTCATAAATTGAACGGTCCTGAATAAATCCACCACCGTATTGAAACATTCTTTTTTGTTCCTTAAAACGCTCTGCTAAAAAATAAATTTGTAAGTGGAAAGACCAACGATTAAAATCTTGGTAATACTTTTCAAGATAAGGGTTTCCATCTACCTTTTCAAAAGAAGTTCTAAAATCTAGAGTTTCTGCTAATTTTTTTGTTAACGTTGATTTACCAACTCCAACAGTTCCTGCAATCGTAATAATCGCATCGCGTGGAATTCCGTATTTTTCACATGCCTCGTACATTCTTAATCCTCCTGACCAATCATTTCATCGATTTTCTTGATAACTTGTTGTAAGTGCTTTGGATTATTTACATAATCAAGCTCATCACCATTCAGTTCAATAACCTTAATTTCCTCATGATTTTCTTTTAACAATGCTGTATATTCATGATAAGAATCGATTAAAGTCTGAAGATAATTGGGATCAATATTTTGTTCAAAATGACGGTTTCTCATTTTAATACGCTTCATAATCGTTTCAAGCGTCGCATTTACAATAATAATAACATTTGGCTTAGGAAGATCTTCCTCTAGAATATGATAAATTTTTTGATACTTATTAAAATTATTAACGTCGAGCGTCATCTTACTAAAAATCACATTTTTAAATAAATGATAATCAGATACAACAGATTTCTGATTATCTAAAAAATCTTTTTGAATATCTGTTAACTGTTTATAACGATTCGTTAAGAAAAACATTTCTGTTTGAAATGCCCAAGAATCAATATCATCATAAAATTTATCTAAAAAAGGATTTTCATAAACAATTTCTTTTAAAAGATGATAATTATAATGCTTTGAAAGTAAGGTCGCTAAAGAGGTTTTCCCAATTCCGATAGGACCTTCAATGGCTATAAAATAAGGTTTGTTCTTCATATCTGTCACTCCTGCTACGATAAAAAAAAGAAGTTCGAATTATCGAACTGTGTATCCTAAACGATTAAATGCATCTAAAATATATTTTGGCGAACCGATACTATCGTTGTAACGAACTGATACTAGTTTAAGAGAAAGATTAATATCTAATTTTTCAACCCCATCTAAATTTGTTTCAAAATAACTCTCGATTTTTTTAACATCCTCATCCGTTTTTAAATTTTCAACGTTAATCATGAACGTTTTAACCATCATCCTCACCTCAGACTTTCTTAAGATTTAGTCTTGATAACAGTAATATTTTATCATAGAATAGATGAGAATCATTCATTTTTGTACGAAAAAATTTAATGACTTTGATTAAAGATTATCTAAAGAGAATAAAGTCGTTAAGAAAAGAATAAACTAACAAGGTGGTGACTTATGAAGCACATAACATATATGCAAGCAGCAATAGAAGAAGCTAAAAAAGCGCAAAACCTTGGTGAAGTTCCTATTGGAGCTGTTATCGTCAAAGATGGAGAAATCATCGCTAGAGGTTATAACTTGCGAGAAACAAGTCAACTTTCAAATGCCCATGCTGAAATGATTGCTATTGCAAAGGCTAATGAAATGGTTGGTTCCTGGCGTCTTGAAGATTGTACACTATATGTTACACTTGAACCTTGTCCAATGTGTGCAGGTGCAATCGTACAATCGCGAATTCCAACCGTGGTATTCGGAGCCCATGATCCTAAAGGTGGATGCTGCGGAACTATTTATAATTTACTTGATGAGTCGAAATTTAATCATCGTTGTGAGCTAGTATCCGGTGTTTTAGAAGAAGAATGTGGACAACTTTTGTCAGATTTTTTCAGAAATTTACGCCAGAAAAAAAAGCAGCAGCGTGTTGACAATGAGACTTCAAATTGATATACTAAATGTGTATCAATTGAAACTCTCTTTTGGTACCCTTATTCAATAGGACGTTGTGAACCAGGTCAGGACAGGAATGTAGCAGCCTTAAGCAATTAGTTTTATGTGGGTAAGGGTACCAAAGGGGAGTTTTTTTTATTCCTTAACAGAATTTTAACAAACCCAAAGATTTAAATATGATAAAATGAGCATAATTAGATGGTTTTGGAGGGTTGAATACATGAGCAAGAGAATATTGGTTGTTGAGGATGAGTTTTCTATTCAACGAATTTTACAATACGATTTAACACAATCAGGTTTTTTAGTTGACTTAGCTAGTGATGGTGAGGAAGGATTAAAAAAGGCGCTGGTTAATGATTATGATGTCATTTTACTCGATATCATGTTGCCTAAAAAAGATGGATTTGCAGTTTGTAAAGAGTTACGAGCCCAAAATATTTCAACGTACATCGTCATGCTTTCAGCACGTGATGATGAATTGGACCGTGTATCAGGACTTGATTTTGGAGCAGATGATTATATGACAAAACCATTCTCATCAAGAGAAGTGGTTTCAAAAATTAAAGCCATTATTCGCCGTAAAGAAGTCTTATCTAGTGAAAAAAATAAAAATTATTTAGGATACGGAAGTATTAAATTAGATAATAGTCGCTTTGAAGTATTAGTAAATGGGCAAGTTATCGATTTTACGTTGAAAGAATATGAATTGTTAGAGTTTTTAATTCAACATAAAGGGCAAGCCATGTCTCGGGATGTGTTACTTGATCGCCTATGGGGATTTGAATACGATGGGGATACGCGAATCGTTGACGTTCACATTTTTAAGATTCGTGAAAAATTAAAAGATTATGGAATTAAAATTAAAACGATTCGTGGAATTGGCTATATGCTAGAGGATGAAGTCCATGATTAGTAGTCGCCACGAATTACTGGCCCTCTTCATTGTTTTTATTACCTTACTCATAGTTAATGTTCATAGTGAACCAAGTTTTCCAGTGACAGTTGTTTTTTTATTAGTGCTATTGATCCTAATGTTTATGCAATATCGCCGAGCTATGAAATATTTAGAGCAACTAAGAAAATATGATAAAGTAGCTGAAAGTATTCAGTCTCAAAAAAAATGGAGTATGGTTGCGCCTCTTGTGATTGAACAGCAAGAGGTTTTAGGAATTAAATATAATAAGTTGATGCGATTTATTCAACAACAGGAATATCGAAATCGTCGAAATATGCAAATTATTAGTATTATTACAAATAGCATTGAGGATCCGATGGTTATTTTAAACATTAGTGGTGAACTTGAGTATGCCAATAATCGATTCAAAAAATGGGTTGATTTATCCGCATTAAAAACTGTTTCGTTTAATGAAGTTAAACAACCAGAACTTCGTAAAGTATTAGAAGATGCATTAATTTGTGAAACAACACGAAAAAAAACATTAGAAATTGATCAAAAATTTTATATTTCTACTGCTAATCCAATTTACAACGAACATGATGATTTTAATGGATCGGTTATTATTTTTCATGATATTACTGATCTTCAAAAATATCAAAATCTTCAAAAAGAATTTTTCGGAAATGTTTCTCATGAATTAAAAACTCCAATTAGTGCAATTAAGGGATGTACAGAAATTCTATTAAATGGAGCGAAAAATGACCCGGCGGCATTAGATGAATTTTTAACGATGATTTCAGATGAGAATAATCGAATGGAACAACTTGTTAAAGATTTATTATTGATTAATCGATATGAATTTGATCAGATTAAAATGAAAACTGAAGTATTTTGTTTAAATGAATTGTTGACCGATTGTATTGTTCAACCTTTAAATGTTGCGAAGTTAAAACACCAAAAAATTAAACTTGAAGCACCGGAGCAATATCAAATAGAAGGAGATTACATTCAACTTAAACATTGTTTTCTTAATTTGTTAACAAATGCTATTCATTATTCAGGTGAAAATACAACGATTACTGTTAAAGCCAAAGCAGTAGGGGAATATTATCAAATTCAAGTTATTGATCAAGGCATCGGGATTCCAAGCGCAGATTTACCTCATATTTTTGAACGATTTTATCGTGTGGATAGAGCAAGATCTCGTCATACGGGGGGGACTGGACTTGGATTATCGATTGTTCAGTCTATTATTGAAGCACATAAAGGCCGTATAATGGTTAACAGTGAACTAAATGTAGGAACAACATTTACCGTTTCTTTACCTAAGAAAAAGAAGTAGTTTAAAATAAACTACTTCTTTTTTTATGCATGAAGAACATGGTTAGATACAGAATAAAACTAGATAATCCCTTGTAATTGAGATAGATTTTTAAAAATCTTAGCAGGACCAAGAATGACTAATTAAAAAATATATACCAGACTTCTGTTTCTACATTAGTTAATTTTATCTTAACCGTTTCTTAACAGAAAATTAATATTTCTAAAACAGATTTATATTACAATAACAACATAAGGAAACAGATTTAAAAAATGGAGGAATGAACATAATGAAGAAATTAATGTCTATTATGGCGGCGGCAGCTTTAACTTTTTCACTAGCTGCATGTGGATCAAAAACTGAAACATCAGAACAGCCGCAAACATCAACAGAAGGTTCTAATACTGAAACAACAAGCCTAGGTGTCATCGATGTTGTGAGCCGTGAAGAAGGTTCAGGGACTCGTAGCGCATTCGAAGAAATTATCGGATTTAACGTAGACGGTGAAGATCCAATGACTAGTAATGCAACAATCAAAGATGGAAACGGTGTAGTTGCAACATATGTAGCTGGAAACGAATCAGCAATCGGATACGTATCATTCGTAACATTAGAAGAAAAAGCATCAGAATTAAAAGGATTAACAGTTGATGGAGTTGAACCAACAGCTGCCAATGTATTAGAAGGAACTTACGGTGTGTCTCGTCCATTTATGATGGTATATAAGGATGAAAACCTAACAGATGTTGAACGTGCATTCATCGACTTCTTAGCTTCAAAAGATGGATTAGAAGTCTTAGAGTCAACGGGAACAATTGTTGATACTGCCAATGCAGAAGATTTTGATATGTCTAAATATGATAACTTAACAGGAAATATGACATTAGGTGGATCAACCTCAACTGAAAAAGCAGTAAAAGCTGCAGCGGATGAATTCACAGCATTATTCCCAAAAGTAACTTACACTTATGATGGAACAGGATCTGGAACAGGTGTTAAAAATGCACAAGATGGAACTTACACATTAGGATTCGCATCTCGTGAATTAAAAGAATCAGAAATCGAAAGTGGTTTAGCATACTCAACATTATGTATGGATGGAATCGCAGTTGTTGTTAATAAAGAAAACTCAACAAACGATATCACACTAGAACAAATTCGAGAAGTATACACAGGAAAAATTACTGACTGGAATGAAGTAAAATAACAACAAAAAAACGAGACAACGAGAGTCTCGTTTTTTTTATGCTTTTAAATAGATATAAATTTAATGAAAAGAAATATTTGTATTTTTAGTATCAAAACAATTGTAAATCCATTTAGGTAACGTATCTTTATCGAGCAGCTCCTCTATGAAATTCGATAAAGTTGATTGGAGCCCAGACCGCTTCGATCACTTTCTCTTCATTTCTACGATGAGCTAAGCGCTCGCTTCAGCTTTTTTGTGTAATCTAGCTCCAAACAGCAATCTCTCTATAAAGTCGCTCAATTGTACGTTGACAAAAACATGTCATCGACAATCGAGTACGACTTTTACGAGAAGGTTAACCGCTGTTTTTCGCTTTTTTATAACTATGTTCTTCTTTTTTTTTAAACATAATATAGGGATGTTTTAGAATTGTTAAGTTTTTGTTAACAACCGTTAACTTTCTGTTAAGAAAGCTAATTTTTTATATAAAGGATGCTACAATAACGACGTATAACTGAGAGTAATTTATATTTAGAGTAGTGAAAAATCGCTATTCTCAGCTTTTTGTGTAATCTAGCTTCGATGAACCACTCCTCCACAAAATTCGAAAAAATCTACAGGAGTAAAAAAACACTCCTTTCGTTTTTTCTTCATTTTTGTTCGGGGTTAAACGTTTATCTCAGCTTTTGGTGTAATCTAGCTTCATCGAGCAGCTCCTCTATGAAATTCGATAAAGTTGATTGGAGCAAAAACCACTTCGATCACTTTCTCTTCATTTCTACGATGAGCTAAGCGCTCGATTCAGCTTTTTAAATTTAAAAATGAGGTGTTGAGATTGAAAAAGGATATGGCTATTAATCGTAAACGCGTCTTTCTAGAACGATTCTTTCATATCGTATTCCTAGTAGCTGCGCTATTTGCGGTCATCAGTGTTGCATTAATTATTATCTTTATTTTTGGTAAAGGGTTGGCTACGTTTTTCCCAAATAATAAATTCGGAACCTATAACTTTATCGACTTTATCACCGGCTTACAGTGGAAGCCTAAAATAGGAGATTATGGAATTGGATATATGATTGTTAGCTCGATTGTAGCCACATTAGGTGCTATCGTTATTGGAGTTCCAATTGCTTTATTAACTTCAATTTTTATTGCAGAAGTTGCGCCAAAATGGTTAGCAAACATCGTGCGTCCTGCGGTGGAATTATTAGCTGCCATTCCGTCTGTATTATATGGGGTCTTTGGGTTTGCTGTCATTACACCCATGGTTAAATCAATTTCTCCTTATCCAACAGGGGATTCATTATTAGCTGTTATTATCGTTTTAACAATTATGATTTTGCCAACAATTGTTGCCGTTGTTGAAACAGCTATTAGAGCAGTTCCGTCTAGTTATAAAGAAGGATCTCTTGCGCTTGGAGCCTCAAAAATGCAAACTATTTTCAAAGTCATCTTACCTGCTGCCAAATCAGGAATTTTAACAGGGGTCATTCTTGGAGTAGGGCGCGCGATTGGGGAAACAATGGCTGTTATCTTAGTAGCGGGAAATCCGGAATCAGGCATTCCACAAACAATTTTCGATCGTGTTCGTCTATTAACAACAAATATTGCATTAGAACAGGGATATGCAGCAGAACTTCATGAACAAATGTTATTCTCAACAGCTGTTATCTTATTTATCTTTATCATGATTATCAATCTAGTATTATCTAGAATTCAAGCAAAGGCAGGTGACCGTTAATGGTTAGTCGTAAAGTAAAAGATAACTTATTAAACGGATTAATTTGGTTATCTGCAGCAGTATCGGTGGGACTTTTAGTTTCAATCGTTTACTTTATTTTCTCAAATGGATGGTCTTTAATTAGTTGGGATTTCTTAACTAACGATTATGAATCACAGACACAATATGTAAATGTGGTGACAGATAAAACATTTATAGCACCAACAAACCTTTCAAGTGATGAATATTTCTCTGAAAATTTAGGTATTGCTATTGAACAGACAGAAGAAGGGTATGAAATCGTCTATGTAGATGATGCTTCTCCAGTAAAACATGCAATCAATAACGCTGATGAAGCATTCCCAGTCAAAGTAGGATATGAATTATCACAAATCAATGGAGACGGTGGAAATTTAAAAATTAAAGCTAATACACCGGCAGAAGATATTATCAATACACTAAACAGCAGCAATGAATTAATGTTAAAAGTAACATCACCAGGTGGCGGAATATTCCCAATGATTGTTTCAACTTTAATGCTAATCGCAGTTGCTTTATTATTTGCTGCACCAATCGGAATTTTGGCTGCAATTTACATGGTTGAGTACGCTAAACCAGGTAAACTTGTTAACATGATTCGTTTTGCAACAGAAGTTCTTTCAGGAATTCCATCAGTCGTATTTGGACTTTTTGGGATGTTGATCTTCGTTAATACCTTTAAATTAGGAATGTCTATTTTATCGGGTGGATTAACATTGATGATTCTTTTATTGCCAACGATGATGAGAACGACGGAAGAGGCTTTAAAATCAGTGCCGATGAGTTACCGTGAAGCTTCCTATGGACTTGGAGCTAACAAAATTCAAACACTATCAAAAGTTGTATTACCAAGTGCTATTCCTGGTATCTTGGTCGGAGTTATCTTATCAATCGGACGTACAATCGGGGAATCAGCAGCCTTATTATTTACAATTGGAACATTTGCAAAATTACCGGTTAATCCAAGCAGTGGGACATTATCATTATTTGAAACAGGAACTTCATTAACAGTCCGTGCTTATGTGGAAGTAAAAGAATCAGGTAATATTCAGATGGCGGCTGCAATTGGAATTGTCATTTTAGTGATCGTATTCACATTAAATTTAGTTTCACGACTAATTTCAAGAAAATTCAGTAAGGCAAATTACTAGGAGAGTGACGAAGATGTCAAACAAATTTCAGGTTAATGATTTAAACTTATTTTATGGAAGCTTCCAGGCTCTCCATCATATCAATATCGAAATTCCAGAACGTAAAGTAACTGCATTTATTGGACCTTCAGGGTGTGGAAAGTCAACGTTTTTACGTACCTTAAATCGTATGAATGACTTAATTGAAACAGTTAAAATTACTGGATCTGTAAAATTAGACGGGGAGGATATCTATTCTGATATCGATGTGATGAAATTAAGAACACGCGTTGGAATGGTATTCCAAAAACCAAATCCATTTCCAATGAGTATTTTTGATAACATTGCTTACGGACCACGCTGCCAAGGGATTAAAGATAAAAAGAAATTAGAAGAAATTGTTGAAAAATCATTACGTGGTGCTGCATTATGGGATGAAGTAAAAGATCGTTTAAATAAATCAGCATTAGGATTATCAGGTGGACAACAACAACGTTTATGTATTGCTCGTGCCATTGCAATGGAACCAGAAGTTATTCTGATGGACGAACCAACATCAGCACTTGATCCAATTGCAACTCAAAAAGTTGAAGAATTAATGGAAGAACTAAAAGAGAAATATACAATCGTTATCGTAACACACTCAATGCAACAAGCGGCTCGTATCTCTGATAAAACTGCTTTCTTCCTAATGGGAGAACTAATTGAGTTTGATGATACAGATAAAATCTTTACAAATCCAAAAGACAAGCGTACTGAAGACTATATTACAGGACGTTTCGGATAAAAAAGAGGGTGACATGGAATGAAAAAAACAAAGTTAGAATCAGATTATGATGCTCTACTTGGTGAAATTAGCAAACTTTCATCACTAACAGTAGAAGCATACCAAAACACATTAAATGCTTTAAAAACATTAGATGTTGAAATTGCTTTACAAATTATAAAAAGCGACCAAAACATTGATGACTTACAAGAAGAAATTCAAGAAGAAGCAACAATTTTAATTGTTCGTCAACAACCAGTCGCTAGTGATTTACGTAAAATCTTAATGATTATGCGATTAGCCAATGAGTATGAACGTATTGCAGACTATACGAAAAACCTAGCTGAATACATCATCTTAATTAAACAGAATGAATCAATTGAGCATTATCAGAAAAATGTAGATAAGTTAGTAAAAATGTTAGAAATTGTAATTAATATGTTAAAACTTGTCATCGAAGGATTAAGAACAGAAGATAAAACAAAAGTTAAAGAAGCAGCTGATATGGATAAACAAGTAGATGAAATCTATCAAGAACTATTAGCTTCTTTAATTACACATATCCAAGTTGTTGATGGCAAAGTATTCGGAACAGCTTATGCTATTCTAATTAATAAGTATATCGAACGTGCAGGGGACCACGTCACAAATATTGCAGAAGAAGTATTATACGCATTAAAAGGTCGCCGTTATCACTTAAATTAAAAAGCTCCCAACCGGGAGCTTTTATTTTTTTCTTCTAAACGATTCTTCTCTTGGAATCACATGTTGCTCATAAAATTCAATCTTGCCATTTAATCGTGTAACTGTCTTTTGTAACTCTGCAATCTTCTCAAGTAATACATCGCGCTGCTCAATTAGTATTTCCTTGCGGGCAGAGCTTGTTTCCTCACCTTGTTGGAATAATGTCACATACTCAATTAAAACCTCAATAGGCAGCCCAGAAGCACGCATACACTTAATAAATTCAATCCATGTACAATCATCTTCAGAATAATTTCTAATCCCATTCTTATTTCGTTGTACTGGAGGAATCAACCCAATCCGTTCATAATAACGTAGCGTATCCGCCGATAACCCAAGTCGCTCGCTAACCTCTTTAATATTCATTGCTAAATCCTCCAATAAAAGTCCTTATTAATAGTTATTATCTAATGAAATATATGCTATCTTATAAACTTTTTCCCATTTCGTAAGCTTGTATCATCAAATCAGTTTTTAAAGCATCGCCTTTTTGCCAAACCCCAGTCCCATAAAGAACACCTTTTTCCTTAGCTCCCTCTAAGCAGTCTATAAAACCTCGGAACCCTTCAACTGTCGGTTTTAATGCTTGTGGGTTACTATCAGCAGCCGTCACAATAAAATAGAAATCTTTATCAATAATCTTAATATATTTAGCTACTGTTCGATCAATCAATGTCTTCATCTGGGCATCCATCGAATAAAAATAAACAGGAGAAGCCATCACAATCACATCAGACAAAATCATCTGAGTCAAAATATCCGCCATGTCATCTTTAATCACACAACGTCCACCATTTCCTCGACAACCATCGCAAGCCATACAATAATTAATCTGCTTATCTCTTAAAAAAACCTTCAAAACCTCATGTCCAGCATCAATTGCTCCCCGCATAAACTCATCACATAACAAATCTGAATTTCCATGTCTTCTTGGACTACCCGATAAAATTAAAACCCTCATCAAAATCCCTCCCTCCATACTAACATACCCCTTGGAGTTAACTCCAAGTCAATAGAAAAAATGGATATCTCTAATCAAGAGGTATCCATTTTCCTTTTACCGTATAAATAATCATCAAAATAGCGCCTATCGTCCAAGAAATAGGATATCCAAGAAACACCCCTTCAATACTCGGATTAAATGCCAAAACACCCATAATCCATAAAACCCTTACCACACATAAACTAACAATCGAAATCATCATAGTAATCATTGTTTTCCCAGCTCCACGCACCGATCCAACTAACGACTGCATAACTGCTAACATGATGTACGCGGGAATCAGACACTGTAACATACTACGCCCATATTTGAGAACATCAGGTTCTTGAGAGAAGATTTTTAGTGCCTCACTACCAAATGCATACATTAATAAAGATACAATGATTGTGTAAATCGAAGTCATCCACAATGTTGTCTTCAACCCTTGTTTCATACGATCATACTGACGTGCCCCTAAATTTTGACCAATAAAGGTAGTAGACGCCATCCCAAAACTCATAATTGGCAAAATCATAAAACCATCTAATTTGATATAGGCGCTACATCCCGCAATAGCCGCCGCTCCGAAACCATTAATACTACTTTGGACAATGGCATTAGATAATGAAACAATAACTGACTGCAAGCCTGTTGGAATTCCAACCATCACAATCTCCTGAAATACAAGCTTATGAACACGGATTTCTTTAATAACAAGACGATAGCTCTCAGACGTCTTTATCAGATGAATCGCTAGTAAAATAGCCGAAACACCTTGAGCAAGTAACGTTGCCAGAGCTACGCCTGCAACTCCCATCTTGAATCCAACTACAAATAATAAATCAAGTACAATGTTTATTACAGATGAAATACATAAATAATATAAAGGTCGCCTCGAATCTCCAACTGCCCTCAAAATTCCAGCGCCCATATTATAAACAAGCAAAAACAAACTCCCAACAAAATACAACCTCAAATACAACACCGAATCTTGCAACACCTCATCAGGTGTTCCCATAATTCTTAAAATCCATGGAGAAAACATCATCCCCACAACCGTTAAAAAAATACCGGCTAAAATGCTAAGTGCTAGCGCCGTATGAACAGATTCTCTTAAACGCTTCTCATCTTTCGCTCCGTAAAATTGGGAAATAATAATTCCAGCACCTGTTGCAATTCCCATAAAAAATCCCACTAATAAATTAATAATTGGGGTACTTGCCCCAACTGCTGCCAGAGCTTGGCTTCCGACATAGTTTCCGACAATAATTGAATCAACTGTATTATAGAGCTGTTGAAATAGGTTCCCGACTAATAAGGGAATCGAAAATAATAAAAGTTGCTTCCAAATAACTCCCTCAGTCATCAAATTAGTTTTTTTCTCCATCATATCTTATCCCTCATAGTAAAATTTAAAATCTGATTGTTTTTAAACCTTTAGCTCAGTTTAATGTCTATTTATAATATTTTACACAATTTGGAATATTAATCAATTGATTTAAAAATGATTATAAAATGAAAATAAATGTGAAAACCAATAAATCTATCTAAAGTTTTTATGTTATAATCAAATTAACTTTGAAACTAGAGAGTAGGAAATCTTTTATGTCATACAATGCATTATATCGTGCTCATCGTCCCCAAAAATTTAGCGATGTAGTGGGACAAGTTCATATCGTTAGAACGATTCAAAATGCACTTAAACATGAACGTTTATCACATGCGTATTTATTTTGTGGACCACGCGGAACCGGAAAGACATCAATTGCTAAAATTATCGCAAAAGCTGTAAACTGTGTGAATTATCCAACCGATGAACCTTGTAATGAGTGTGTTAATTGTACAACCATTACAAACGGCTCTAATTCAGATGTATTTGAAATTGATGCAGCTAGTAATAATGGTGTAGATGAAATCCGTGAAATTAGAGATAAAGTTAAATATGCACCGACAATGGGGCGATATAAAGTATATATCATCGATGAGGTGCACATGTTATCCACAGGGGCTTTTAATGCACTTTTAAAAACGTTAGAAGAACCCCCTAAACATGTTATTTTTATTTTAGCTACAACAGAGCCACATAAAATCCCACCTACTATTATTTCTCGTTGTCAACGCTTTGATTTTAAACAG
This sequence comes from Turicibacter sanguinis, assembly GCF_013046825.1. NCBI lineage: Bacteria > Bacillati > Bacillota > Erysipelotrichia > Erysipelotrichales > Turicibacteraceae > Turicibacter > Turicibacter sanguinis. The sequence goes on along the minus strand of NZ_CP053187.1, from coordinate 689,973 downwards.
ATTTCTACTAAAGAAATCACACAACATTTATCAGAAATTTTAACTAGTCAAAACATTGAGTTTGAAGAAGATGCTGTTCAATTAGTTGCTGAATTAGCTGAAGGTGGAATGCGTGATGCCTTAAGTTTACTTGATCAGGTTATTTCATATTCGTACGATAAGATTCTCATCGATGATGTTCATGCTTTAAGTGGAACAATTGCAAATCATCAGTTGTTACAAATTATTAGAGGAATAAAGGATTTAGATTTTTCAACAATCATTGATTTAATCCAGGATATGATTGACCAAGGAAAAGAAGCAATCCGTATTATAGATGGATTAATTAATGTTTATAGAGATTTATTGATGTATCAAAAAATAGGAAATTCTTCTAACATCTCTAATTTACTAATCTCTGACGAACTATTTATCCCATTAACGGAAGAATTACGTTCTGCACAAATTGTACAATATTTATTTAAATTAAATAAATTACAGAATGAAATGAGATTTGCGAATCATCCTGAATTAATGCTCGAAGTTGGGCTATTAAGTTTAACTGAAACTGACTCAGAAATGACAGGGAATAAGGCAGACTATGAGATAGAAATCAATGATTTGAAAAAAGAAATTGAGGTATTAAAAAGATTAGTTAAAAAAGTTGAGAGTATACCAACTACAGTTGCATCTAATCATACAAAAATCATTAACCAAGATGATTCTCAATTTAAAATGAATTTATTTCAAGAAGACACTAAAGTATCAGATTTCAAACTTCCAGCCACAGAAGACCATATTATCTTACCTGAACATATCACACCAGAAATGTTAACCATTGAACAAGTTTTATCTCATGCAAGTAAACAAGCAAGAGATAATGTCTTAGAAAAATGGTCCCAGTTAAATCCCATTAAAATGCCTGAGTACAAAGATGTTATTGTCTTATTACAAGATGGTAGTGTTGTCGCAGCTTCAGATGAAGGATTTATTTTAACTTACAAACATGAACCGGGATGTAGACGATTACTAAGAGAAGATAATAAAAAAATTGCTGAACAAATTGTGGCTTATCTATTTGGTCGTCCGTATGCTTTTAATGTCATGCCAGAGTCTTTTTGGCTTGAACAAAGACAAAGTTATTTAGAACAAAAGAAACAAGGTATTGAACCTAGACTAAAACAATATAGTCAGGATATTAAAAATGTGATAAATTATAATGAGGAAGTTCAGTCTAAGAAAGATGATTTTATTGATAATATTGTCAATTTATATGGGGCTGACTTAGTGAATATAATAGACGAGTAGGAGTAGTGATGATTATGAATCCAATGATGATGAAAAAAATTCAAAAAATGCAAAAAGATATGTTAAAAGCACAAAAGGATATTGAAGAATCAGTATTCACAGGTTCTGCTGCAGGTGGAATGGTAACAATTGAGGTTAAAGGTACAAAAGAAATTAACAAAGTAAACATTAATCCATCAGTTGTTGACCCAGAAGATGTAGAAATGTTAGAAGATGTTATTTTATTAGCATTAAATGATGCATTCCGCCAAGTTGATGAAAAAACTGAATCAACAATGGGACAATTCACAAAAGGAATGAATATTCCTGGATTATTCTAAGGAGATATTATGCAATATCCACAACCTATTACAAAATTAATTGAAAGCTTAAGTAAACTTCCAGGTATAGGAAATAAAACTGCGGAACGTCTTGCTTTTTATGTTATAAGTTCTATGAAAGAGGATGATGTAACAACATTTGCTAAAGCTTTAATCGATAGCAAACGTCAGTTATTTAAATGCCCAATTTGTGGGCATATTACAGATACTGACCCATGTTCAATCTGTTCAGATTCACATCGTGATCGTTCATTGATTGCGGTTGTACAAGATCCGAAAGATGTGATCGCTATAGAACGCATGCGTGGGTTTAAAGGGTTATACCATGTATTAAATGGAGTACTGTCTCCACTTGATGGCATGGGACCTGAAGATATCGGGATTCCGGCATTAATCGAACGTTTAAAAGATGAGAATGTAAAAGAATTAATATTAGCTTTAAGTGCAACTCTTGAAGGGGATGCTACTTCACAATACATTGCTAAGTTATTAAAAAATACAGATGTTAAAGTAACGCGAATTGCAAGAGGTCTTGAAATGGGGCGCTCAATCGAGTATGCAGATGAAGTTACTTTAATTCGTGCATTAGAAGGACGTCGTGAACTATTTTAATAATGTAATAGCCATCGTAAAATCATATAACGATGGCTATTTTTTATAGATTTAAGAGATGAAGTGATATTTTTTTACTTTTTGTGAGAAATTAAAAAGATGCTTAGTTTATGAATTTATATAAGAAAAATGAATATTACGAAATAGAATTAGGTTATTTATTATCTAATTTACTTTATAAAATTTAATATTTGAGCGATGGTACAATCGTGAACTAATCCTATCCTTTGAGATTGCGCTAATTACAATTATTTTCTTATTATTATGTTAGGTGTACTTGATCACCTTAGTTTTAGCTAAGGCATTCTATAACCAGTATGAATACAACATTTTAACTGTAATTTCAGAAAGAATTGAGTACGTAATCTTGACAATTAGGATTACCATTAGTGTTACTCTAAGGAGAGCATTGATGTTAGTATAAAATATTCGTTAGAATTTCATCATAGCTTCGTATTTAAGCTTTAACCATTGCTTGGGTATATTTTAGAAGCGGGATATTTTAATAATTTAATCTTTCCTCCTAATATAAAACTTAGTTATATCAACATTTTTAATTGCATATGATAGATTTTAGGAAGGGAGGTGTTTTGTTATTGGAATGATAGTATTTCAATAACAAAAATAATATGAAGACAGTAGGATGGTTAGTTAAAAGATTCATAATTGGAGTATTTGCCTTATATCTTTTTAATATAATCGGAGTATACTTTAATGTATCGATTCCTTTAAATTATATTACTTCTTTTATAACGGGAACTCTTGGCATTCCGGGATTTATATTAGTTTATGTTTTAACTAAAATAGTTTTAGTATAAAAATGGATAGTAGGCATAATCGCTTACTATCCATTTTTATACTGAAATCTAACCAAAATTTGATGATTCATATATAAGAGCGTCCATGTTATAATCAAATACGAAGGAAGTGAAAATATTCTTTCTTTTTTTCTTTTGAAATACCATAAAAGTGTTGTTTCAAAAAACATAAAATAAGAGAAAAAATAGAATATTTTTTTCTAAAAATACTTGAAAAAAGAGTTTATTTGGGGTAAAATAGTTAACGGTACATTTTCTTTATTTTCGAGAGAAAATTTGAGCCCCAGCGAATTTTCATTGGATTAAAAAAAATAATTTATAAGTTAAGAAGTAGGAGGCAGGACTATGCGTACAACATTTATGCAAAAATCTCATGAAGTAGATCGTAAATGGTTCGTTGTTGATGCTGCAGATAAAACTTTAGGGCGCTTATCTACAGAAGTAGCAACACTTTTACGTGGAAAACATAAACCAACATTCACACCACATGTAGACTGTGGAGATTATGTAATCGTAATCAATGCTGAAAAAATCAATTTAACAGGAAATAAATTAGCTGACAAATGCTACTACCGTCATTCAGGATATCAAGGTGGATTAACTGTTCGTACAGCTCAACAAATGCGTGATACTCAACCAGAACGTATGTTAGAATTAGCTATCAAAGGTATGTTACCAAAAGGACGTTTAGGACGTGCAACTGGTAAAAAATTATTTGTATATGCTGGAGCAGAACATCCACATGCAGCACAAAAACCAGAAGTTTACGAACTTCGCGGATAATTAAGAGGGAGGTAACAAGATATGACAGTACAATACTTAGGAACTGGTCGTCGTAAAAGTTCAGTTGCTCGTGTACGTTTAGTACCTGGAACTGGAAAAGTAATTATCAACGGTCGCGAATTTGAAGATTATATTCCTTCTGCAGCAACTCGTTTAGATATCATGCAACCATTATCATTAACTGAAACAGCTAACCAATATGATGTATTAGTTAATGTACAAGGTGGAGGATTAACAGGTCAAGCTGGAGCAATTCGTTTAGGAATCGCTCGTGCTTTATTACAAGTTGATGCTGAATACCGTCCAACATTAAAACCAGTAGGTTTATTAACTCGTGACTCACGTGCTAAAGAACGTAAAAAATACGGACTTAAAGCAGCTCGTCGTGCTCCACAGTTCTCAAAACGTTAATTTTTCTTTGGAACCACTATTGTGGTTCCTTTTTTATTTTAATAATATAGAAATGTATTCAATAACCTTTACTTTGTCACGAATGGAATGATTGTGTCTCCAGTGTCTGAAAGACTCCTTTGAATGATAATGAATTAAAGTAGCTACATATTTTTTGAGGTTTTTGCGGGTTTCCTTTTCTTTTAAAGAAACCAAGAAAATTATTTCATCGTAAATCTAAGTATGAATTGTTTTTAATGAGATAATGTGTTTAATCTGATATAACAAATTTATTCTAGAACTGAGTTAGATTTAAATAGTTTTGGATAGTAACAAAATATTCGTGCTGAATGTTCAATGTTTTTGTTATTTTAATGTATCATCTCTTTGAGTATTGTTTTCAAAATCAAGAATAAATATTTTGAGATGATAATTCATAAATGAGATCCGTGTTAAGAAGCTTACGTGTAACTTTATTCTATAACAAAGATTGTGATTTGTTGTTTATCATACTCACTATTACAATTGGTAATGCAAAAACGTAAATAGTACTAAGTGATAAAATATTTAAGACACTAAAATAAATGAAAAGAAATTTTTTAAAAAATAAAAAAAGTGTTTGACAAAAAAAACTTGAACATGGTAGAATAATCAAGTCGTCGAAAGAAGACAAACAAAAGAAATCGAAAGATTTTAAAAACTTCAAAAAAGTGTTTGACAGATAAAGTTGAACATGTTAAAATAATCAAGTCGTCGAAAGAGG
>NZ_CP053187.1:517500-682500 GCF_013046825.1 Turicibacter sanguinis | reverse complement strand
CGGGACACGTGGAATCCCGTCGGAATCAACGAGGACCATCTCGTAAGGCTAAATACTACCTAGTGACCGATAGTGAACCAGTACCGTGAGGGAAAGGTGAAAAGAACCCCGGAAGGGGAGTGAAAGAGAACCTGAAACCGTGTGCCTACAAATAGTCAGAGCCCGTTAATGGGTGATGGCGTGCCTTTTGTAGAATGAACCGGCGAGTTACGATATCGTGCGAGGTTAAGCAGAAGATGCGGAGCCGTAGCGAAAGCGAGTCTGAATAGGGCGAAGAGTACGATGTTGTAGACCCGAAACCGTGTGAGCTAGCCATGAGCAGGCTGAAGGTCAGGTAACACTGACTGGAGGGCCGAACCAGGGCACGTTGAAAAGTGCTTGGATGACTTGTGGCTAGGGGTGAAATTCCAATCGAACACGGATATAGCTGGTTCTCTCCGAAATAGCTTTAGGGCTAGCCTCGATGGCAAGTCTACTGGAGGTAGAGCACTGAATGGGTGATGGCCCCACCTCGGGGTACTGATCTCAATCAAACTCCGAATGCCAGATAGATATCATCGGGAGTCAGACTGTGGGTGATAAGGTCCATGGTCAAAAGGGAAAGAGCCCAGACCGCCAGCTAAGGCCCCCAAGTGTCCGTTAAGTGGAAAAGGATGTGGAGATGCACAGACAACTAGGAGGTTGGCTTAGAAGCAGCCATCCTTTAAAGAGTGCGTAATAGCTCACTAGTCGAGTGACTCTGCGCCGAAAATGTACCGGGGCTAAACGGACCGCCGAAGCTGCGGATTGACACTTAGGTGTCAGTGGTAGGAGAGCGTTCTAACAGCGGAGAAGCAGTACCGGAAGGAGCTGTGGAGCGGTTAGAAGTGAGAATGCCGGTGTGAGTAGCGAAAGATAGGTGAGAATCCTATCCATCGAAAGCCTAAGGTTTCCAGGGGAAGGCTCGTCCGCCCTGGGTAAGTCGGGACCTAAGGTGAGGCCGAAAGGCGTAGCCGATGGACAACAGGTTGATATTCCTGTACCACTTATTAAACTGATGGAGTGACGGAGAAGGCTAAGTTGAGCGTGTTAATGGATTCACGTGTAAGCAGTGAGGTGGTCATGTAGGCAAATCCGCATGGCATAACATTGAGCTGTGATGCCGAAGCCGTATGGCGAAGTCAACTGATGTCACGCTTCCAAGAAAAGCTTCTAGGGTTAATTTAGTAAGTGCCCGTACCGATAACCGACACAGGTAGGCGAGGAGAGAATCCTAAGATGAGCGAGAGAACTCTTGTTAAGGAACTCGGCAAAATGACCCCGTAACTTCGGGAGAAGGGGTGCTTGTGAAAGCAAGCCGCAGTGAATAGGCCCAGGCGACTGTTTATCAAAAACACAGGTCTCTGCTAAACCGCAAGGTGATGTATAGGGGCTGACGCCTGCCCGGTGCTGGAAGGTTAAGAGGAGAGGTTAGCGCAAGCGAAGCTTTGAATTGAAGCCCCAGTAAACGGCGGCCGTAACTATAACGGTCCTAAGGTAGCGAAATTCCTTGTCGGGTAAGTTCCGACCCGCACGAAAGGCGTAACGATCTGGGCGCTGTCTCAACAAGAGACTCGGTGAAATCATAGTACCTGTGAAGATGCAGGTTACCCGCGACAGGACGGAAAGACCCCGTGGAGCTTTACTGTAGCTTGATATTGAGCACTGGTGACACATGTACAGGATAGGTAGGAGACGAAGAAGCCAGGACGCCAGTCTTGGTGGAGTCGCTGTTGGGATACTACCCTTGTGTTACTGGGGTTCTAACCCGTGGCCATGATCTGGTCAGGGAACAGTGTCAGGTGGGCAGTTTGACTGGGGCGGTCGCCTCCCAAAGAGTAACGGAGGCGCCCAAAGGTTCCCTCAGAATGGTTGGAAATCATTCGAAGAGTGTAAAGGCAGAAGGGAGCTTGACTGCGAGACCTACAAGTCGAGCAGGGACGAAAGTCGGGCTTAGTGATCCGGCGGTACCGAATGGAAGGGCCGTCGCTCAACGGATAAAAGCTACCCCGGGGATAACAGGCTGATCTCCCCCAAGAGTTCACATCGACGGGGAGGTTTGGCACCTCGATGTCGGCTCATCGCATCCTGGGGCTGTAGTCGGTCCCAAGGGTTGGGCTGTTCGCCCATTAAAGCGGTACGCGAGCTGGGTTCAGAACGTCGTGAGACAGTTCGGTCCCTATCCGTCGTGGGCGTAGGAAATTTGAGAGGAGCTGTCCTTAGTACGAGAGGACCGGGATGGACACACCGCTGGTGTACCAGTTGTTCTGCCAGGAGCATAGCTGGGTAGCTACGTGTGGACGGGATAAACGCTGAAAGCATCTAAGCGTGAAGCCCCCCTCAAGATGAGATTTCCCATTCGAAAGAAGTAAGATCCCTTGAAGACGACAAGGTAGATAGGTCAGAAGTGGAAGTGTGGTGACACATGGAGCGGACTGATACTAATCGATCGAGGACTTAACCAAAGAAACTGAAGAAGATATCTAGTTTTGGAAGATTAACGAAAGAATCTCCAAAAGGTCTAGTGACGATGGCAAGGAGGGCACACCTGTTCCCATACCGAACACAGAAGTTAAGCTCCTTAGCGCCGAGGGTAGTACGCAAGTGCGAGAGTAGGACGTTGCTGGGCCACCATAAACCAGCCTCAATAGCTCAGTTGGTTAGAGCACTTGACTGTTAATCAAGGGGTCCTAGGTTCGAGTCCTAGTTGGGGCGCCATTATAATAATGGCCCGTTGGTGAAGCGGTTTAACACACATGCCTTTCACGCATGCATACACGGGTTCGAATCCCGTACGGGTCACCATTTAAAATTAGATAGAAATATCTGCATGGAGGATTAGCTCAGCTGGGAGAGCATCTGCCTTACAAGCAGAGGGTCGGCGGTTCGAGCCCGTCATCCTCCACCATAATTAAATAAAAAAGATGCCGAAATAGCTCAATTGGTAGAGCAACTGACTTGTAATCAGTAGGTTGCGGGTTCAAGTCCTGCTTTCGGCACCATCTGGTGGGGTAGCGAAGTGGCTAAACGCGGCGGACTGTAAATCCGCTCTCTCCGAGTTCGGCGGTTCGAATCCGTCCCCCACCACCACTTTGAAAATGGGCTATAGCCAAGCGGTAAGGCAACGGACTTTGACTCCGTCATGCGCTGGTTCGAATCCAGCTAGCCCAGCCATTAAAAGTCCTGCTAGCTCAGTTGGTAGAGCATCTGACTTTTAATCAGAGGGTCAGAGGTTCGAGTCCTCTGCAGGACACCATTTTTTTGAAAAAAAGAATAAACATTTATGGATAAATAAATGCCTGGGTGGCGGAACTGGTAGACGCACAGGACTTAAAATCCTGCGGGTGGTGACACCCGTGCCGGTTCGATTCCGGCCCTAGGCACCAACTTAATAGCGCCCATAGCTCAATTGGATAGAGCGTTTGACTACGGATCAAAAGGTTAGGGGTTCGACTCCTCTTGGGCGCGCCATAAAAACGGGAAGTGGCTCAGCTTGGTAGAGCACCTGGTTTGGGACCAGGGGGTCGCAGGTTCGAATCCTGTCTTCCCGACCATTAATTAAATACCCAGGGGACTTAGCTCAGCTGGGAGAGCGCCTGCCTTGCACGCAGGAGGTCAGGGGTTCGATCCCCCTAGTCTCCACCAATTTTAAAAATAGAATAATCATGATGGCGGAGTAGCTCAACTGGCTAGAGCGTACGGTTCATACCCGTGAGGTTGGGGGTTCGAGTCCCTCCTCCGCTACCAGATAGAATTAATAGTAAGACCCGGACCCTTAGCTCAGTTGGTTAGAGCTATCGGCTCATAACCGATCGGTCGTAGGTTCGAGTCCTACAGGGTCCACCAATTAGTTTTAGTTATACGGAGGAATACCCAAGTCCGGCTGAAGGGATCGGTCTTGAAAACCGACAGTACGTGAGAGCGTAGCGGGGGTTCGAATCCCTCTTCCTCCGCCATATTAATTAAATAACATCGCGGGGTGGAGCAGTTGGTAGCTCGTCGGGCTCATAACCCGAAGGTCGCAGGTTCAAGTCCTGTCCCCGCAACCAAAAAGGTCCAGTGGTGTAGCGGTTAACATGCCTGCCTGTCACGCAGGAGATCGCGGGTTCGATTCCCGTCTGGACCGCCATTTGAATAGGCTTGGTAGCTCAGTCGGTAGAGCAAAGGACTGAAAATCCTTGTGTCGGCGGTTCGATTCCGTCCCAAGCCACCATTTGGAGGATTAGCTCAGCTGGGAGAGCATCTGCCTTACAAGCAGAGGGTCGGCGGTTCGAGCCCGTCATCCTCCACCATAAAAGTCCTGCTAGCTCAGTTGGTAGAGCATCTGACTTTTAATCAGAGGGTCAGAGGTTCGAGTCCTCTGCAGGACACCATTTATAGATGCGGGTGTGGCGGAATTGGCAGACGCGCTAGATTTAGGCTCTAGTACCTTTGGTGTGCAGGTTCAACTCCTGTCACCCGCACCATATTAATGATTAAAATGATAATTGGTTATCATTTTTTTTGTTTAGAAAATTAAATACTATAGCATATAAAAAAAGACTAGTTTTATTAAGAACTAGTCTTTTTTTATTCTTTTTTAAATAGTGCTGTCGGTTAAAGTATAATCTATTTACAGTGAATGACTTTAAGTGAAATCCTGAGACTCATAAAAGCTATAAATGGATTAACTGTTGAGTGTAGGATAGACTTTATGATGGTGCATAATTTTGACTCTGGTATTTTTTTTGAGTTTTCAAAGTAATACCATATTATATTTTATAAAAAATGTAATAGTTCTTTTCAACAAGAGAGACTTTTAAGACGAATATGGATTGATAAGATATACTTTCTTTAAATATAAAGCTAGTGAGCCTATTTAATTTAAACTCTTTTAAATAATCTTTATTTTTAATATTTAAAAATTTTCTATTACAATATGAATAAAATATCAAAATTTATTCTTTCAATATGGTTTTAATCAATAACATTGTAATAGGATAGGAGAGTTAATCTAACTATGTTAATATATGGAAAACACATTGTGGTGGAGAGAATGAGCAATGGATTCTAGATAAATATTTTATGTTTATTATTTCTAGTAGTTTGAATAATAAGGTTATTAGGAAAAGACATCGTTATGATGTCTTTTTTATATCAACTAAATTTCTTATTACTGAAAATCAGGAATAAATAAAATTATCCTGAAACTTAATACAGATACGATAACCCCTAATATCTTGGACTGATATATAAATATGATTTTAAAAAATTATTATTATTTTAATCATTATATTTGACTTTTTAAATTGCTTAATATATAATAACAATATCAGTAATTATTACTATAATGAATTTGGAGGGATTACAATGTCATTAATCAATACTCAAGTAGTAGATTTTAAAGTTCAAGCTTATCACAATGGTGAATTCAAAGAAGTAACTAACGAAACAATTAAAGGACAATGGTCTGTATTCTTCTTCTATCCAGCAGATTTCACTTTCGTTTGTCCAACTGAATTAGGAGATTTAGCAGATAACTATTCTAAATTCCAAGAAATGGGATGTGAAGTATATTCTGTATCTACAGATACTCACTTCGTTCATAAAGCATGGGCTGATGCTTCTGAAACAATTGCAAAAATCAAATATCCAATGTTAGCAGATCCAACTGGAACTTTAGCTCGTGGATTTGGTGTTATGATTGAAGAAGAAGGTTTAGCTTTACGTGGAACATTCATCGTTAACCCAGAAGGTCAAATTAAAGCTTATGAAATTCATGATTTAGGAATTGGACGTAATGCTGAAGAATTAGTACGTAAAGTACAAGCAGCTCAATTCGTTGCTGAGCACGGAGATCAAGTATGTCCAGCTAAATGGCAACCAGGAGCTGAAACTTTAACTCCAAGCTTAGACTTAGTAGGAAAACTTTAATAGATAAAAAAGAGAGCATTCGCTCTCTTTTTTTATAAATTTTTGAATTGGGTATTATAGAGTTCAGCATAATATCCTTGTTTATTTAATAGCTCTTCATGTGTTCCTCTTTCTGAGATTCCATTTTTTGAAAGGACTAAGATTTCATCTGCTTCTTTTATAGTGCTTAAACGATGGGCTATTATAATGCTTGTTCGACCTTTTGTTAAATCTTCCAATGCCTCTTGAATTAACATCTCTGTGATATTGTCTAATGCTGATGTCGCTTCATCTAAAATGAGTATTGCAGGATTTTTAAGAAATACTCGTGCAATTGCGATCCTTTGTTTTTGCCCGCCAGAAAGCTTTACTCCACGTTCTCCAACAATAGTATCATATCCATTTTCTAGTGACATGATAAAGTCATGAATACGAGCTTTTTTGGCAGCTATAATTATTTCTTCCTCTGTTGCCTGTGGATTTCCATATAAAATATTATCACGGATATTGCCATAGAAAATATATACTTCTTGCTGAACGTGTCCAATATTTTTTCTTAAAGAGCTTAATTCATAATCTTTTATATTAATATCATCTATTAATATTTCTCCAGATGTTACATCATAAAATCTTGGAATTAGTAGAGAGATAGTTGATTTCCCAACACCTGATTCTCCAACTAAAGCTATTTTTTTACCAGATTCAATATTAATATTAAAATCTGTTAACACATGTTCTTCATTTGCTTCATATTTAAAGTTTACATGGTTAAAAATAATATTTCCCTTCGGATTATTTAAATAAATAGCATTTTCTTTTGACTTAATTTTGGGTTTTAATTGAATAATTTCGTAGAATCTTTCAAATCCTGCCCATCCTGTTTGGAATTGTTGCATAAAATTAATTAAGCGTTGAATTGGTTTAATTAAGAAATTTATGTATAGGAGAAACGCAGTAAAATCTCCAAATGTTAATGTATTATTATAAACGAGGATTCCTCCCATAATTAATAATATGAGATTCAAAATATCTATTAAAAAGGTATTTCCGCTTGAGAAGATTGACATTTGGAATAGTGCATTTTTCCATGAGTTAGCATAGTTTAAATTATTTTCAGTAAATTTATTGTACTCGTAATCTTCATTTGCAAATGATTTTGTTAAACGGATTCCCCCAATACTACTTTCAATTTGTGCATTGATTTCTCCTTGTGTTTTTCGTGTAGCTCTAAATCCTTGCATCATTGCATTCCGTCTCCACATTGAGAAGATGATAATTAAAATGATGATAGGAAATATCGATAAGGTAAATACAGCATTAATATTAAATAATATAATAAAACTTCCTATAATCATGATCAGAGATATAAAGATATCTTCTGGTCCATGATGTGCTAACTCTGTAATATCTCTTAAATCTCCTACTAATCGGGACATAATAACACCGGTTTTATTTTCATCATAATAACTGAAATTCAAGGATTGAAATTTTTTGAATAAATCTTGTCTCATATCAAATTCCATTTTACATCCCATAATATGCCCCCAATAGTTGACGATGTGTGAACATATTAAACGAATAATAAATAATATTAATAAAGTAAGACTTACTATAACCATAGATTGAATTTTTCCATTTGGAATATAATCATCCATAAATATCCCTGTAAAATAAGGATAAACTAAGTCGATACCTGCCATAAGTAGCGCGGCTATCATATCTAGAATAAATAATCCTAAATGATTCCTATAGTAAGAAATAAATTTTTTAAACATTTTTTCACTCCCTTATATGTGATTGTTCTAGTTTATCAAAAAAAAACAACATTTACAAATTATTCCTTTTAGTTATACATTTGTTATATATCAATATATTTATAACTGGTTATTTTGAAAGAGTAATACACATATTTTCCTCTTCTTTAGAATGACAAGTAAATAATAAAATTGTTATAATGTTATGTGAATAAGTATTTTTTTACAGATATTAATGACTTGGAGGGTAAGTGGATGAAAAGGTTAGATGTATATATTATAATTGCTGTTTTAATTATTAGTGGTGGACTATTCGCTATGTTTAGTTTACAGCCCCAGGTAGATCAAGAAGTGGTTATTTCTTTAAAAGGATCAGAATATGCACGAGTTCCTATTGATGGTAAGGAACATATTTATGAAATTGAAACAGAGCTAGGTTATAATAAGATAATTGTTAATGCTAAAGGTGTTCATATTGAAGAAGCTGATTGTCCAGATCATGAATGTATTTTATTTGGAACTTTAAGTAAAACAGGACAAAGTATTATTTGTGCACCACATTATCTAGTTATTGAAATAGTAGGAAATGTAGATAGTGGAATTGACGGAGTAGCAATCTAGGATAAGGTGGCGAGATATTTTGGAAAATGCAATGATTAAATTAAGTAATGTAACATTTGGTTATGAAGAGAATCAAACTGTATTAAAAAATTATAATTTATTAATTAATAAAGGTGAATTTGTAACAATTCTTGGTCATAATGGTTCTGGAAAGTCGACTTTATCGAAATTACTCGTTGGGTTAGTTAAAGCTAATGAGGGTGAAATCTATGTGGATAATCAATTGTTAGATGAAGAATCAGTTTATGATATTCGTCAAAAAATAGGGATTGTTTTTCAAAATCCAGACAATCAATTCGTAGGAAGTACTGTACGTGATGATATTGCATTTGGATTAGAGAATAAATGTGTTGAATATGATGAAATGCATCGCCTTGTGAATGAATATGCTGAAAAAGTTGGAATGAAAAACTTTTTAGACCGTGAACCGCATCGCTTAAGTGGAGGAGAAAAACAACGTGTTGCAATTGCGGGTGTTTTAGCTCTTGGAGCTAATGTTATTATTTTAGACGAAGCAACTGCAATGCTTGATCCACAAGGTCGTCAAAATATGATGAGTTTAGTTCGTGAATTGGCTGAAGATCATAATAAGACGATCATTATGATTACGCATCATTTAGATGAAGCTGTGTTTAGTGACCGTATTGTTGTGATGAATGATGGAGAAATTATTTTAGAGGGAAGACCAAAAGAAGTGTTTGCAAAGAAAGAGTTATTAGAATCTGTACAATTAGATGTTCCTTTTGCTGTTAAAGCTTCTTATGATTTGAAAGATAAAGGTATTATTGAGGATATTTGTACGAGCGATGAGGAGTTGATGAATAAGTTATGGGCATTAAGTTTGAAAAAGTAAGTCATGTTTATAATTTAAATACGCCAATGGAACAGCGAGCAATTTATGATATTAATATTGATATTCAAGATAATAAGTTTGTCTCAATCATTGGACATACTGGTTCTGGAAAATCAACGCTTATCCAACATATGAATGGTTTGTTAAAACCATCAAGTGGTGTGATTACTGTCGGAAAACAAACGATTAAATCGGATGAGAAAAACAAAAATTTAAAAGCGATTCGTCAGCATGTTGGCTTAGTATTTCAGTTTCCTGAGTATCAGTTATTTGAAGAAACTGTTGAAAAAGATATTATGTTCGGTCCAATGAACTATGGAGTTTCTGAAGAGGAAGCTCGTCAAAGGGCGAAAGAGGTTGCTAAGATTGTTGGGTTGGACGATAGTATTTTGGAGCAGTCTCCTTTTCATTTGAGTGGAGGACAGATGCGCCGTGTTGCGATAGCTGGAATTTTAGCGATGAATCCTGATATTTTGGTCCTTGATGAGCCCACTGCTGGACTTGACCCTCAAGGACAACATGAGATGATGCAGATTTTTAATGATTTGCATCAGAAGTATGGTAAGACTATTGTGTTAGTTACTCATGATATGAATCTGGTATGTGAGTATGCAGAGCATGTTATTGTGATGCATCGTGGTGAGATGAAGTTACAAGGGTCACCAAAAGAGGTGTTTAAAGAGGTTGAGTTACTTGGAGAGTGCGGGATTACTTTACCGTTAGTGGCGCAGAATTATTATAATTTTGCTTCAAAGCTCGGATTATCTGTTGAGGATTTACCTCTAACAACAGAGGAGTTTGTTTTAAAAATTGAAGATTTAGTAGAGAGGGGCTAGTTTGTGAACGGAATTATTATCGGACAGTATTTACCGGGTCAGTCATTTTGGCACCGACTGGATCCTCGTTCAAAGATTATTGCAACATCTTTATTTGTGATTTCAAGTTTTTTAATTGAGCAATGGTTTTTTATTGGACTTTTAGTTGTGGTTGAGTTAATTGCGATGAAGTTGACGAAGATCCCTTTGGATTATTTTTTTAGAAGTCTGAAGCCAATTTGGTTCTTTGTGATTTTGACGTTTTTCTTACAGGTTCTATTTAATAAGCAAGGAAATTTACTTTTTAGTCTGGGGCCTATCGGCATTTATGATGAAGGGCTTAATCTTGGTTTCTTTATGAGTATCCGACTTATTATTGTTGTGCTTATTTCTACTTTGTTGACACTTACGACTAAACCATCTGATTTGACGTTGGCGCTTGAGTCTTTATTCAAGCCATTTAAGAAGGTGGGGTTGCCGGTATCGGAGTTGGC
Organism: Turicibacter sanguinis; assembly: GCF_013046825.1. NCBI lineage: Bacteria > Bacillati > Bacillota > Erysipelotrichia > Erysipelotrichales > Turicibacteraceae > Turicibacter > Turicibacter sanguinis. The sequence continues at coordinate 672,053 of NZ_CP053187.1, read as the reverse complement.
GTTGATGATTTCGATTGCGCTTCGATTTATTCCAACATTATTCGAGGAGACGCAGAAGATTTTAAAGGCGCAGGCTTCTCGTGGTGTAGATATTAAGGAAGGTAAGTTCAAGGATAAGGTCATGCAGTTGATTTCTTTATTGGTGCCATTGTTTATTTTGTCGTTTAAACGCGCGGATGAGTTGGCGAATGCGATGGAGGTTCGTGGTTATGTTCCAGGACGTCCTAAGACGAGTATTAATCGTTTGTGCTGGCATGTGGCAGATACGGGATTAATTGTTGTTTGTTTAGTTATTTTTGTTGGTGCAATTGTGTTCTAAAGGTGGGTCATTATGAAAAGAATTAAATGTACGGTTGCTTATGATGGTACTTTGTTTAATGGGTATCAACGTCAACCGGGTCAAAGAACGGTACAGGGTGAAATTGAGGCAGCTTTAGAGAAGATTAGTAAGCAACCGGTTACGATTCATAGTTCGGGACGCACGGATACGGGTGTGCATGCATACGGTCAAGTTTTCCATTTTGATAGTGTGGTGAATATGGATGGTAGTCGATATGTTCGGGCATTGAATTCGATCTTACCTGAAGATATTTATATTATTGATAGTCAGGAGGTTCATCCTGAGTTTCATTCTCGTTATCATGGAAAGGTTAAGGAGTATCGTTATCGATTGTCTTTAAATGAGTATAATCCAATGAAGCGTAATTATGTTTATTATCACCGCTTTTCACTTGATGTGGAAAAGATGAGAGAGGCAATGACGTATTTGCTTGGGACTCATAATTTTACGTCATTCTGTGGTAATTTAGATGATATTGATAAGGTGAGAACGATTTACCAGGCAGATCTCATTGATGAGGATGGCGAGTTAACGTTTATTTTCGTTGGGAATGGATTTTTACGTTATATGATTCGTATTATGGTCGGTACGTTGATTCAAATCGGAGAAGGTAAGAAAAAACCCGAAGATATTAAGACAATTATCGAGGCCAAAAATCGAAAATTGGCAGGTTATACTGCTAAGCCGCAAGGGTTGTATCTGCAACGAGTTGATTATCCAGAAGAGATGTTGAAACCTTTGACGGATTATGTAGATAATGAAAAATAATTGTAAAAATAAGGTGTTCATAACCTAGGTGAGGAAAAAAATGAAAGGTTAATTATAATGAGAATGTTTGTTTATCAAACAGTTTATGTTATAATTTAAATAGATAGGGTGATATAAGGGAAGCAACGAGTTATTTGTTGAATTATACAGGAGGCAAATATGGCACTAAAATTCATAAATAAATTATTTAGTCGACAGGAGCAGTCGACGCAAAGCATGATTCAACCTAATGACGCTTTAAATCTTGATGACCTTTCAAAATATACACAGGTTATTGCAACTAAAGAAACATTAGGATATAAAGGATTAAGACGTGCGTTTGATGAGAAGTTACCAGTTGAATTAACGGTAACGGATGAAAATGGTGATAGCTTTGTTGTATCAGGAACGATTTCTCATTATGATGAGCATTATGAGCAATTATTAGTTATCACGGATTCAACTTTAAAGCGTGTTGTATTTAATCAAATTACTGATGTTAAAATCAATGGATAATTTTTAGATATTAGAAAAGAAGTAGGATGTTGGGTCCTACTTCTTTTTTTATTCGTAGAGTTCGAGTTCTAGATTTTTGATGTTTTGGTACATGAGAGAGAAGTAGTCGTCTCCGTTGTTTATTTGGTCGTAGGTGAGTGTTGCAAGATTGTAGAGCGTAGCAGTTTTTAGGTGGAGTTCGCTTTGGAGTTGTTTGGCTTTATAGTTTGTTATGTTTTCTTCAAAGTATAGGTAGGAGAGGTTTAGGTCTGATACGAGTCGTTGTACAGTTTCTAATTCTTGTTGTGGGAGTGGGCTTTCATACATATCGGTGATTGGAATTTGAATGAGTCCATATCCAGCCCATGTTGAGTAGGCAGCATGTGTAACGAGGAAGTAATGATTCGGAGCAGTGCTCAGGGATAGAAAGGCGTTGTTGAGGTCGAGAAGTTTTTCTTTTAGTTCTTCGAAGTTCTTGTCAAAGGTTGGTTTGTACTCTGGAAGTAGTTTGATAAGTTCGTCACGGATGATTTCACACATCATGATGGCGTAGCTAGGATGTAGCCATAGATGATTATAAGGACTTTCGTACATGATGGTGATGTCATTGGTTTGGCTACGACTGTCTGGAAGGTGATAGTCTGAAATAATGGTGTTTAGATTGTCATCTTTTCGAGCGGGTGATTCTGTTGTTGAGAGAGTGCCACTGATGAGGGTTTGGGCTTCCCCAATTTCAGGAGCTGTTTGTTGTTTTATGAGGCTGATGATTTCAATGTAATTTAAGTTCTTTTCTTGGAATTGTAATGAAATGTCCCCGATATATGGTTCAAGTGTGTCATCGATATAGAGGAATAGTTGTGAGGATAGGATTTGGTTGGTAACGTTGTCGTTTAGCTGGTAGTTGTGGATATCACTTTCAGGGGTTAAGATTGAGTTGACGTTTACGTATTGTCCGCCTATTTTTTCGGTGAAGTAGGTAAGTGGGTAGACGGTTGTTAGGATGTTGAGTTGTTTTTGGGTGTGGTTTTCTGTACTTGGTTTTTGATTGCCACAGGAAACAAGTAGGAAACAGGTGAGAAATAGTAGTATGTTTTTTTTCATCATGATAACTCCTTTGGTGTCTGATGTTTTTATTTTTTACGTTAAACGGGGAATAATTCCATCTATCAAAAAGTTTTTATTTATGAGATAATGGGATTTGAAATTTATTTAGCTAAAGGAGTTATGATGATGAGCGGATTCTTTATTACATTAGAAGGCGGAGAAGGGGCCGGAAAGACAACTATTGCAAATGAATTAATCCAAAAGTTATCAGAGCTTGGGATTGAGACTCTGTATACACGTGAACCTGGTGGGATTAAAATTGCGGAACAAATTCGTGAGGTTATTTTAGATCGTGAGAATACAGAGATGGATAGTCGTACTGAGGCTTTACTTTACGCTGCTGCGCGTCGTCAACATTTAGTTGAAAAGGTTAAACCGGCTATGGATGCAGGGAAGATTGTGTTATGTGATCGCTTTGTAGATAGTTCGATTGTATATCAAGGTTATGCTCGTGGAATTGGGATGGATGAAGTACGCGAGATTAATCAGTTTGCGATTGAAGGGTTTATGCCCGATATGACGATTTTTTTTGATATTAAGCCAGAGGATGGACTAGCGCGTATTGCTGCTAATAGTGGTCGTGAGGTTAATCGTTTGGATTTAGAAGGGCTTGAGTTTCATCAGTTAGTGTATGAAGGGTATAAAATTCAAGCTAATTTGTTTAGTGAACGTATTGTAACGGTTGATGCAACGCAATCAATCGAAGCGGTGACAAATGAAATTTGTCAGTTAATTTTAGAGAAGTTAGGTAAATAATAAAGGATTGATGAAAGGTGGTGATGGATGTGAAAGGTTGGGAGACAATTAAGGATCGCCAGCAAGAGGTGGTGCGCTTTTTAATCAATAGTTATCAAAAAAATAGACTGGTGCATGCGTACATTTTAGAGGGACCTAAAGGTGTTGGAAAGTTGTTTGTTGCGAAGAATTTTGCTAAAATGTTATTATGCGAGTCGGATGATAGGATTTGTGGTACGTGCCGTCATTGTCAGATGATTGAGTCTGATGGGCATGTGAATGTTTATATGATTCGACCGGATGGAAATAGTATTAAGAAAGAGCAGATTCAAGAGCTTCAGTCGGAGTTTTCAAAGATGGCAGCGGAGGATTGTGCAAAGGTTTATATTATTGAGGATGCTGATAAGATGTCTGTGAGTGCGGCAAATAGTTTGCTTAAGTTTTTAGAGGAGCCGAAGGCGAATACTTATGCGATTATGTTGACGCAGAACAAGCAGAAGTTGCTTCCGACGATTCGTTCACGGTCTGTCATTCTTTCATTTAAGTCTTTATCGAATGAATCTTTAATACAGCAATATGTTGAAGCGGGAGTGTCGCAACATGCTCCGATTATTTCGGCTTTGACTCAAAATATAGATGAAGGTATCGAGTTAGCAGAGTCAGCGCATTTTAATTCGTTGATTGAGCTTGTTTTGAAAATTGAGGATTGTTTCGTAAAGACGAATTTTGATCCCTCAATTGTGCTAGCTAGGCATCAAGATTTAGTTAAAGAGAAGGATGCTCAGTTTTTATTTTTGAAGCTTTATATGATTTATTATGAGGATGTCTTGAAATTAAAGGTGGGTAAGACAAAGGATTTGCGTTATCGTATGTATACGGCGCCACTTTCGAGTAGTGAAGAAGCTAATTCGCTTGCAATTTGTTTGAAGAAGCTACGAGCCTTGATGGATGCAGAAAAGCATTTGATGGCTAACGCAAATGTGTTGCTTTGTTTTGATCAACTATTTTTAGAAATGAAGGGAGGATTTATTGATGCAATATGAAGTAGTAGGGGTACAGTTTAAGCAAGTTGGAAAAAAATATTTCTTTGATCCAAACGGTTTTGAGTTAAAGAAAGGTGATTATGTTTTAGTTGAGACGATTCGTGGAATGGAGTTTGGTACGGTTGTGATCGGTCCTAAGTTTGTGAATGAAGAGGATGTTTTTTTACCGTTAAAACCTGTTATGCGAATTGCAACGGACGAGGATATTGAAAAGCATCGTAAAAATAAGGCTGATGAAGTTGAGGCTTTAGCTAGTTGTGAGCAGTTAATTATTAAGAATAAATTAGATATGCAACTTTTAGGTTGTGAGTATACGTTTGATCGTACGAAGTTAATTTTCTATTTTACAGCTGAGGGACGAGTTGACTTTAGACAGTTAGTTAAGGATTTAGCTTATACGTTCCGTTTACGCATTGAGTTACGCCAAATTGGGGTTCGTGATGCTGCCAAGATGATTGGTGGTCTTGGACCTTGTGGGCGTGTGTTATGTTGTACCTCATTCCTTGGGGAGTTTGCAACGGTAACGATCAAGATGGCAAAGAATCAGCAGTTATCATTAAATCCATCTAAGATTTCAGGGATTTGTGGTAAATTATTATGCTGTTTAAAATATGAAAATGAAACATATGTTGAATTAATGCAACGATTACCTGACGTTGGAAATCGTGTGTTAACCGAATTCGGAGAAGGACGCGTTCGTTCAATCAACATGATTTCAGAAACATTACTCGTTGATTACAAAGATACAACACGTAAACACGAAGCATCTGAAATCATCAAAATTCTAGATCGAAAAGTCAAAAAAGAAGAAATCCCATTCGACCCAGAACTAAAAGAACTGATGGACTAGGATGTTGAGTCAAGCGGTTAATGATCCTCAAAAATGCAAGTACCAGCGACTTAGTTTCTCAAAGAGAAATGGTCGGTGTGTCCGATTTTTGAAGGTCATTGCTTGACGAAACTCGACTGGACTAAAGAAAAAGCTGAACCGGACGGTTAATCTCGCGTAAAAGTGAACCATCACCCGAATCATCGCTTTTTGATGATGAAGAGTGAGGGGAACTTTATAGTGAGATTGTTCGGTAAAGCTAGATTGGACTAAAAAGCTGAACCGGACGGTTAATCTCGCGTAACTCTAAAGGATAACTTTTTACTAAGCTTCGTTATATTCGGCTAGTAAGCGTAAAAGTTCCCTAGAGATTGGTGAAGATCATCTAATTCTCAATTGGTAGATTGTTTCCTGATGAGGTAAATAGAGATTTTTAGTTTGGCGTTAATTTTTATAAATTGTGGATAATGTTTGAATATTGTTTTTTTATAATCTTATGGTGTAATTTTTAGGACTCGCTTGGTGTTCATGTTAGGTGGCATTTAGCGAGTTTAAGTTTGTAGGTGGTGAATTTCATGCAGAAATTTTTAAAGGAGAACGAGGTTTTAAATGATTTATTAGGTTATGATGGATTGAAGATTATTCAAAATCCAGAGATGTTTAATTTTTCACTTGATTCAACGTTGCTTGGTGATTATCCGACGATTAATAAGGGTGTAAAGTCGATTGTGGATTTATGTACGGGTAATGCGCCGGTTCCGTTATTTTTATCGCTTCGTTCTAAGGCACATATTACAGGTGTTGAGATTCAGGATATGTCTTATGATTTGGCGACGCGTAATGTGGCGGTGAATGGTCTTGAGAATCGTATTACGATTGTGAAGGGTGATTTAAAAGGAATTCATGAGCAGCTTGGAAAGTATGCTCATGATGTGGTCACTTGTAATCCTCCTTATTTTAAGGTAAATCCAGATAGTAATTTGAATAAGAATGATTATTTAACCATTGCACGTCATGAGGTTTTAGCGACACTTGATGATGTGGTGAAGGAAGCTTCATTATTATTAAAGCATGGTGGACGTTTTGCAATGGTTCATCGCCCAGATCGTTTAGTCGATATTATTGAAACGTTTAGAAAGTATAAGATTGAGCCTAAGCGTATGCGATTAGTTTATCCACGTATTAATCGTGAGGCAAATGTGTTATTAATTGAAGGAATCAAGGGTGGTAATCCTGGAAATCTACGTATTGATCAACCGTTGTTTGTTTATGAGAATGAAACAAGTTTAAATTATAGCCAAGAAATTTTAGATTTATTTATGTTAGGAAAAAAGGAATAGAGTCCTTAGGTTAGACGGCTTACTCTGTTGAGTAAGATCGTTGCTTTCCTTTGGTTGGAAATTCATTTTAAACCATTAAAAGCTATCCACAGGATAGCTTTTTTGTATTTTTACATAAAAAATGGATAAACTATGGTTATCATGGGTAATGTAGGTGATTGAAGTTGAAGAAGTCGCTTGTTATGATTGGATTAATTGTCTTAACAATGATTGTTTATTTGGCTGGATTTTATTATTCGATACAGTTTGATAGTGTAGTAGCAGCAACTTGGGGACTAGTTTATATGATTCTATCGGTGGCTTCAGTCTTAACGTGGCTCGTTATTTTTATTTATTCGGATTCTAAAAATAAGTTGCCATGGTTATTTATTATCGCCTTGTTTCCGGTTATCGGGATTATTTTGTATTTAATGCTTGGACATAATTTTCGTGAGACATTTCGGTATCGTCGTAGATTGAAGGAATTAGGCCCAGACTATGTTGTCCCATCGAGTGATTATGAGACGTCGGATATTAAGACGGAAATGAGTAAATTGTCACAGATGCTCGTTCGTTTAAATACAATGACATGTCGAAGTGATGTTTCATTTAGAACGAAGACGCGAATTTTAACAAATGGAGATCAAAAATTCCCTGTTTTAATTGATGCAATTAAAAATGCGCAGGAATTTATTTTTATTGAGTATTACATTTTTAATAGTGATGATATTGGGATGGAAGTTATTAATGCGTTAAAAGAACGAGCACAGGCAGGGGTTGACGTTAAATTATTATTTGATCCTCTTGGAACCTCTCGAAAGATGAAGCACTCTGTTTTAAGGGAGATGAGAGAAGCGGGAATTGTTGTGGCTGAATTTGACCCAGTTTTAGTTCCATTTTTAACGAATAAGGTTAACCATAGAAATCATCGAAAAATTGTTGTAGTGGATGGTCGACTTGCGATTACAGGTGGAATTAATGTTGGAGATGAGTATATTCATCGTTCTAAGAAATTTGGATTTTGGCGGGATACATCTATTTTGGTAGAGGGAGAGGCGGTTCGTGATTTTGCTGTTTTATTTTCGGGTGATTGGTTTTTTGCAACGGGTGAACGTCTAACGAATGATCTTTATTATAAAAAGGTGACAGAGGTTGAAGATGGAGGAGTTCAAGTTATTGACTCAGGACCTCAGTCAACACTTGCTGCGATTAAACAAGCTTTTTTTAGGATGATTATGGGAGCTGAAAAAAGTGTTTATATTATTACCCCGTATTTGATTCCTGATTTTGATGTCATAACGGCACTAAAAAATGCAGCTTTGGCAGGAATTGATGTTCGCATTATTGTCCCAGGTCGTGCAGATCGAAAGTTTGTATACTATGCGACGCAATCGTATTTTGAACCATTGCTTGAAGTTGGAGTTCGAATCTTTACTTATGATGGTGTTTTTTGTCATTCTAAGGTCATTGTAGTAGATGAGGAAGTAGCCTCTGTTGGAACAACGAATATGGATATCAGAAGTTTTTATTTGAATTTTGAAGTAAACGTAATGCTTTATCATACGGAATCGATTCAGAGTATACTGAATGATTTTAATATTGATTTGTCTAGAAGCACAGAGGTTATTTATTCACAGTGGATAAAACGATCTGCTTTTAAGCGCGCTCTGGAATCATTAGCTCAATTATTTTCGTCTATTATGTAGCAAAATTCGACATAACTCTTTATAATTAAGAGAATAATATTAGTAAAAAGAGTGGAGATGGTCGTATGATTGCGAATACTCATCGACTAGTTGGAGAATTTTTATATCAGGAACTTCCAAAAGAGTTACAAAAATGTGTATGTCGACGAAAATTTGTATTTGGTAATGTTAAACCTGATTTAAAGAAAAAGTATCGTCAGTTTAGTCATTATTATCGGGATAATGTGACGGTTATTTTTAAGTGGCTTGATATTATGATTGAAAAAGATTATGAGATAGAAGAGTTTTCAGAAAAGTTAGGTATTTTAATTCACTTTTTCTGTGACTATACGTGTATTTATCATGCGAATGATTATTTGCACGCATCACATTCAATTAGACAGCATATTCAATATGAAGGAAAGTTACATTTGTATGCATCACGCCAGTTAAAAGATTTCAGTAAAATGGCCATTATTCCATTTCAAAATCAGCAGGAGATTTATGATTATGTAGCGAATCTGACATTTGAGTTAAATCAAGAGCCTGCGGTGATTAGTGTAGAAAAAGATTTTGAGAATATGATGACGTTATCGATGTCGGTGTTGTTATATATTTTAAATCATAAATATCGAGGTAATTAGTGTTAAACGCGTTAATATCTAAGGGAAAAATCTGCTATAATAGATAAGTCTCTAAGTGTTTAGTGAGATGAATTTTTTATAGAGATAATCTAATTAATGTGTTTAGCACTTTTTCCTTAGATAATTAAAAAGAGATATTGGTTATAGAGAGATATCAATGAATTGAAAGAATTTTTTTACGGGATGATAGGAGCTTCTATCCCCAATAGTTCAGGAGCCTATTCTTAAAAATAATAACTGAATTAAAAAAGCAAAAAATTCTCTATTTCCACATAGAATAAATTTAGTAGAGCACATGGCGTGTGATATAGATGGAGTGAAGATTATGCAGATTCAAAAAAGTTTTAAACAAGACCTTGCTTCTTTATATTTGGTGGCAACACCAATCGGTAATTTAGGGGATATGACGCCTCGTGGAATTGAGGTTTTGAAATCAGTGGATATGATTGCAGCTGAGGATACGCGTCATACAAAGAAATTGTGCCATGTTTATGAGATTGAGACACCGTTAACGAGTTATCATGAACATAATAAGGGAACAAAAGGTGACTATATCATAGAGCTATTAAGTGAGGGTAAAAATGTTGCGCTTGTAAGTGATGCAGGATTACCTTGCATTTCAGATCCGGGTTATGAGATTGTGGCAGAGGCGATTAAAGCTGGGTTTGCGGTGATTCCAGTTCCAGGTGCAAATGCGGCGTTAAGTGCATTGATTGCATCAGGATTAGTTCCACAGCCATTTTTATTTTATGGATTTTTAAATCGTGTGAAGTCGAAGAAGAAAAAAGAGTTAGAAGAGTTAAAGTATCAACCCTTTACAACGATTTATTATGAGTCACCTCATCGTATTAAGGAGACGTTACAAGCGATGCAAGAGGTTTTAGGAAATCGTCGTATTGTGATTGCACGTGAGTTAACAAAGCAGTATGAAGAGTTTGTTCGCGGAACGGTTGAAGAATGTTTGAATATTGTCGATGATTTACGCGGTGAGATGGTTGTGATTGTTGAAGGATCAACTGAAACGAAGGAAGAAACGTTATGGTGGCAGGAACTTGAAGTTGTTGATCATGTTGAACATTATGTTTCTGAAGGGTTCAGTACAAATGAGAGTATTAAGCGTGTAGCGAAGGAACGTGGTTTGGCGAAAAACGAAGTTTATCGTGCGTATCATGTTAATTAATGAGTAGGTTGAAAACAAGCTAAGAGGTGAGATGTATGTCATTTTATCGTGACACATGGGCAGAGGTTGATTTAGATGCAATTGTTTATAACGTACAACAAATTAAAAAGTTGCATCCAAATAAAAAGATTTTTGCGGTTGTTAAAGCAAATGGCTATGGTCATGGCGATGTTGAGGTTTCTAGGGTTGCACTTTTAGCGGGGGTTACGAATTTAGCGGTTAGTGGACTTGATGAAGCATTAGGTCTTCGAAAAGCTGGGATTGAAGCGCCTATTTTAGTTTTAGGAATGACTCGCTTAAAAGATGTTAGTATTGCAGCGCAGTATAATATTGCCCTAACAGCTCACGATGAGTGTTGGATTTCAAAGTTAGTTGAGTTACCATTAGAAACGCCTGTAAAAGTCCATTTGAAAATCGATAGTGGAATGCATCGATTAGGATTAACAACAAAAGAAAAAGTAAAAGAAACATTTGAATTATTAAAAGCAGCACCAAATGTTGAGATTGAGGGAGTCTTTACTCATATGGCGACAGCGGATTGTGATGCGGATTATTTAGAATATCAGATTAAAACCTTTGAATCTTTAATCGAAGATTTAGATTTAAGTTCTATTAAATATGTTCATATTGAAAATACAGCGACGTTATTACAACGAGAATTTGAATTTGATCACGCCATTCGTTTAGGACTTGGTCTTTATGGTATTAATCCAGATGCGACGTTTATTCCACTTGAATTTGATTTAAAACCAGCCCTAAGGCTATATTCTAAAATTACTCAGGTTAAACGTATCAACAAGGGAGACAAAGTTGGATATGGGGCAACTTATACAGCGGAGAATGACGAGTGGATTGGAGTTGTTCCAATCGGCTATGCCGATGGCTGGATTCGTGCTCATCAAGGCCGAAATGTTATTGTTGAAGGGAAGGAATGTGAAATCATCGGACGTGTTTGCATGGATCAGCTCATGATTCGCCTTCCACACGAAGTTGAGATGGGAACAATGGTAACCTTAATCGGAGATGGAATGCCAGTTGAACGTGTAGCAGATGAAATTGGAACCATTAGTTATGAAATTTTATGTATGTTAAGCGACCGTGTTCCCCGTGTTTACAAACAAAACGGAAAAATTACAACCATCCGAAAAATGAGATTTGATCATGGGGACCCATCCTAAAAAGCGTAATCGGAGATTAGCTTTTTAGGTTTCCTCCACTAATGGGGTAATACGAGGTTTCAGTCTGATGTAGGGATAACATATGCAGAAAGTCATGAACTCTTGTAGTGTTTTTAGAAATAAGTAGTGATTTATATGTAGTGGGACAAAACCATTTTGCCAGCATCGGCAAAATGGTTTTAATTTAGATAATAGCAAATGCATACTGAGGTATGCTTTTTTTATTTTTTTCACTATATTTAGGTCACTTTTTATTTTGGCGAAATATAATGATGTAAGGGCTATTTTTTTGTATGAGGGGGCGGTTTTTTGGTGGTAAATTGTTCTGTTCGTGCTGTGATAGTGAAGGAAGGAAAGTTGCTTTGTTTAAAGGTTTTGGATGAGCAAGTTTGTTATTATATGTTACCGGGTGGAAAGATAGGTCATGTGGAAGACATGTTTGATTCTATAAAAAGGCATTGTTTTGAAAAGGTGAATGCTAATGTTAAGGTTCATGATTTGTTGTTTGTACGCGACTATTTATCTAATTATGAGGCATGCGAACATACGATTGAACATATTTTTGTTTGCTATCCAGAGGATGAGACTGAAATTCAAAATGGAAGTTACCCAGATTGTAACCAGGTTGATGTAGAATGGATTCCGATTCGAAAGTTTGATCAGTATCAGTTTTGTCCAAGACGTTTACAGGAAGTGATTATTGCTTTTTGTAAAGGTGAGGATGTGGATATTTATTTAGATGAAGTTGGATATTAAAAATCCCTCACAGATTTTATTGTGAGGGATTTTTTTTTGCTATTAGGGATAGCCGTTTATAAACTTGTTCAATGTTTTGAATGGTGCTATTAATTTTGTAAGATAGTTCATCTTTGTGGATAATAGCAGTCAGTGTACGTCCATCAAAGTCATACTCTGAGATATCGTATTCATTTTGACGAAGGTCGTAAAGTAATTTGGTGAAAGGTAGATGCCTGATATCTCGTTTATCAAGGTAATAAATATAAGGTTGATTGACTACAATCCGTTCGGTTCGTTTTAGTTGTCTTAATTGATGAATCGTATTAAGACGTCGTTGTGCGATATAGCGGTTCGGATAAAAAAGGATGGCCGCCATATCGCTTGTGATTGGCAGATGTTTTCTGCAGTGTTCGATTAAAGTAATATCCCGTTTTGTTAGCTGTCCTTTCATAAGATCCCCCCTTGGTAAAATGATGATATCATATGACGATGTCGAAGGATGGGTGAATGTACAGTTCGTGTGTATAGTTTAATGTATATTTGAATTTAGACTTAAAAATGTGGATAAATTCCAAGTAAGTCGTGGGTTTTCGAGCTTAATTGTTATAGTTTGTAAAACGGTGGATTTTTTGAATACCTAATTTTTTAGAATTTTCACGTGTATTTTTGAGGATTCTTTTTTTAGTGTCTAAATTTGACTTAGTTATGCTATAATAAAAACATTGAAATTACATAAATGAGTGTAGTTAAATTTGATAAAGAGGTGGATTTTGAGTGTCTAAACCAACATTTTATATTACGACTCCAATTTATTATCCAAGTGGAAAGTTCCACATCGGAACAGCTTATACAACGGTAGCATCTGATGCAATGGCTCGTTATAAACGTAGCCGTGGATTTGATGTTCGTTTCTTAACGGGTATGGATGAGCATGGACAAAAAATTCAAGAAAAAGCTCAAGAAGCTGGAAAAGAGCCACAGGCTTATGTAGATGAAATTGCTGATGCAGCCAAAAAGTTATGGGAAATGATGGACATCACAAATGATGATTTCATTCGTACGACTGAAAAACGTCATGAAGAGATGGTTGAGAAAATTTTCGCTAAATTCATGGAAAATGGTGATATTTACAAAGGTCACTATGAAGGTTTATATTGTACACCTTGTGAGTCTTATTATACTGAGACTCAATTAGTGGATGGAAAATGTCCAGACTGTGGTCGTGACGTGAAAGTCGTGAAAGAAGAATCTTATTTCTTCAACATGAAAAAATATGCGGATCGTTTAATGGAATATTACAATGCTAATCCTGAATTTATTTTACCTGAATCTCGTAAAAATGAGATGGTTAATAACTTTATTAAACCAGGTTTAGAGGACTTATCAGTTTCTCGTACGACGTTTGATTGGGGAGTTAAAGTTCCTGGAGATATTAAGCACGTTATTTATGTATGGGTAGATGCTTTATCTAACTACATCACGGCATTAGGTTACGGATCAGATAATGAAGAATTATTCAATAAATACTGGCCAGCAGATGTACATGTTGTTGGGAAAGATATCGTTCGTTTCCACACGATTTATTGGCCAATCTTCTTAATGGCTTTAGATTTACCATTGCCTAAAAAAATCTTTGCTCATGGATTTATCATGATGAAAGACGGGAAAATGTCTAAATCTAAAGGAAACGTGGTATATCCTGAAATGTTAATTGAACGTTATGGACTTGACGCTGTGCGTTACTTCTTATTACGTGAATTACCATTCGGACAAGATGGAGTATTCTCACCAGAATCATTCGTTGAGCGCGTAAACTTTGATTTAGCAAATGATTTAGGAAACTTATTAAACCGTACGGTTTCTATGATTAATAAATACTTCGATGGAGTTATTCCAGCATATGCAGGTCAAGTAACTGAATTTGATCAAACATTAGAAGACTTCATCAAAACAACAGTTGAAAAAGTTGAGAAAAATTTTGAAGATATGCAATTTAGTATCGTTTTATCTGATATCTGGGCGTTAGTTGCTCGTACGAATAAATACATCGACGAAACAGCTCCTTGGGTATTAGCAAAAGATGAAGCAAATAAAGCTGCATTAGAATCGGTAATGTGTCACTTAGCAGAAAGCTTACGTCAGATTGCTATCATGATTGAACCATTTATGCCACGCACAACGCCACAAATTTTCGCTCAATTAGGAATTGAAGGGGCAGCGTCTAAAGAATGGAGCAGTTTAAATAATTACAATACATTAGCAGAAGGAACTAAGGTTGTTTCTAAAGGAACACCAATCTTCCCACGCTTGGAGGTTGAAGTAGAAGTGGAATACATCAAAGAACAAATGAAAGGTTCAGTTAAACCAGCTGAAGAACCTAAAAAAGTTGAAGAAAAAGCAGTAGAAGTAGAAGAAATTCCTCAAATCGGAATTGACGACTTCATGAAAGTAGAAATCAAAGTCGGAGAAATCAAAGAGTGTAAACAACACCCTAAAGCAGACCGCTTATTAGTATCTCAAATCGACTTAGGATCAGAAGTACGCCAAATCGTATCAGGAATCGCTGAACACTACCAACCAGAACAACTAGTAGGTAAAAAAGTATTAGTTGTTACAAACTTAAAACCAGTTAAATTACGTGGTGAATTATCACAAGGTATGGTATTAGCAGCATCTAACGATGGAAAATTAACATTACCAACAATCATTGACGAATTACCAAATGGAAGTAAAGTAAAATAAAAAAGTTGCCGAAAGGCAACTTTTTTTATTTTACTTTACAAAGTGGGGCCCCCGGCAGTGAACGAAGTGAACAATCCTCAACTGCTGGGGTGATTTGTGGTTGTAGGCTGAAGAGATATTAAATAAAGTATGGTTAGCGAACTATTTTTTAATAACAATTAATGGGCAATAAAAAGTTATAGAATGAATTTAGATTAAATAAAGGCAAAGTGAGATCGTAGCTATCCTCCACTGGTAGGGAGGGTCCCCAGACTAAGTAGAGAGTCCAAAAGACGAACTCTTAGTTATCCTCAACCACCGGGGTGATAATGAGTTGATATCTGATAAAACATTAAATAAACTTTAGAATGGGAACAATCCTCAACTGCTGGGGAGGGTCCCCAGACTAAGTAGAGAGTCCAAAGGACGAACTCTTAGTTATCCGCAACTGCTGGGGTGATAAGAGGTAATGGACTGAGTATTTATTATGTAAAGTTGCCGAAAGGCAACTTTTTTAGTTTAATGTCTAAGCGATGGCTTCTCTATAGATGATTAATAGGGGAATAACACATTGTGGATGGAAGAAAATCTTAAATAAATATTAAAAAGTCGTAAGATTTATTCTTACGGTTTTTATGTAGGAAAAGAAAAATTAATAGCGTTTTCTAGGAATGATGTGTAAATCTTGTGAATATAGTGAATTATACTTCGATTAGCGAAGGGGAAAATGCTATAATTCCTTGAATTTTGTATTTTTATGGGCTAACGAAGGGGAGTGAGGCTACATTTGTAGCCGTTATTACACTAGTATGAAAGGGGAGGAAACTTATGAAAAAGTTGCGAGTCTTAACTTTTATATTTTGTTGTGCAGTAACACTTGTTGCTTGTTCAGGGGGAGAAGAATCAAGTAGCAATGTGTTACGTGTTGCAAAAGATGTTGAGTTAGCATCAATGGATCAACATATTGCAACCGATGGGTTATCATTTGAGGTGATTGCCGCAACCATCGAAGGGTTATACACATTAGATGCAGCGGGAAGTGCCGTCCCAGCGATTGCGACAGGTTATGATCTGTCAGAAGACGGTTTAACTTATACGTTCCATCTACGTGAAGATGCTGCGTGGGATAATGGAACACCTGTTACAGCGAATGACTTTGTTTATGCTTGGCGCCGACTTGTTGATCCTGCCACAGCTTCTGAATATGCGTTCATCATGGATGTGGCAGCAGTTAAAAATGCGGCAGCGATTAATGCAGGTGAAAAACCATTAGAAGATCTTGGGGTTAAAGCGGTAGATGATTATACATTAGAAGTATCGCTTGAATTACCTGTACCATTTTTCTTACAGCTTATGGCGTTTCCATCATTCTTACCATTAAATGAGGCGTTCGTCACTGAGCAAGGAAGTAATTATGCGCAAAGTCCAGAAAGTTTACTTGCAAACGGACCATTTAAAATGACAGAGTGGATTCAAGGTAATAGTTTTAAAGTTGAGAAAAATGATTCTTACTATGCAAAAGATGACGTTCAACTAGATGGTATTGAGTATAAAATCATGAAAGATGCTCAAACTGCAGCGCTTGAATTTGAATCTGGAAACTTAGATATTGTTCGTTTAACAGGTGAAATTGTGGATCTTTATAAAGATAATGAAGCGTTCAATTTAATTCATGAAGGTTACTTATGGTATATGTCTCCAAACCATGAAGTGACTGAATTACAAAATGTGAATTTACGTCGTGCGTTAGCATTAGCGGTGAATAAAGAGCAATTAACCGATACAGTGTTAAATGATGGTTCGACTGTTGCAGATTTTATTGTGCCAGTTAGCTTAGCGACTGGACCAGATGCTAAAGATTTCCGTGAGACTTCTGATACTTATTTAGCTTATGATGCGGCTAAAGCAGGGGAATATTGGGAAGTGGCAAAGGCTGAGCTTGGAATCGATAGCCTAACACTTGAATTATTATTTGAAGATACTGATTCAAGTAAAAAATGTGCAGAGTTTATTCAATCAGAGTTACAAACAAATTTACCTGGATTAACGATTGAGTTAAAATCTCAACCGAAAAAACAACGTCTTGAGTTAATGCGTACAGGAGATTATGAACTTGGATTAACTCGATGGGGACCAGATTATGCAGACCCAACGACTTATTTAGATTTATTTATTACAGGGGTAACGAATAATTATCCGAATTATTCAAGTGAAGCGTACGATACGTTAATGGAACGCATTGATAAAGGGGATTTAGTTTACGATGTGGAAGCACGTTGGGAAGCGATGAAGGAAGCTGAAGCAATATTACTTGGTGAAGATGCAGCTTTAGCACCACTTTATCAACAAGGTAATACCTATTTAATTAATCCAAAATTAAAAGGTGTTGAAACTCACTCAGTAGGGGTTCCATTTATTTATCGAAATGCAAGTATAGAAGATTAAGCAAAAAATATTACAGGGAGATAACTCTCTGTAATATTTTTTACCATTTTGAAGGGGGTCTTAGTACGGAAGTTTTTATGATTAAGAGCGGTTATAGTCTAATTAAAGTTTTTACAGTGTAAAACTTATCTGGACCTATCTATACGGGGGTGATGGGGATGTGGAAATATGTGTTGAAGCGGTTAGCGATTTCGGTGGTCACCATTTTTTTGATTTTGCTATTTTTATTTTTAATGCTTGAATTGATGCCGGGCTCACCTTTTAATGATGAGAAGCTAACAGAGAGCCAACTGGCTTTGCTAAATGCAAAATATGGGCTCGATCAGCCGATTTTTACGCGATTTTTTAATTATTTGAAATTAGTCATTTTAGATGGAGACTTTGGGGTTTCTTATGCAATCCAAAAAGATGTCCCAGTGAGTACGTTAATTAGTGGGCGTGTGATGATTACGATTCGAATTGGACTTCAAGCGATTGTGCTTGGAACTATTATTGGGTTATGTCTTGGATTAGTGGCGGCACTTAAACGAAATACGTGGATAGATTCAACGGCAACCGTTATTTCAGTTATTGGGGTAAGTGTACCGTCTTATGTGTTTGCACTTGGACTTTGCTTTTATCTAGGATATAAATTAAAAATGTTTCCAATCACCTACAACATGAGTAAACCGATGATTTCAAGTATTTTACCGACCATTGCCTTATCGATGTTTGTTATTGCGAACGTGGCGAGGTTTTTACGTTCTGAAATGGTCGATGTCTTGAAATCTGATTATATGTTATTGGTTGAAGCTAAAGGTGTTAAGAAGATGCATCTTGTGTTTAAACATGGGCTTCGAAATGCTTTGATTCCAGTTATTACAGTCGTGGCACCTTTAATGGTGAGTTTAATGACGGGTAGTCTCGTGGTTGAGAAGATTTTTGCGATTCCAGGAATGGGAAGTCTTTTAGTGACTGCGATTCAGGTGAATGATTACAATGTCGTCATTGCACTTTCCTTCATTTACAGTATTTTATTTATTGGTGTGATGCTAGTTGTGGATATTTTATATGGAGTAATTGATCCAAGAATCCGTTTATCGAAAGAAGGTGGTAGTCATGAATCATAATCAAGATTTTTTACAAAATGATTTTGAACTAGTATTCCAAGATGAGGCGATGAAGACTGACATTGTTTACGAAGGACAGTCGTTTTGGAGAGATGTACTGCATCGATTTAGAAAGAATAAGGGGGCTGTAGTGGGAGCCTGCTTCATTTTATTTTTACTTATTATGGCTATTTTTGCGCCTATGCTTTCATCTCATGCATATGATTCGGTTATGATGGATCATGTGAACTTGCCACCACGTATTCCATTCCTCGAAAAATTAGGAATTTTTGATGGAACACATAATGGTGTGAATGTATATGAACAACGTGGACTTGAAAATGTCTATTATTTTTTCGGAACAGATACGCTTGGACGTGACATCTGGACACGTGTTTGGATTGGAACGCGAGTTTCTTTGTATATTGCAGCGCTTGCTGTTTTGATTGATATGGTGTTTGGGATGACTTATGGAATGATTTCTGGATATGTTGGGGGACGAACTGATATCTATATGCAACGTTTTATTGAAATTTTAAGTGGGATTCCTAACTTAGTTATCGTTACTTTACTAGTTATTATCATGAAACCAGGGATTATGTCGATTACGATTGCTTTGTTGATTACAGGGTGGATTGGCATGAGCCGTGTCGTGAGATCTCAAGTTTTAAAACTTAAGGAACTCGACTACATTCTTGCCTCTCGAACACTAGGGGTAAAAACGTTTGGAATTATTCGTCAGGATATTTTACCTAATATTTTTGGACAGGTCATCATCATGTCGATGTTCTCGATTCCGAATGCTATTTTTTATGAGTCTTTTTTAGCATTTATCGGTCTTGGGTTACAACCACCAATGGCTTCACTTGGAGTTTTAATTAGTGATGGATTTAAGTCATTACTTGCTTATCCACATATGTTGATGTTTCCTGTCGTAGTCTTAGCTATTTTAATGTTAAGTTTTAATATGTTAGCAGATGGACTTCGAGATGCCTTTGATCCAAAAATGAAAGATATGTAAGGGGGGGTGGATATGAGTGAAAGACGACGAGTGTTATCGATTCGTGATTTAGAGATTTCGTTTGGAACGACAGCTGGTAAGGTAAGTGCTATACGTGGGGTTCGCCTTGATTTATATCAGGGGGAGACGTTAGCGATTGTAGGAGAAAGTGGAAGTGGGAAATCAGTTACGACGAAAGCTATTTTAGGAATTTTGAGTGAGAACGGTCAGGTTGAGAAGGGAAGCATTCTTTTTTCGTACGACCGAGATGGTGAAGTGGTGACGCGTGATTTGACACAACTTACAAGTAAACAGATGCAAAAGCATATTAGAGGAAAGCGAATTGCGATGGTATTTCAAGATCCAATGACTTCTTTAGATCCAACTATGACGATTGGGCATCAGATTATTGAAGGAATGCGAGAACATTATAAGATTTCAAAGGATGAAGCTCGTAAGAAAGCCATTGAATTGTTAGAAATAGTGGGTATTACGGATCCTGAAAAACGTTATAAACAGTATCCACATCAGTTATCTGGTGGAATGCGTCAACGGGTCGTGATTGCAATTGCATTAGCTTGTGAACCGGAGTTGTTAATTTGTGATGAACCGACAACGGCGCTTGATGTTACGATTCAGGCCAAGATTTTGAAGTTATTAAAAGAGATTCAGGAAAAAACGAATGTTGCGATTATTTTTATTACCCATGATTTAGGGGTGGTGGCTAATATCGCTGATTATGTTGCGGTGATGTATGCCGGTAAGATTATTGAAAAGGGATCAGTTGAAGAGATTTTTTATGATCCAAGACATCCTTATACCTGGGGATTGTTGTCATCGATTCCAGATTTAGAATCGGATGATGAGTACTTATACACAATTCCAGGTTCTCCACCAAATTTATTGAATCAAGTTGAGGGTGATGCGTTTGCGCCAAGAAACGCGGTAGCTTTACATATCGACTATCGATTAGAGCCGCCTATGTATAATGTAGGAGGAAAGCATCGTGTAGCTTCTTGGTTAATGGATGAGCGAGCACCGCACGTTGAGATGCCCGAAGCGTTAAAACGTCGGATTGAGAAGATGAAGCGAGGTGGTCAGTAATGGAACCTTTATTAAAAGTAGAGAATTTATCGCAACATTTTAAAATTAATAAGCATTATACAGTAAAGGCTGTGAATGGGCTTAACTTTGAGATTTATCCTGGGGAAACGTTTGGTTTGGTTGGCGAAAGTGGAAGCGGGAAATCAACGACGGGACGCTCGATTATTCGTTTATATGAACCAACTTCAGGAAAAATTGTTTTTGATGGTGTGGATATCTCAGGAAAGTTAAGCAAAGCGGATGAGAAGCATTTAAGAACGAATATGCAAATGATTTTTCAAGATCCGATGGCGTCTCTTAATCCACGTAAAAAGGTACTTGATTTGATTGCTCAAGGAATTGATGTGCATCATTTATATCAGTCAAAAGAAGAGCGCAATGAACTGGTATTTAAGATGCTTGATAAGGTTGGACTCAGCCGTGATCATGCCTATCGTTATCCCCATCAATTTTCTGGTGGTCAACGTCAGCGTATTGGAATTGCAAGGGCCTTAATTATGGAGCCAAAGCTGATTATTGCAGATGAAGCAATTAGTGCTCTTGATGTTTCAATTCAGGCACAAGTGGTTAATTTGATGAAAAAGATTCAGAAGGAGACTGGGATTGCTTATTTGTTTATTGCGCATGATTTATCGATGGTCAAATATATTTCAAATCGAATAGGAGTTATGCATTTAGGTTATTTAGTTGAGGTTGGAACACGAGAAGATATTTTTAATAATCCAATTCATCCGTATACGAAATCATTATTATCAGCAATTCCAAATCCTGATCCGATTTATGAAAAGACACGAGAGATTTTGATATATGATTCAGATACTGTGGATTATTCAAAAGGGGTAAAACATCAAATTAGTGAAACGCATTCGGTGTTAGCAACGTCTGAAGAGTTAGCCCAATGGATTGAAGATTGACTATGATTCCAATCAGTTTATCTGATTGGAATTTTTTTATTGGAGTTTACAAACTTCGAGAAATTGATCCTATTTTAGGCTGATATTTGTCAGTTTTCAAGAAATACACGATGAAAACGGTCAGATTGTTATTTTATTTTTCATTATTTGAAAATTTATGACTTTATTTTTTCAAAATAAGATAGAGATTTAATATTATTTTAAGCAAGATTGTGTTTAATAGAGGTATAGCTCAAAGGAAAAACCTAATATTTTTATTGGAAATTTAACCTAAATTTAACCTGATTTTGATATAATGAAAACGACACTCTAAATTTTACATATTTTATAAATAAATATCATAAAATCCCCTGAAAATTCATGTATGATAAGGGTGTGTAATGAGGAAACTATGAAGAGTGATTTTGAGGTTAAAGATAGGTGATAATGTGCTTTTTGATACACATGTACATTTAAATGATAAGAAGTTTGAAGAAGATTTAATGGAAGTAATCGAACGTGCCAAAGACGAAGGTGTCTCAAAGATGTTAGTCGTGGGGTTTGATGCGAGAACGAACAAAAAAGCCATTGAGTTAGCCGAAGAATTCGATTTTATTTACGCAGCTGTTGGGTGGCATCCGGTTGATGCAATTTATTTAACGGATGAGTTATTTGAGGAGTTATCCAAACAGGCGATGCATCCTCGTGTGGTAGCGATTGGAGAATGTGGTCTTGATTATTATTGGGAGACGTCTCCACATGATGTTCAAAAGGAAGTGTTAATTCGCCAGATTCATTTAGCACAGTCAGTGAACAAGCCACTTGTGATTCATACGCGAGAATCGATTGCAGATACGCTTGAGATTTTGAAACAGTATGATGCTGCGTCAGTAGGTGGTGTGATGCATTGTTATAGTGGAAGTGTTGAAACAGCACGTGAGTTCATTAAGTTGAATTTTAAAATTTCATTAGCAGGACCTGTGACCTTTACAAATGGGAAAAAGCCACAGTCGGTTGCTCGTGAAATTCCACTTGAACATTTATTGATTGAAACGGATGCGCCTTATTTAACACCTCATCCACATCGTGGGCAGCGGAATGAACCTTTTTATGTTTCATTGGTGGCTAAAAAGATCGCTGAAGTTAAAGAAGTGCCTTATGAAGAAGTTTGTCAGCAGACGATGGCAAATGCCTGTGCTTTATTTAAAATCGGATAATTTATTGAAAGGTGGATGGTAGAATGAAAATGAATAAGGTTTTATACACATCTTTAGTTGTTTTAGTAACGGCGTGGAGTGTTTTCTTTATTGCGAACTTCTATTATGATAAAGCGAGCGTTGGGGGAAATACAGGAACGACTCAAACAACGGATAATAATAATCAAAATATTATTCAAGAAGTTGTAGAACGTGAAGTAGTAACTCAAGAATCTCAACGCATTGAAGCAATTCAAAAAGTATCGCCTGCTATTGTTGGTGTGGTTAATTTTGCAAATAACCGTACACAAGGTGAGGGATCAGGAATTATTTATAAAGCTGAAGGAGATACGGCTTATATTGTAACGAATCAACACGTTGTAGATAGCGGTGATTATTTTGAGGTTGTGTTCTCGAATGGTAATCGTTCTGAAGCCGAGTTATTAGGTAGCGATATTTATACAGATTTAGCAGTATTAAAAGTTTCTGATGTGACAGTTGATGCAGTAGCTGAGTTTGGTAGTACTGAAGATTTACAAGTAGGGCAAACGGTCATTGTAATTGGGAATCCTTTAGGATTAAACTTTGCAGGTTCTGCAACATCAGGAATTGTTTCTGGTAAGGATCGTACGGTTTCTGTTGATTTAAATAGCGACGGATATGATGATTGGGAAATGACTGTTTTACAAACAGATACGGCGATTAACCCTGGTAACAGTGGTGGAGCTTTAATCAATTTAGATGGTAAAATAGTTGGGATTAACTCAATGAAGATTGCAACAAGTTCGGTTGAGGGGATGTCTTTCTCGATTCCAACGTATGTTGCACTTCCAATTATTAATGATTTAGAAATTTACGGTGAAGTTCGCCGTCCACAACTTGGTGTTTATATTCAAGATATGAGTATGATTCCAGATCGTTTAAAAGAGATTTTAAATATTTCAACTGATCAAAAAACAGGTGTTTTCATTTATGAAGTATTTGATGGTGGTGTTGCTGAACAAATGGGAATTAAAGCTGGTGATGTGGTAACAGCGATTAATGGTGATTCAGTTGATGACGCAATGGCATTTAGAAAAAAATTATATGATTTCCGTGAAGGTGATGAAATCACATTAACGGTTGTTCGTGAACAACAAACATTAGATTTAAAAACAACGATTCAACCAGCTGATGTTGAAATTAGCTAATAAAAAAAGTCCAATCAATCGATTGGACTTTTTTTATTCTTTACTAGAGATACGATTTTTTTCTATTTTTTCTTCTAATTCATCGATATCATCGGCTAAATCTTCATTGTTTTCTTTGACAGTATCAAGAATATCTTCTGTTAGATCGACGGCAGCATCTTCGATAGCTGTGACAACTTTTCCTGTTCCTAAAATGATTCCTTCGGTTATTTGACCAGCTTCAAATTGTATTTTTTCTATTAAATTTTTGTCTTTCATGGGAATCCTCCTGACGTTAAATAAGTTGAATATAGAAGTCCAGATCAGTTTTTTATAGCTAAAGTTAGTATATGCTGAATTAGTTTAAAATATTTAGGCATTACTTGAGATGAACAGGTGAATAGATTATAAATGTTTTTGTTAGCTATTAATTGTGACTTGAAATAGATAAGAAATGTTTTTGTTTTGATATAGGTAATGAAGGCTTGATGGGGAGGAAGGATAAAGAAAGTTAATAAAAATTACTTAAAAAATGTCTAGATTTGCAACGTGTCGCATATGATTTAGTAAAGGTTAAATTATTCAAGTAACAATGGTATTAATCGAGTTTGTGAATGGACTATTTTTTATGTAAAAGTCGTTTTAAGTTAACCATTTAATTGATAAGAAGGGATCTGAGAGCATGCTTAAAACGTTTAATATTAACGAACATTACGAACCTACAGTTATTCCTTATCTACAGTCAAAGAAGAATCAATCTAATTATATTTGTAATTTAATTATTGCTGATATGGAACGTGAAGCGAAAAAGGTAGAGGAAGAGAATATTATTGATTTGATTAGGGCGGTTGTTAGAGAAGAGAATCAACGCTTAAAAGAGGAAATCAATAATATTTCAAAAGATGTGGATAATATTAAAGTGGATTTAAAGACAGAGTTTAAAGTACTTGAAGCAAAAATGCCTTATATTTTAAAAGAATATTTAGAAAACAAAAGATAAAAAGAAGATGTAAGAGTAGAAAGCTACTTTTACATCTTCTTTTTTAGTTTGCGTTATCCACAATAGTTGTTTCTTTTTCATGAGCTGAACATGTCGTTGTTGGGATATTTCCTTTTTCATAATAAAGCGTTACTTTTTTATCGCAGTCATCTGCTGCAAGGTACCCAGATACGGGTTCGATTGAAACTGGAACAACGTTTTTAGGTGTTTCAAACCAAGTCGATCCACTTTCTTTTAATGAGTTTTCCATGACAGATGCCCAAATATTTTTGGCATATCGATTGACTTCAACACCATCGAGTGTCTGACCTTCATCGTATCCAGTCCAAACGGTTGTCACAAGTTCAGGAGTATATCCAATCATCCAAGAATCGGTGTTTGTTGTTCCACTTTTACCAGCATATCGGTGGGTAAGTTCTGGGATAATAGATAGTCCTGTTACAGATAGATGATTGTTTTGATTAATATCAAACATTCCAGTCATCATTTCATTCATGATATACGTTTTGGTTTGATCTAAAACTTGTTCACCTTGAGAGGCTTGATCTTTATACACATAGAAGCCACGTCCATCTGTAATTTCAGTTACAAATTTTCGTTCAACACTTTGTCCGTTATTAGCAAAGATACTATAGGCCTCGGCCATTTCCATAATATTTATTGAACTAACTCCAAGAATAGCGGATGGAATCTGTGGAATTTCTTCTTCGATTCCAAAGCGTTTCACGGTTTCAGACAGGACATCCATTCCTAAAAACATGTGCGTTTTAACTGCAAAGATATTGTCAGATACAGCAATGGCATTAGCCATTGAAATTTCGTCGTAAGCATAGGCACCTGAGTAGTTTCCAGGTGTATAAGTGTTTGCTCCATCATTATAAGTGAAAGATGTAGGTTCATTCATAAAGGTGGTTGAAGGGGTGAATCCATACTCAAGGGCGGCGTAATAGAGAAATGGCTTCATCATAGAACCGATTTGACGTCGACTATATAACGCTCGATTAAATTGAGAGGTTTCGTAATTGGTTCCACCACTGAGAGCTTTCACATATCCAGTTTGAGGGTCCATAACGATGACGGCTGTTTGAACTCCCTCTTGTTTAATCGTGTCTTCAATAGCATCGTTGACATAAGTTTGAATCTCGCGATCAAGCGTCGTGCAAATATTTAAATGACGATAGGACATCATTTGTCCATCTAGCAGTTTATCCACTTCACTTAAAACAGCATCGACATAATATGGGGCATCATATTCAAGTGCTTCTGGATGTTCCCCAATAATGGTTGCCTCTGTGTTAAGCGCAAGATCGTATTCTTCTTGTGTAATATAGTCTTCAACGAGCATTGATTTTAGCACGATTTGTTTTCTTGACATGGCATTTTCGTAGTTGATGAGTGGAGAGTAGTAGCTAGGACCTTTTGGAATCCCAACTAAAACAGATGCTTCTTCGAGTGTGAGTTCACTCGCATGTTTGTCAAAGTAGAATAAGGCTGCATCTTCAATTCCATAGTTACCATGACCGAAGTTAATTGTATTTAAATAACCTTCTAAAATGGTCTCCTTATCATAGGCAATTTCAAGCTTCAATGCATAAAATGCCTCTTTAATTTTTCTTTCCCATGTTTTATCAAAGTCCGAGAATAAATTACGAGCATACTGTTGGGTAATCGTTGATGCACCTTGAGATTTGCTTCCAGTCGTTATGTTAACTAAAACGGCTTTTGCAATGCGAATTGGATCAAATCCCATATGATTATAAAAATTACGGTCTTCGGTCGCAATAAATCCATCAATCACGTAAGGAGAAATTTCATCGAGTGTAACCCAGTTTTGATTTTTAGGGTATGTTTTTTCTAAAAAGACTTCTCCATCTGAATCATAAAAAGTAATGGTTGTATTGACGTTAATGTCTGGGGCAGGGAGATATTTAAAATATTGATAAACGGTTAGTCCCAGGATTGCCACTAACTCAATTCCCATAATCATTGTTACAACTAAATATTTGGTCTTAAAAAATGTGGATAACTTTTTCACATAACTTCACCTCAGAAGTTAGTTTATCCAGATATTTCTAAAATATTTACAAATTAAGGGATAAAGTTATAAAAATGTTATTTAATTGAAATTCAGGAATCGAGGGTTAATTAAATAATATTAGAATTCTGAGAATTAATGGATTATTTTTTTGATGCAATCGTTTTAGTTATTAATGAAAAATTTGTAAAAGAATAAAAATTGTTGTGATAGAAATACTCTAAAAAAATTGATGTTTTTTTGAAAAGATGATATTATTTTAGTTGGAAATGTTGAAATATGTCCTGTATTTGGGTACCTGGGACATATGGAGTTATTGGTACAACCGGCTGCCTTTTTTGTGGAGCCGTTTTTTTTTATGCTTAAAATTAAGGAGAAAAGGACGGTTAGACATGATCAGTATTATTTTAATTATGAGTCTTTGCCTAGGTCCAATGATAAAAATAGCAGCTACGGGATTAATCGAAGAGCTACCGATGGCAAGCTGGAAGATACATTTTAATCAGAAAGAAATCATAGATAGTTTATTACTTTCTGCATTAATAGGAAGTATAGGAATTTCTCTTTATCAAAAATATGGTTTACAGTTAGACTTGTATAAATATTTATTTTTTACAGTTTTAATGATTTTGATTGGTTTGATTGATTTTAAAACGACTTATGTGTATCGATCAACAACTTTAATTACCGCATTAGGCGGATTATTATTTATGGGGATAGAAAGTTTTAAATCCCAAGCATGGCCAGTAGATGATTTGATGGGTGCATTCATTGGATTTGGTGTGATTGGATTAATTGTAGTTTTAACACGCGGGATGGGCGAAGGCGATATTGAAATTGCAGCATTAGCTGGCTTATATCTTGGAACTCAAGGATTGGTGATTACTTTATTTTTGGGATTTGTTTTAGGTGGTATCGTTGGGGCGATATTATTAAGTTTAAAATTAAAAGGAATGAAAGATGAAATGGCTTTTGGTCCCTATCTGGTAATGGGATCTTTTATTGCGATGTTAATGGGACAAAATATTATAGAATTTTATCTGAATTTAATTTATTAATTTAGGAAAAAAGGTAAAATATTGAAGAAAATGTTATTTTATTGTATAATTGTAGTAATTTTTGACATTTTCGCAACATGTGGAGGAAGGATATGGGGTTAGCTGAAAAAAGACGTCTAGGAGATATATTAGTTCGAGCTGGAAAGATTAATCATTTTCAGTTACAAGAAGCTTTAAAGAATCAAAAGATTCTGGGTAAAAAGCTAGGAGAGATTCTAGTTGATCAAAAGATTATAACAGAACTTGATATTATTGAGGCAGTTGAAGAACAAACAGGGATTCAGCAAGTCAATTTAAATAATATTGATTTTGATAAACATGCGATTAAGGCTATTTCTCAAAATTTATGTGAGAAATACGGATTAGTTCCATTTGAAATGGATGTTCATAAAATTAAAGTTGCCATGGCTGACCCATTAAATATTTTTGCGATTGACGATATCTCAATTGCAACAGCCCTTGAAGTTGAAGTTTACATTGCCCCAAAAAGTGATATTTTTAAATTTATTAAGATTATTTATACGAGTGAAGAAGTTTCTAAAGCAGCAGAAGCTTTAACAAAGGAATCATTACAAACTCGTTTAATGACAACCAATATTGAAGATTTAGAAGATGTGAAAAATGCACCTGTTGTTAAAATGGTTGATTTCTTATTTAGAAACTCAATTGAAATGCGTGCTTCAGATATTCACATTGAACCTTTTGAACATGAGATTCGTATTCGTTATCGTATTGATGGTGATTTACGTCTAGTTAATACACTAGGAATTGAATCATTAGCACCACTTGTTGCACGTATTAAAATTTTAGCAGGTCTCAATATTGCTGAAAAACGTGTGCCTCAAGATGGTCGTATTATGATGCGAATTGGAGAGTATGATGTTGATTTACGTGTTTCGATTTTACCCGTTGTAAGTGGGGAGAAAATTGTAATTCGTATTTTAAATCGTTCATCATACCAGTTTGGTCGAGAACGTCTAGGACTTAGTGGCGAAAATATCGAGAAACTTGACCGTATTTTATCGAATCCACACGGCATCATACTTGTAACAGGTCCAACAGGAAGTGGAAAATCAACGACTCTATATACGATTTTAGAAGATTTAAATACAGATAAAGTAAATATTGTCACGGTTGAAGATCCGGTCGAGTATACGTTAAATGGTGTAAATCAGGTTAATGTAAATACAAAAGCTGGTTTAACGTTTGCTAGTGGTCTTCGAAGTATTTTACGTCAGGACCCTGATATTGTCATGATTGGTGAGATTCGTGATGAAGAAACAGCGAAAATTGCAACACGTGCTGCGATTACAGGTCACTTAGTTTTAAGTACACTTCATACAAATGATGCCCCAACAACGATTAATCGTTTAGTTGATATGGGAGTTGAATCTTACTTAGTAGCATCTTCGATTACGGGGGTTATCGCACAACGTCTTGTTAAGAAGATTTGTCCGCATTGTAAGGAAGCCTATGAAGCTTCAGTACACGAAAAGAACTTCTTATGCGAAGATCCATTAAAACCACTGACTTTATATAAGGGAGTGGGATGTGGTCATTGTCAACAGACTGGCTATATTGGTCGTACAGGAATTTACGAGATTATGGAGATTACGAAGGCACATCGAGAAGCGATTGCTCAAAACAAAGATGCAACGGTACTGAGAGAAATTTCACTTCAGCATCATATGAGATTACTTGCTGATGAATGTAAGATATTAGTCATGGATGGTATCACAACGCTTGAAGAGTTGGCGGATGTGGCAGTCTTTGAACGTTAGGGGGAGAGTATGTGGCGAAGTTTAAGTATCGCGCGTTAACTTCTACGAATGAAAAGGTAGAAGGTGTGTATGAAGCGAAGTCGAAAGATGAAGTATTGGCGATTATTTCGTCAAATGGCTATTACCCTTTAATGATTGAGGAAGTCATCGAAAGTACAAATATTAATTTGGGTCTTAAAAAGAAAGTTAAACTCAAGGATATTGCGGTATTTTGTCGTCAGTTTTACACGATGGTCGATGCCGGAGTTCAGATTGATAACTGTTTGGATATCTTGTCAACACAGTTAACGCATCCTGAACTTAAAAAAGCTTTAACACAGGTTCATGAAGATGTGCAGCGCGGAGAGTCATTGTATGAATCGATGTCAAAGCATGAAGAGGAGTTTCCAGAATTGCTGCTGAAGATGATTCAATCGGGAGAGGTCAGCGGGAATTTGGATACGATTTTGCTACGTATGTCTGTGTACTATGAAAAAGAAAATAAGATGAATGCTAAAGTTAAAAATGCAATGATATATCCATCGATTCTAGCAATTGTAGCAGCAGGAGCTGTGACAGTTATTTTAACATTCGTCATGCCCACATTTATCGAAATGTTTAATGAGATGGGAGTCGAACTTCCTTGGTTAACAAAAGCACTCCTTTGGACAAGTGATTTTATGACATCCAATGCTTTAGTGCTGATTGTCAGTGTATTTGCCATCAGCTTCGTATATCGAATGTATTCACGTACGGATCATGGGAAATACACAATGAGTCAATTAAAATTGGCATTGCCTATTGTGAAACCATTGAATCAAAAAATTATTGTTTCAAGGTTTACAAGAACGTTATCAACACTGCTTTCGAGTGGGATGCCATTAGCGCAATCCATTCAAATTGTCTCGGAAGTTGTTCAAAATACAGTCGCAGAACAAGCCCTTTTAACAGTTCGAGATGAACTTGTTAAAGGGGAGGGACTAAGCGGTCCGATGAAAGATGCTGGAATTTTTCCACCGATGTTATCTTCTATGATTCATATCGGGGAAGAAACAGGAGCATTAGATGAAATACTAAATAAAACAGCCGATTTTTATGACGATGAGTTAGAGGCACAAATTCAAGCAACAACTGCTTTAATTGAACCATTACTTATTGTAGTCATGGGGATCATTATCGGGGCTATTGTTTTAGCTATCATGATTCCAATGTTTGAGATGTACACTCAAATGTAAATGATTCAGGCCAATCCCTAAAGATGACATGCACACTTTGGGTTGGAATATAAAAAGTAGAGATTATGGGAGGAAAAAACTATGAACAAACGTAACAAAAAACGCGGATTCACGTTAATTGAGTTAATTATCGTAATCGCAATTATCGCCATTTTAGCGGCAATCGCTGTACCAGCATTCGGACAAATCCGTCAAAAAGCAAATGTGTCAGCTGATATCGGAAATGCA
Source organism: Turicibacter sanguinis (assembly GCF_013046825.1). Classification (NCBI taxonomy): domain Bacteria; kingdom Bacillati; phylum Bacillota; class Erysipelotrichia; order Erysipelotrichales; family Turicibacteraceae; genus Turicibacter; species Turicibacter sanguinis. Next base: position 641,084 of record NZ_CP053187.1, on the reverse strand, counting down.
CGTTCAATTTATTCAGTTGTTACTTCATTAGTTGCCGAAGAAACTATCACATTACCAAACAATGGTACAGGAGCTGATGCTTCAACTCGAGAAACATTCTCTTACTATGATTTAAAAAATTTACCAACAAGTATTAATTTAGTTGAAAGTCATTTAGCAGGCGTTTCAGCTCCAAAAACATATCAAGGAACAGAATTTTTAGTGGGATTAAATGGGAATGGTGAAGTTAAAATTTTAGTAGTTGAAGATGATAATGCTACTGTAGCAGTAGACCAGGCTACTGTAGATGCAGCTAATGCTGTAGAAATTTATCCTAATCCAAAAGATCGTTACGCACAATAATAATTTTATTTAATAGTAGAGTGTAAAGCTTCGGCTTTACACTTTCTTATATCAATATCAAGTTTAGAAATATGGGGTGAGAGATTATGTCTGAGAAAAAGAAGTTTGATTTTAAAGAGTTAGCGCAGATGGATATTAAGGATTTATTTAAGAAGAAGGCACCAACTAAAGTTAAAGAAAAGAAATCTAAGCCAATGCTAAAACCTGTTGTTTCATTTGACTTTGGATCAGAGAGCATTAAGGTGGTCGAAGGTCGTTATATTCGTGAACAGTTACAGGTGACGAATTGTTTTTCAGTTGAAACGCCACTAGGTGCGATTGAAGACGGGCGTATTGTAAATGTTAGTTTATTAGTGACGGCTTTATCTAAAGCATTAAGTGATCATGGTGTGAAAGCTAAGGATGCGATTGGTTGTTTAAATTCAACTCAAATTATTAATCGTGAGTTATTAATTCCAGTGGTTGCGTCAGATGAGATGGAAACCGTTGTTCGTTATGAGATTCAACAGTTCTTACCGATTAATTTGTCTGATTATTTAATTCAATATGTGATTTTAGGTGAAGTGGAAGTCATGGGGGAGAAGCGTTTAAAGTTAAATGTTATTACATTCCCTGAAAAAATGGCGAGAAGCTATTATGATTTATTAAAAGAATTAGGATTTAAACCTTATGCGTTAGATGTGAGTTATAACGCGATTAGTAAGTTAGCGACTTATAGCGATTTATTAGAACAAGTTACGACAGCAGAAGGTACGGTTGCTTTTGTTGATATGGGAGCCCAATCAATTGATTTAAATATTTTTACGGATGAAAATATTCAATTTACTCGTTTAATTAAATCTGGTGGCGCAATCATCGATGAAAAATTAAATCAATTACCGGATATGTCAATAAAATCAGCGGTATCTTTAAAGCAAGAAGCTGATTTAAGAGAAATTGGAAGTAGTAATCTCGTACAGCGTGCTATCATTCTATCAATTGATGAAATGTTATATGAGCTTGAGCGAGTGTTACAGTTTTATCGCAATAAAGCAGTAGGAAATACGATTGATCATGTTTATCTATTAGGTGGTTTATCGCACTTAAAAGGCTTAGAAACTTATATGGAAAATCGTTTGAATACGCCAGTTTCAAAACTTAAAGATATTAGTTTAACGGATGTTAATCAAGCGTTAACTCCGGATGTTTTAGGAGATTATGCGAATGCACTTGGTGCAATGATTCGCTTTTAGGGGGTGTGGTATGAGACGAGATATTAACTTTTTTAGTACCTATCAAAATGAGCGATATAAACAGAAAAATCAAAATATTTACAGTTATGTTTTAGTGGGAGTCGTCGGTTTGTTTGTAATTGGAACATTTACCTATAATCAAGTTCAAATTTCAAACATTAATCACCAAATTGATGAATTAGAAAGCAAACTTTTAGATCCTGCCATTCAAGAACAAATTAAAGAATCAGACCTTGCCTTTAAGTTATCAGAAGTACTGGGGCAGTATGATAATGGATTAACCTCACTGTTAACCAGTATTGAATCACGTGATTTAATCACGACTCAGAAGCTAGATTTAATTAGTTCGACGATTCCATCTGAAGTTCAGTTTGGAAGTTTGAGTATTACGAATACGAATATTACAATCTCAGCTACCTCGACATCACGCACGGCGATTGCAGAGGTTCAACATAATTTAAAACAATTAGATTTTATTGCGGATGTGTATATCGGCTCAATTGGTGGCACGGATACGTATAGCTTTAGTTTAAATTGTACGTTAAAGGATGTGAACTAAGATGAAGATTAGTCAAAGAGAAAAGTATTTATTAATGGTGGTCGGGTGTGTCTTAGTTGTTGTTCTTTATTATCAATTTGTGTTAACACCTCAAAAAGAGAAAGTTGCAACGCTTGAGGGACAATTAATGGAAGTTCAAGCACGCTATGATCAAGTCATGTCAAATATCGCAACATTGCCACAACGACAGGAAAAAATTAAGGGACTAACAGCTAGTATTAGCGAGCGGACATCAGCTTATTATCCGACGCTCATTCAGGAAAAAATTATTTTAGAGTTAGACGAAATAATTGAAAAGACAGGAATTAAGGCAACATTTTCGTTTTCAACGATTAGTGCGCAAACAGTACAAGGACTGACGGCGGGCGAGTATGTGAAGCCACAGAGTTCATTAGAACCATTGGTGGACGAGATTAAAGGATTGCAATCAGGTAGTCAACAAGATTCTTCAACCGAGGCAAATCAAGATGCATCTAACGAATCTAACGTAGGAACGTCGTCTGCTAGTGCCGAGGTTTTAACGGTTTCGATGACGTTTAATGGAAGTTATGAGGTAGTTAAAACGTTTATTGATACGATTCAGAATTGGAAATACAATTTAGTGATTACGAATTTATCGTTGAATCCACAAAGTGAGACGGAGGTAGCGGGAAGCTTTAATTTAGAATTTTACGGGGTACCGAAGTTGCAAAATCAGGACCAAGCATATTTGGATTGGACGTTAAATAATACGTATGGTAAAGAGATGCCGTTTTCAACGGGTGTAGCAAATGGTGCTTATCATACAAGTATTGAAGAGTTGGCCTCTTTAGGGATAAGGGTAAATGATCTAATGATGGTTGTTCGTTCAAGTGCATCGGATATGCCGAGTGTTACGGTAGGTCAAGCGAATGATGAAACGCGTCAGTCTTATTTATTCTCGGATTCTTCAGAGGTTGAAAGTGTTGAGATTCAGTTTTCACAAGAAGGTGAGACTTATTATTATAAGTATTTTTTAGGTGATCAATCTTATCCGATTGAGTTATCTAAAGGTGTTGAGTTTACACCGGGTAATACGATTAATCTTCAAATTTTAAGTGAAGAGCGTGTGACGTTATCAGATAATTCAGGAGTAGCAGTTAAAATTTTAAATCAAACAGATAAAACAGTAGATGTTGAAATTAAGAATGATGATACGGTAACCCCACGTGTGACGATTTTAAAAGATGGGGCAGTAAATATAAATAACAAGTAGGGATGGAGATGCAAAATCAAGAATCACAACTAAAAAGGCGAAAGACTGTAGGAAAAATCCTACAGTCTATCTGTACATATAAAGGGAAAAATAAAGGATTGACTTTGATTGAAGTTGTCATTAGTTTAGCTATTTTTTCGTTGTTAGCTATACCAGTTTCGGGATTTGTTAATTCGAGTATTAAGATGAATAAGAAGTCTGAAGTGAAGCAACAGGCAACGTTACTGGGACAAAGTATTTTAGAAGAGTTAGCAAGTGTTGATAAATTAGTAGTTGGCGTGAATCAGTTATTTGGCAAAAGTGATGTTGAAATTTTAGAATCAGACTCTTGTGAAGGAAGTCAGTATTGTATTAAGGAAGTAGCGTTACAAGAGTTTTATATTGATATTGATTTTAATGATTTAGGTATAGAACAAGGTAATCGTCTTTTAATAGAGACGAATGCCTCTACGCCAGAGAAAGAATTGTTTATCTTAGTAGAAAATAAAAATATTATGGGTCAAATAAAGAACAAGCAAGAAAGTAAGATTGATAAACAAGATAAAGATGAGTTAATTATTACGATTGATGGAAATCGAAAAGTGTTAATATCCAATAATCGAGAATCTAAATATTTAGAAGGAACTTTGACGATTGGAAATCTTTTAATTGAATTTCATAATAATAATCAAAGTCATGGGCTGAGTAAAGTCAAGATTAATAATAGTAGTGATTTAGCGATATATGGATGTATTAGTAATAAGGATGCCGGTGGACATATTCAGATAACTGAAGATAAGATTGAGGCAGTTGGTAAGGTTGATATTCAGGTGTTAGAAGGAGAAGCAGTTTGCAAATTTAGTATTTCTGAAGGTGATGAAAGTGGTGACGATAATAATGGGAATATTATTCCCCCACAGGCTACAGATTCATTAGATTTATTTGAAGTACAGCTAAAGGTGTATAAACCTGATTCAACAGATTTATTATTTAAAGGAACTCGAGTAGTACCATTAAAGTTTGAATAAGTAAGGGGGTTAGAGGTTGAAAAGGAAAGGTTCAAGTTTAATTACAGTTATGATTTTTATGATGTTTTTAATGATTGTTGGTGGAACGGCAGTTACGACAACGATGATGGATTATAAGTCTCGAGTAAATGAGAGTTATCGTGTTGAGAATCTTTATGGAGCTGAGTCGGGACTTGAAATTGCATATGATATTTTATTAAAAGCATCAGATTATGCAATTAATGAGGCGATAGAAGTAACGAACGCTAGATTAGCAACTGAATCCAATAATCGTTCAACTGATCCCGTTGATTTAAATGTGCTATTTAAGAGTACGTATTTCAAGGCTTTGTTTGATAGGGGTTATAAACATGAACCTAATCAATATGTTGAAGATGGTTTAGTATCCTATTTATTAACAAATTTAGTTTATCCGATTGTAAATGATGTTTCACAGCTAACATTTAAAAGTTCAGATTTTAATCCCAAGGATAAAGAAATAAAGATTGAAGTGGAACTTTTAGATGAATCAGGTCAGATAATGACCGATTTAGTCACAAATCAAACAAAATTCAAAGTAAAAGTAACGTCAATATTTAAATCTGATGAAGATAACACTCAAATGAGTGTTAATGAGAGGAAAGTCTCAAGAATATTTGAATTCCATATTCCGAATTATACTCAATATTTAGTTGATATATATCCTGTTTTTAATGGAAAAGCTTTGACTGTTGATGGAAATCTAACCATAGCAGGAAATGATACGAGTAAAGTAAAACTTGATGTGACTGGGGATGTTTGGGTTGGTGGAAATCGTTGTGTTAATCAATTAGAGAATTGTTCAACTATTGTCAATGATGTGACGTATGAAAAATATAGTAATGGTATTTTGATTGATAAAGCAGATTTTACGTTGAATGGTGTATTGGCAACGGATGAAACATTAGCGATATATGATAAAGCAATTGTTTTATTAAATGGAAATGTTTATGGACGTAATATTTATATTGGTAGAAAAAATGTAGCCGCTACATCAGATGATGTGAGATTAGAGGTAATTGGGAAGAATGATACGAAGTATGATGTGGTGTTATCAAATGATTTAACAATCAACGGGAGTCCTAATTTCACGAAAGCTTCAAGTGTTGTGATAGATAAATTTTATGGATTTTCAAATAAGAATGTTACGGATCAGGATATTCCTTTAGATAAGACACAGCAATTATCCAAGGAGTCGAGTAGTATTTTGGTCAATGCGGAAGGCGCATCAGTTGAAATTACAGATGAAGCTTATATTGGTGGATTAGCGTTTATTGATGTAGCGGATTCGAGTGGAAATAAATATCAGACAGGTGAGTCTGTTGCCATTAAGCCTAATTATTTAGCGTATACCCAAGTTGTTGAAGAGTATGCTTCAGAATTAACATTCCGTTATTATAATCCTTTGATGCTAGTAGAAAGCTTACCTGAAGGTGTATCGAAAAGTGACTATTTTGTTAAAGTTTCTGAAGGTAATTTATTAACAATGGATGCGGGTGGAATTAAACTGCCTACTAATCTTTATTCAGCAGGTGCTATTGTATCAGTGAATGGAGTTCAAGGAACAACAGGCCAAACTGAAGTAGGTGAATTAATTCGAGTTGCTAAAGAAAAGGATTATAAATTGAGTGTTTATGATATGGGAGGAGTAACTGATTCTAATATTTTAAAACGTACGGTTGCGAATCAGATTATTTGGACTGCTAAAGGATTTGAAACGCCAGTTACTCAAACAGATATTGGAACTATCGTATTAAATGGCGATAAAAATCTAAAGGTTATAATTAGTAAACATGCTGGACAAGTTTATGTTCAAATTGGTAGTAGTGAGCGACAACAGATAAAAGACAATTATTTATTTTTAGTGACGAAAGGTGATGTTGAAGTCCAGGGAGATGTTGAATTAACTGGAAACCTTATAGTTGGTGGACATTTAGATATAAAACAAGCAAATTCAAAGGTGAATTTAAAATATGATGAAGTATTTATGAAAAATATTTTAGCAACAAATGCAGAGTTATTTAATGGATTATTTATTGATTCTGGAAAAGTTTCGACGTCTATTGAATCAACAGAGACTCCAGATTATAGTGCAACAGCGATTATTTCTAAAGGTCGTTGGGAACTTGTGAAGTAGTGGTGTAAAGATGAAGATGAAGATGAAAAAGAAGGGAATTACCCTTATTGAATTAGTTATGACAATGGCGATTTTAGGTATTATTATGGCAACGGTGACGATTGTATTTACCTCAAATTCAAATATTTTATCCAAGGTAGATATGAAGTCTGAATTACAGTTGGATGCACAAATGATCCAAGAACAATTATCGAAGGTTGCGCTTGAATGTAGTGGAGTGGTATCAAATGAATCAGATCAATTGATTTTACAGGATTCTTTGACGGAGAGTAATATTCATTTATTTGAATTAAATGAAAAGAGCTTAGTTTATAAAATGATTGAGATTGGAAGCAATGAGGAGCAAGTCACATTAAAAGAGAGAGTATTATCAAATTATGTTAATGGTATGAGTGTTGAGGTTAAAGGAACAATTATGAAATATCAAATTGAATTAAGTATGAAAAGTGGTAAAAATACGGAGAGTTTAGCGATTGAAAATCAAATTATATTTCGAAATATTAAATGACGGAGAGTGGGGAGATGAATAAATGAAATGTAGAAAAACCCCTAGTTTAACAAAGTATTTAAATTTAATATTAGTGGCTTCTTTATTATTGGGAACAGGAGTTTTAGAACCGCTCATTGCTTTAGCAGCTCAATTAGAAACAACAATAACAGAAGATGTAAAAGTTGGAATAGAAGAAATTATTTCGGAATCCAATGAAGGTGGCATAGATGAACAGGTATTAGAAGAAAATACAGTGGAGAATGATGAACTTCAAATTAATGAACTAGCAGAAACTTTATCTAGTAATATAACTCCACTTATAAATGTTGAATTAGTATCAGAAAGTATAGTTAGTGCTAAGCACGGTGATGAAATCGAAGTAACTTATCAGATAACACCTGAATCATTTTCTCAATCTAATTTTTCTAATACAGAAGATAAAAATATTGCTATTTTATTTGATGTTTCAAAAGACAATAAATATTTAGATAGTTATATGATGAATGCTTTAGACAATATGATAGCTAATCATTTCAAGAGTAATAAGGGGAAATTTGCTATTATACCTTATAGCGATACTGTAGAATTAAAAGTAGATGACCCTATCCATCCGAATGGATGGTATGATCAAATACATAATTTTATTCGTGGGTTAAAATCTAGTAACTCTAATGAAAGAAAGTTAGGGAGTGCTCTATCTACTGCTTCGAAATTTTTTGATTCATTGAGTAATGGTTATAGTAATCATATTGTAATAGTTACGATGGGAAATCCTACAGATTCATTGCCTAATTTAAATTTTAGCCAATACAATGTTGTAGTTTTAGCTGTCAATAGTTCAAATAATACAGTTGAGACAGATTATAAAGTGTTATATGAATGGTTTAACAAAATGAGCTCTACAAAAGATAATTATATTGTGGGGAAAAATGATGGGAATGAAATTAATAATACTTATGGAACAACAATAAAGGATAGAATAAACGGAGCGAGTATTCAGAATAATATTAATTCAACTTTGAATTTCGACTTAGGTAGTAAATTCTCACACGTAAGTGGATTGGAACATGTGAGTGGCACAACATATAAAATTAATGTTCCTCAAATTGAGTATCTACAGAAAAGTCAGAATAGTGATGGGACTTATAATTATGAAGCTAAACCGATAGAGGTTAAATTTACAGTGAGAGTAAATAGTCAGAGTACAGGAACTATTACATTTAATAATCCTGATTCTTCTGAAAGTAATTATTTTGTATATAATGATTTCAATGGAAATAAAGTTCCAAACATTAATATAGAGACACCTAGTGTCTATATTGGAGAAACTTATACGAATGATAGTATTAAAATTCTTGAGATTGAACCAGCTGATTATTTTCAATTAGGATCGAAAAAGGGGCTAACAACTGGGACGGAAGAGTTAACTATCAATGGTGAAAAAGTAGAGATTACAAGAATCACAATGCCAGAATTTATTGGAACAGTCGAAAAGATAAATGGTAAATATGATATTGTTGTGCTTGGAAGAATTGTTAATAAAAATTGGGGAACAGACTTGAATAAGCAAACTAAATATCAAGATTATAATTTTACAAGAACGGAATCATTTGAAGAAAATGATATTACAAATCGCAAAGCACAGGAAATTATTGATTTTATTGACTCTGGCCAATTAGTTTATATTGATAAAAATATTTTTGAAACTAGTATTAGTGACACTAAATTGTATCGAAATTTTGTAGACGTATCAGGTACTAATTTAATAAGAACAACTTCAGTGTCTGAATTATCAATTGAGAGAATTGTTCAATATTACAAGGACAATGTTTTAGTACAACAAAAGCAATTATTGTTACAGGTAACTGATGCAACAGCTTCCGATATCACATCTTCTAATCTTGATGTAGCTGATGGAGTTGCTGCTAATCGAACACGAAAGATGATTGTTAGCGCAACATCATTAAATAATAGTGTAGAAGAGATTTTAACTGAAGATGTTTCGATAAATTTATATTTAGATTTAAATGGCGACGGATTATATTCTGATGATGAAGTCGCTGTATCACGTGACAATTTAAAGACACCATTGAATGATTTAATTTTGCACTATAATATTCATCCTGATTTTTTAGGATTATTAAGTTGGAAATTAGAAGTGACTAAAGGGGATTCAAAAAACCCAATCAAAACATATGTAACAGGAGATATGAATTTTCATCGTTTACCAGATAGACCTAAAAAAGAAATTAATGTATTGCATCTTATTCCGCAGTCTAATTACGAGTCAGCAGATGAAAATGGTAATTTAGATAATAACGGAAGATATGAAGTGCTAGATTTGAGTAGAAATCCTAAATTTCAAACCTTATTAGATGATGTTGCTTTAAAAGATTATAATATCGAAGTTACGACTATAAGTGTTTCTAGATATAATCAGATTATGAATAAAACAGCTAATTTGTCATTATTTGAAGTAGGGATTAAAGAATTAAATGGTTATTATGATATGTTAATTCTTGGTTTTGGAGATTGTTATACAGGATGTGGTCCTACTTTTGGAATTAACGATGCAGGTGTTCAAAATATCTATGACTTTGTTGAAACAGGTCAAGGCTTAATGTTGACACATGACACACTGTTTTATCAAAGAGATACTAATATAGAGAATTCTAAAAATTCGATGCTTAATTTATTTAGAGGAATTTCAGGGCAATCACGGTATGGTTTGGGAAGTAATGGAGTATACACGGCATTAAAAGATTTAGATGGAAGTAATATTCCATTTGATCCCGATAAACCATCGATTACTAGTTTGAGTAAGTATTCAGGGTCTGCATCTGTATGGGCAGATACGGGGAGTATGGGAAATGTTTCGAAGGCTTCTAATATTTATGAAACCAATGCTGCATTGATAACTGAGTATCCTTTTAATTTAATTACAACAGGTAATACACTGAGAATCAGAACGACACATGCACAGTATTTACAATTAAATTTAGAGGATGAGGCAGTTATCCCTTGGTATACGTTATATGGGTCATCTGATAGTAGGATGAATCCATACGATGTTAGAAATAATTACTATACGTATTCACGAAACAATATTACTTTCTCCGGTACAGGAGAAAATAAACGCGAAAATGCTCCTTATCCAGATTTAGAAATGAAATTATTTGTTAATACGATCATTAAGGCAGAACGTGGAGCTAATCATGCGCCAACAGTGGAACTTGTTAATATTAGTAAGAGTACAGTTATTTCAAAACATCAAGGTGATTTAAGCTTTAGTGTTATTCCTTACGATATGGATTTAGATCAAATGAAGTTATCAATTGAGGTATTTGGATGCACAAATAACATCTGTTCTGATACATCAATTTTAGAACAAAAAGATTCAGAATTTGTTCGAGTTAATGGAGTAGGTGTAGACGTCGAGTTTGATATTAAAAATAAATTGACTAACTTTGATCAAATAAAAATTAAAGTTGTTGCAACTGATGAACATCATGCAAGTTCTCAAGCAGCTGAATTGGTAATTCAACTAACGAATCAAGCATTGCTAGATGTTTCTTTTACGGCTGATAAGATAGGATATTTAATTGGTGATGAGGCGGTAGTGACAGCAAATATTAAGGCGAATGGTGATAGTGCTAAGGATGGAATCTTCAGTTTATTAACTCCTATTTCTTCTTTAATTTCATTACAGTCATCGAGTGTTGGATTAACTAGCTTTAATTTTAATATTGGTCAAAATGAAACTTTAAATAAAACGTTCAAATTTATAGTTAATAACCATACGGATATTCAAACTGATAACAATAAAGCGGTAAATGTATCAGCTAATTATTCATACTGTTTAAACATTAATAGTCAATCTTGTGTGGAATTACCAGAAACCCCCGATACCAAAACAGCAGTTCTTAATGTTAAACGTGGGCAGATTATTGTTGAATTTAGCTCTAACGTAGCTACTTTATTTAATGATTATGAAGTTGCAATTCAACTTCTAGATAGTAATAAAAATATATTAACAACTCAAAGAGTTACGAATTCAAATAATGTTATTTTTGATGCTGTATCAAGTGGAGATTATTTCGTGAAAATAATTAAACCGGATACATTATCAGAAGATGATTATATATTACAATCTTTAACTGAATCATTGGTTAATTGGGAGACTTTGCATCCAGCATCTGTATCTTATACTGAAAATATTGAAAAATTAAGCTTTGAATTGAATCAAGTAAGATTTGACTTAGTACATGGTTTGTTTAAGTCTCAATCTAATAACCAAATTGTAATAGAACCTTCAATATATCAGAATCCGAAGCAAGTGACTGGAAATACACTAGTGAATTTTGCAGCGACTTATACGACAAAACACAGAAATAACGATGCCATATTAACAGTTAGTAATAAATTAAATAATTTTAAAAAAGACTCAATAAAAATTTATAAATTAGAGAAAGATACTAGTTCAGGTGCCTTAACTATAAAACCTTTTGTGGGTGCAATGGTTACTCAAGTTGAACAAGCGTATCATATTACTTTACCAGAAAATACGAATTCGGATGTTAAAGTGTTAATTTACTATACGGGATTAGTTGCAAATGAAGATATAAATTATTTAACCAATACTCTACAAGTTGGAGCAACAAATGAGGATGTTGTTATACGTGTAAATGAAGAGGTCATAATAACTCCAGACCCTAATTCATATCTTCCAGACTTGTTCTAATAAAAAAACAAAAAGCTACACAATATGTGTAGCTTTTTATTACAAAAATACAATTCAAATAGTTTTATATTTAGTAATTAAGGGAGAAAGTATATGCAATCAATTAATGAGATTTTAACGGAGGCGATTACGCTTAAAGCCTCAGATATTCATATTACAGTAGGGGTACCAGTGATGATTCGTTTAAGGGGAGAATTACGCCCCTTAAATGATGACGTCTTAGCACCGTCAATTGTGACAGCATTAGTACATGAAATTATTCCGCAAGATCATTTTGAAAGCTTTCAAGAAAATTATCAGCTAGATTTTTCTCATAGTATTCCGGGGGTTTCACGTTTTCGTGTAAATGCTTATTATCAACGTGGCCAAATGGCACTGGCTATTCGACCGATTCCAAATAAAATTCCTACATTTGAAGAACTTGAGTTACCTCCTATTTTAAAAGCTTTTATGGATAAACCACGCGGGCTTGTGTTAGTAACTGGTCCTACAGGTTCAGGTAAATCAACCACGTTAGCTGCCATGATTAATTATGTGAATCAAAACGCCCATAAGCATATTATTACGCTTGAAGATCCGATTGAGTTTCAGCATAAACATAATAAATGTGTGATTAATCAAAGGGAAATTGGATCAGATGTGAAGGATTTTAATTCTGCATTACGTGTTGCCCTTCGCCAGGATCCAGATATTATTTTAGTGGGGGAGATGCGTGATTTAGAAACTATACAAATTGCTTTAACAGCAGCTGAAACAGGTCATTTAGTGATTGGAACGCTACATACTTCATCAGCTGCTTCAACGATTGAACGTATTATTAATGTTTTCCCAGCAGAGAAGCAAACTCAAATTCGTATGCAGTTAGCTGGAAGTCTAGTTGGGGTAGTAGCGCAGCGTCTATTTAAGCGTCAAGATAGTGATGGTCGTAAAGCTGTGTGTGAGATTATGGTCAATACTCCTGCTATCGCAAATTTAATCCGTCAAGAAAAAGTTTATCAAATTCCAAGTGTCATCCAAACGAGTAAAGAGATGGGGATGCAAACCATGGAAATGGCAATTAAAGAACAGATGATGTATGGGGTCATTGGAATGGAAGATGCAAAAGCATATTTAGAATAAAAAGAAGTGGTAGAGAAGTAGCGTATAGTATGATGAAAGGAGGTTTTCGTTTGTTTTACTTATTACTTTTATTTTTGGGAGCTGCTCTTGGGTCCTTTTACCACGTCGTGGGTTACCGGATGCCAATCGGAGAAAACTGGGTGAGCGACCGTTCGAGATGTCCGGGGTGTGGACATCAACTGACAGCTATTGAATTAATGCCGATTCTCTCATATATCATTCAGGGTGGAAAATGTCGTGAATGTCAGATGCACATTAAGCCGATTTATTTATTATCAGAAATCGTAGCGGGACTTCTATTTGTGTTCCCGGTTTGGTTTTATGGTTTTGAAGGATTTGAAACAGGACATATTTTTGTTGCGTGGGCCTTTCTCTCAATGCTAATCATCATCACCGTGTCGGACATTTATTATCAATTGATTCTTGATAAGGTGTTGCTGTTTTGGGGAGCTATCATCGTTTTTTTATATGTGCTTTATCCACAACTCGATTTGATGAGTGCTTTGGTAAGTGGAGTCGTTGGTTTTTTGACACTTTACGTCATTGGATTACTCGGACAACTTTTATTTAAGAAAGAGGCACTAGGTGGTGGAGACATCAAACTTTATGCTGTCGTTGGTTTTGTTCTTGGGATAGCACCAACCTTTTTATCTATTTTTATCGCGTCAGTTATTGCTTTAAGTTATATTTTATTATTTATGAAAGATAAAGCAAAAGTCATTGGGTTCGGGCCATTTATTGCAATGGCCTCGTATATTTGTTTGTTTTATGGGCAGTCGTTATTAGATTGGTATTTTAATTTATTTTAGAAAAGGAAAGTCATTTGACTTTCTTTTTTGAATTGGATAAAATAGGTTTTTGTTTTATAGCAGGAGGTTTAGAGAATGAATTTTCTAACAAAAAGATTGAATGTAGGGTTATTAGTATTTTTAGTTGCAGCTGTTGGATTGAGTTGCTTTGGATTATTTATGAATGACTTGCCAAAGGGACATGATTTATCGTTTCATTTAGCGAGAATTGAATCGTTATCTGAAGGGATCCGATTTGGAGAGTTACCGGTTCGAATTTATCCACATTATTTTAAAGGGTACGGATATGCAAATGGTCTTATGTATCCCGATTTATTTTTATATCCCGCTGCCTTTCTTTGTTTAACAGGGATAGGTGTCATTTGGGCATATAAAGGCTTGATTTTAGTGTGTACAATTTTGACTGCTATTTTTATGTATCGTACGCTAATAAAGATTACCCGTCAGGAGTGGGCATCAAGACTTGGGATGCTTCTTTATACGGTATCGTTATACCGAGTTGTTGATGTTTGGACAAGAGCAGCACTGGGAGAAGTGCTAGCGTTTATGTTTATTCCATTTGTTTTACTAGGAATTTACTATATCTTTTTTGATGATGACCGACAATGGTATGAGTTAACGATTGGATTTACAGGAATTTTCTTATCTCATTTACTGAGCGGAGCTATGTGGTCATCTGTTATGGTTGTGATTTGTATTGTGTTTATTCCAAAGATGATTAAAGAACCTAGACGATTATGGAATTTAATTAAAGCAACAGGAATGACGATTTTGTTAGTTAGTTTTTTCCTATTTCCAATGTTTGAACAGTTAATGGACCAAAAACTTAAAATGTCTGAAGATATTGCGTATTATTTAGGTGATTCTGTTTTACCATTAAAGGCTATTTTTTTAGATTCAAAAATTGAAGGTCATCCTAATGAGTGGTTTCCTGGTGGAATTGGATTTTCAGTAATGGGGATTATTGCGATAGGTTTGGCAGCACAGATTCAAGAAATTCCTAAAAAATTATCAGTTGTTGCCTGGGGAAGTGTCATCATTAGTCTTGTTGTATTAGTGATGATGAGTGATATTTTCCCATGGTATGAAGTTTTAAAGTATGCTAAAGTCTTTGAAAGTCTTCAGTTTGTGTGGCGATTATTAATGATAGCAACGTCATTATTAGTTTTAGCTTTTGCTATTTTTTATTCATATTCAACGAGCTATGCTAAAGTGTTAGGGATTTTAACGGTAATCCTTAGTGTCATAGTTGGGGTAGAAGCGCAAATTGAAACGTTGAGATATATGACGAAAGTAGATTCAAGTCTTTTAGTTCGCGAGGAGATATCAGAGTATGCAGTTAATGATCGTGATTATCCGGTTGGAAATTCTGAATATGTCCCTTTAAAAACTAATATTATCAATATGTATGGACTTGAAAATCGATATCGTGTAAATCAAGAAATTGAATACAAAACAAAACAAGAGGGGACAACGATTACCATTGAATTCGAAGGGCAGACTCAACCAGACTTACAAGTTGAAGTGCCGCTACTTTATTACAAGGGTTATGGTGCTAAACTAGAGGGTCGATCACTTGAAGTGATATCAGGTAGCAATGGAGCTGTTAGTTTTGTTATTCCAGAAGTTGTAGAAAATGGAATAGTTGTGGTTTCCTACGAAGGAACAACATTACAACATATAACGCTTGGTATTAGTATTATTAGTTTCATTGTTTTTATTGTAATTATAGGCCGTTCCAAACTTAAAAAAATATAAAACAAAGGGGGCTCCTAAGGGAGATCTCTTTATTTTATTATTAGAGAAGGGAAGTCGAAAGACTTTCCTTTTTCCGTATATAATGTTCAAAAAGTGGAAATATAAGGAGGACTGTTTTTTTAGGAGGCTTGTTTTTTCATGAAGAAATTCAATATAGGTTTGTGGATTTTTTTATTGCTCGCCATTTGTTTAAGTTGTTTTGGATTACTTAACGAAACGATTCCCGGCGGGCATGATTTAATTTTTCATTTATCACGAATCGAAGCTATCTCAAAAGGATTACAATTTGGTGAATTTCCGGTGCGAATTTATCCAGATTACTTTTATGGTTATGGTTACGCAAATGGAATCATGTATCCCGATTTGTTTTTATATCCCGCTGCTTTATTGTGTTTAGTCGGTGTTGATGTTATTTTAGCTTATAAAATCATGATTTTAGTTTATACTGCACTGACTGCCATATTTATATATCGTGCTTTAATTAAAATCACGCATCATGAGTGGGCATCACGACTTGGAATGCTGCTTTATACCGTGTCTTTATATCGCATTGTGGATGTGTGGACACGAGCTGCACTCGGTGAAGTTTTAGCGTTTATGTTTATTCCGTTTATCCTTCTTGGAATTTACTATATCTTTTTTGATGATGAGAGAAAATGGTATGAGCTAACTATTGGATTTAGTGGTGTTTTTTTATCGCATTTACTGAGTGGTTCGATGTGGTGTGAAGTTATGGTGGCGATTTGTTTATTCTCGATTATTAAATTATTTAGACATCGAAAGCGATTATGGAGCTTGATTAAAGCGACTATGATGTCCATCTTATTGGTTAGTTATTGTTTGTTTCCAATGTTTGAGCTGTTAATGAATCAAAAATTTAGGGTATCTGACAACTCAAATTATGATTTGAATTGGTTATTTTCATTAAAGGATGTGTTTTTAACGTATTCGATTAGTGGATCTCCTGATGATTGGTTTCCAGGTGGAGTAGGGATTTCTATTATTGGGATTGTCTTACTCGGCATGTTAGCACAACGTCAAGAAGCCACTCAAAGGCAAAAAAATGTAGCCTGGATAGGAGTTATCATTAGTTTTATGGTATTAATCATGACAAGTCATTTGTTTCCGTGGCATTTTGTTTTGAAATATATCCCGATTTTTGCTCGTCTTCAGTTTCCATGGCGATTATTAATGATTGCGACGTCTTTTTTAACGTTGGCTTTTGCCTTGTTTTACTCGTTATCAAGTCAAATTGGAAAGATTCTAGGTATCATTATTGTAGCGTGGAGTGTGTGGCTTGGGGTTCAAGCTGAGTATGAAACGATTAATTATTATGATCCAATTCTAGTGGATCCTTTAGCGAGAACCGATACCTCATCAAATTCGATTACAGATCGCCATTATACGGTTGGAAATGGGGAGTATATTCCTCTTGAGACAGATAATGATTTGATGATCGAACGTGAGAATCAGTACTTTGTTAATCAGGATATTGATTATGTTGCGAATCAAGTGGGGACGACGATTACGATTAAATTTAGTGGACAAACACAGCCTGATTTAGAGATTAAGGTCCCATTACTTTATTACAAAGGATATGGGGCGAAATTGAATGACGAATCTTTAGAGGTTGGGAGTGGAGACAATGGAGTCGTTCGTGTCATTGTTCGAGATATTGTAGGCGAAGGGATGATTGTGGTTTCATACGAAGGAACGATCCTACAAAAGGTCACTTTGGTTGTGAGTATTTGTAGCCTAATTGGTTTTATAGGCATTATTTTATTTTCAAAATCTAGAAAAAGACATTCTTTTTAATGAAAGAATGTCTTTTTAATGGATGAAATAGTTTGGTGAATGTTTTACCCAAATAGATGGACTGCCAATCTTTAATAAAGTCTTTTTATCACATACTACTTGTAAAGGGTAGTTAGGTAAAGCGAGGTTTTGAATGATGTTATTCTCATCTACAATCTTTTTATTTGCATTTTTGCCCTTCTTTTGGATCGGGTATTTTTTATTAAAACCATTTCGCCGAGCTGGTAATGTCTTTTTATTAATTGTTAGTCTTTTATTCTATGCTTTTGGAGAGCCTATTTTTGTTTGGTTGATGATCACTTCCATCGTCGTTAATTATTTTTTAGGCTTGTGGTCGGAGAAGGTAGAGCACGGATCTAAAGCAGGTAAGTGGCTCATGTTTTGGATGCTTTTATATAACATCGGTATTTTATTTGTCTTTAAGTACTTAGGACCAACGATGATGTTCATTAATACGCAAGGAAATTATCAGTTACCGATTCCTGATTTTTTATTACCGATTGGAATTTCATTTTTTACGTTTCAAAGTATTTCTTATGTTGTGGATATTTATCGGAAAAATGCTAAGGCCCAGCATAATATTTTAAATGTTGGGTTGTATATTTCATTCTTTCCACAGCTCATAGCAGGACCTATTGTTCGTTATAATACCATTGCTTGGGAAATCGAAAATCGTCGAGAAAATTGGAATGATTTCAGTACGGGAATGAACCGATTTGTGATTGGATTAGCAAAAAAAGTATTGTTATCTAATACGATTGCAATTGTGGCCGATCGTGCGTTTTTACAGGTTAATGATGGATTGTCATTGGTGTTTGCATGGGTAGGTGCTATAGCTTATGGACTTCAGATTTACTATGACTTTAGTGGTTATTCGGATATGGCAATTGGACTCGGGTTGATGCTTGGCTTTCATTTTGATGAGAACTTTAACTTTCCATATATCGCACAATCTGTTTCTGAATTTTGGCGTCGTTGGCATATCTCCCTCGGTCAATGGTTTAGAGATTATGTCTATTTCCCACTCGGAGGTTCCCGTGTTAGTAACCCGGATATATTGATTCGTAATTTATTTGTGGTTTGGTTATTAACTGGTATTTGGCATGGAGCAAAGGAGACCTTTATTGTATGGGGACTTTGGTTTTTTATTTTTATTTTAATTGAGAAGCTATTTCCTTTCACGAAGTGGATGCGAAAAAAAGGTCGAGTTTGGCCAAGAGTTTATACGCTATTGGTCGTATTGTTTGGGTGGGTTTTATTTCGATCGAATAGTATGACCGACGCTTTTTCATACTTTGGTTCCATGCTTAATCCATTAAAATCTCACTTCTTGATTTCACAGGATTTAATGTATCTAAAAGAGTATGGGCTTTTTTTAATGGCGGGATTAATTTTTGCGGTTCCACTAAAACCTATTAAGGGAATGAAGTGGATCTCTCCCATTGCAATGTGGTTATTGTTCATGATTAGTGTTACTTATTTAGTTAAGGGAACGTATAATCCATTTATTTATTTTAATTTTTAGGAGGTGAATAGGATGAAGGTAAAGTCAGTGACGACTAGTGTATTGATGGTTTCAATTTTAGGGATGAGTGCACTCAATATCTTTCATCTGATTCAGATACCGAAGGAGGTTGAACTCGATAATCCTACACAACTTGAAGCTTACTTTAATGAGAATTTTATTGGGAAGATTCAGTTTGTAGATTTTTATGGAGTGATTCAAAAATGGATGGGAAAAAATGAGGTAGATAATTTTGATGTGATCCGAGATGAACAGGGAAAATTACATTTTTCCTATTTTTCAAAAGGACCTAATGATATGAGTGAGATTAATCAAGAAATGAAAAATTTTAAAAATTATCTGGATTTGTATGCTGTGGATGTAGCATTTATTATGCCACCGGATAAAGTTATTAAGGGTTATACGACCTTTAGTAAAGGATTACCTTATAACTATGCAAATGAGGGAGCAGATGAATTTTTAAGAAAGTTGTCTGAAGATAAGATTGATTATCTCGATTTACGAGAGGGTATTTTACAAAGTGGGATCGAACCGTCTGATTTATTTTTTGATACTGATCACCACTGGACACCAAGGACTGCCTTTTGGGGATTTACACAGGTTGTCTCATTTTTGAATGAGCGATATGGTTTGGAGTTAGATGAAGGTTATACGGACTTAAATCAGTATGAACAGATTAGTTATCCTCAATCATTTCTGGGTTCTTTAGGAAAACGAATCGGTTATGGTTATGCAGGAATGGATGATTTTATAGTCATTAAGCCAATGTTTGAAACGAATTTAACTTATACTTGGGATGGGAATATGGTAACAGGTACATTTGATGAAACCGTTCTTCAAACCCATTGGTTATCTGAGGATCTAGGGATAGAGGCCGACCATTATATGGTTTATTTAGGTGGAAATTATGGAGAAGTAAGGATTAAAAATAATTTATATGAGAATGGTCCTAAAATTTTAATGATTAAAGATTCCTTTATGTTACCATTGGCTGCTTTTTTATCCACAACGGTTGGTGAAATGAAACTCATTGACTTACGTTATTATGAAGGTGGCTCACTGTATGAATTAGTTCCGATGTATCAGCCAGATATTGTTTTAGTTTCAGTCAGTCCTTCAAATTTAGTTCCTGAATTTTTTAACTTTTCGAAAGGAGAGTAACGATGGAAACAAAAAAAATAAGAAGCCATCGAAAGTGGCTGTTATTTTATGTTTTATTTTCAACAGTGTACTTTATTTGGCGAATTTTTTTTACGATTCCGATTGGATACGGATGGTTTTCTATTAGTTGCGGACTTATTTTGTTAATTGTTGAGTTACTAGGGATGAGTGAATGTTTTATTCATTTCTTAAATGTAACTAAACTGATTGTGCCCGTAAAACCGGAAGTGGTAGATAAAGAGCTTTATCCACATGTTGATGTTTATATTGCTACATATAATGAACCCGAGGAACTGTTATATAAAACCATTATAGGATGTAAGAATATGGCGTATCCGGATTTATCAAAGGTTCATATCTATATACTAGATGATGGACATCGTCCGAATGTTAAACAGTTAGCCAAGCATTTAGGTGTACATTATATAAGTAGAGTGGATAATGAACACGCAAAGGCAGGGAATTTAAATCATGCAGTAAGCCTTACAACATCCCCTTATGTGGTGACACTAGATGCAGATATGATACCGATGAAGCATTTTTTACTTGAGAGTATTCCATTTTTCATTGAAAATGAGCAAAAACGTCAGTTAGAACGTGAAAGAGGGATTGAAGAAAAGAATTTAAGCCAAAAGCTTGGATTTATTCAGCTTCCGCAGGTGTTTTATAACCCAGACATTTTCCAATATTATTTATTCTCTGAAGATCGGATTCCGAATGAACAGGATTATTTTTATCGAGATATTCAACTTGGAAAAAATGAAAGTAACTCTGTTATTTATGGTGGAAGTAACACCATTTTATCAAGAGAGGCCTTAAATGAAATAGGGGGATTCGTCACAGGAATTATCACCGAAGATATTGCCACGGGGATGTTGATTCAAAGTAAAGGATATCTTTCATATGCGGTAGATTCCATTCAAGCATCTGGATTATCACCACATGATTTAGAGGGGATTTTGAAACAACGTAATCGTTGGGCCCGTGGATGTATTCAAACATTTCGTCGTTACTGTCCATTACTTTTAAAAGGACTAACATGGAAACAACGCATCAACTATACAAATGCGATTTTTTATTGGTATAACTGTTTAAAGCGAATCATTTATTTGTCGGCACCGATTATGTTTACAGTCTTTAATGTGGTCGTTGTCAAAGCAAACTTAATTCAAGTCATTGTTTTTTGGTTGCCAATGTATGTCATGATTAGAATGACACTTCGTCGCTTTTCGGGAAATGTTCGAAGTATTAAGTGGACGAATGTTTATGAAATTATTATGATGCCCTCTTTAATTCCAGCTGTTTTATTAGAGTCAATCGGTTTAAGTATGAAAAAATTTGAAGTTACACGTAAGGATAAACAAGTCGTTCATAAAAATTCTGATATTTTAAAGCTGGCTATTCCTCATTTTATTTTACTAGCATTGACATTCATTGGAATGATCCGTTCATTTTATCATTTGTTTTTAGGCGATGGAAGTGAATACGTCATTGCTTTATTTTGGTTAGCGACAAATAGTTATGGATTATTAATGGCATTATTCTTTGTTTTAGGTCGCCCTGTCTATCGGATGAGCGATCGATTTAAAATTGAGACGGATGTAACTATTGAAGTGGACCATGAATTAAAATCGTTAAAAACCTATGATATTTCAGAAAAAGGAATTGCTGTACAATCAGATTTTCCATACTTGATTCCAAGTGATCAGATTTATCCGATTAGTTTAACTCGAGAAGACTATCAGGCTTCATTTAAAGGGAAATTAATTCGTGTGGATTCAGATGACACCTATCGGTATGTTTTTGAAGTAAATGAAATATCTGAAGAAAATTATCAGGAATTAATTAAGATTTTATATGATCGTGTCCCGCATTTACCGAGCGAAATTGTGGATAAAAGTATCTATAATGATATTGAACGAAATATTAGATTTCGACGTCAAAAAAATCGTCAGTTTTCAAGAACATTGCCTCGAGTCGATTTGAATTTAGAGGTGGTGAGCACACAAAATGATCACTTGAATATTGAAAATTTTAATTATCATTATTTCTTAGTTAAAGGAAAGCACGGGTTTACTGAAGTTGAAATCCCATTGTTAACTCATCCACAGATTATGTTAAGATGTCAGTTTAAACAAATCATTGAGCGTCAGATTGAAGAACAAGAATTAGAATTTTCACTGTTTGAAATCTTAAATTATCAAGACATTCCTTTATCAATATGGAATGAAGAAGTGAAGATGTGGTTAACAAAGGCATAGTAAAAGCCCAGGTCATTTTGCCTGGGCTATCTTTTAATGGATAAGTGTTAAAATTTTTGAAAGAGTGTAAAGGAAAAACCAATACATTTATAGCATATGCGAAAAGATGAAAAATAGACCTCAAAGTGCTTTAAAATCTAACTGACAAATTGCGTCAGATAATGAAGGATTTAGTCGTGTAGCTGAGTCTAGATTAAGTGGTAACCATTCGTAGTAGTTATGTTCACTTGAAAGAACTAGATCACCCCCAACTAAATCGCATAGATATAAAACGCCCATAATGAGGTAATCATCATTAACGAACTGCCAGGTGCTTAATACTTTTTTGGGTGAGACAATAAGGTTAGTCTCTTCCTCGATTTCTCGAAGTAATGCTTGCTCAGCACTTTCTTTCATATGTGTTTTTCCACCAGGTAAGTCTAAGAAGTTATTTTTGGCATTGCTTTTGTGTAAAGCTAAAAAATGATGGTCTTTAATGATTAATCCTTTTACTGAAAAATTAATTTGAGTCATGAATCCACATCCTTTCAAGGTGATGTCAAATAACGATTTATTTTCTCATTATATGAGGAATGAAATAAAAAAATTCCAACTTAATGGAAGTTAGGATGCGCATTTTTAGTCGATATCTTTGTGATTATCTCGAGTTGATTTTGCTAAAAGGACTAAAATAGTGTAAAATAAAAAAGATATTATACAGTTAGATAAAAAGGACGTGAAGACATTGGCATTAACGGCTGGAATTGTTGGTTTACCAAACGTCGGGAAATCAACTTTATTCAATGCAATTACTCAAGCTGGAATTGAAGCAGCAAACTATCCGTTCGCAACAATTGACCCAAATGTTGGGGTTGTTGAGGTTCCGGATGAACGTTTAAATAAATTAACGGAATTAGTTAGTCCTAAGAAGACAGTTCCAACAACTTTCGAATTTACAGATATCGCGGGATTAGTACGTGGGGCAAGTAATGGAGAAGGATTAGGAAATAAATTCTTAGCCAATATCCGTGAAGTAGATGCAATCACTCAAGTGGTTCGTTGTTTTGAAGATGGAAATATCATTCACGTAGAAGGTTCAGTAGATCCAGTTCGTGACGTTGAAGTTATTAACTTAGAGTTAATCTTAGCTGATATGGAGCAAGTTGATCGTCGTTTAACTCGTTTAGCAAAACAAGCTAAATCTGGAGATAAAGATGCAAAAGCTGAAGTTGCAGTACTTGAAAAAGTAAAAGAAGGATTCGATCAAGAATTACCTGCACGTGCAATGGATTTATCAGATGACGATAAAGCAGCTATCAAACATTTACAATTATTAACTTTAAAACCAATTTTATATGTTGCTAATGTTGGTGAAGATGATTTAATGGCTGGTGAAGATAACGAATATGTTAAAGCTTTAGTTGAATATGCTGACCGTGAAGGGGCAAAAGTAATTAAAGTTTGTGCTCGTATCGAAGAAGAAATTTCTCAATTAGAGGAAGAAGAAAAAGCAGCATTTTTAGAAGAGTTAGGAATCAAAGAAAGTGGATTAGATCAATTAATTCGCGAAGCTTATGATTTATTAGGATTAGCGACTTACTTTACAGCTGGAGTGCAAGAAGTTCGTGCTTGGACATTCATTAAAGGAATGACAGCTCCACAATGTGCTGGAATTATCCACAGTGATTTCGAACGCGGATTCATTCGTGCCGAAACTGTTTCATTTGATGATTTAGTAAAATATGGTTCTGAGTTAGCGGCACGTGAAGCAGGACGGTACCGTTTAGAAGGAAAATCGTACATCGTACAAGATGGGGATGTTATGTTATTCCGTTTCAATGTTTAGTTAAATCAATTATTTTAGAAGAATTAAGTAAACTTTACTTAATTCTTTTTTTTATACTCAGTTGAAGTCTGTGGGAATTTTGTATGATTTTAAATCGTATTAACAATAATTGTAGAAAAAAGTCGAAAAAATGATATTATTTTTTAGATATTTTAGATAGGTATTTAAAAAGTGAAAGGAGTACTACCAAAATGAAGAAATTATTGAATTTTTTCTCGGTTATGATGATTGCATTTTTAACATTAGCTGGGTGTGGATCAAGTTCGGCAGACTTAAACGAGTTAGTGGTATATTTCGTTCCATCACGTAATGCAGAGGAAATTGAGAAAGCAACAGAACCTTTAGAGGGATTATTAAAAGAAGAGTTAGCAGCTCAAGGATTTGAATTTGAAGATATTAAAATTACAGTTGGAACAAGTTTCGAGGCTGTTGGAGAAGCATTAGCTTCAGGTACAGCTCAAGTTGGATTTATTCCTGGTGGAACTTACGTACTATATGATAATGATGTAGATGTTGCCTTAACAGCAACACGTTTTGGATTAAATCATGATTCTGAAAATCCGGTAGATTGGAATACAGCACCAACTGCAAATACAGAAGACCAAGTTACTTATTATCGTGCGTTAATTATTGCTGGACCATCTGCAAAAGGTCAAGAATTAGCGGCTAAGATTAATAATGGTGAAACATTAACAAAAGAAGATTTAGAATCAGCAGTTTGGGGAGTGCAAGGAAGTACTTCTTCATCAGCAGGATATATTTACCCATCTTTATGGTTACAAGATAACTATGGCATCTCAATATTAGATTTACCAAATAAAGTAGCTTTAGACGGATATGGAACAGCTCTATCACAATTAGCTAATGGTCAAATCGATATTATGGTTACTTATGCAGATGCTCGTCTTGATTTTGAAAATCAATGGGTAAATGACTTTGGTCGTGAATCGTCAATCTGGGAAGAAACAAATGTTATTGGGGTAACAGAAGGAATTTATAATGATACGATTTCAGTAACTAAAGATCCAGTGATGACACCTGAATTAAAAGCAGCCATCCAACAGGCATTTATCAACATTGGAAATACTGAAGTAGGTAAAGAAATTATTTCAATCTATAGCCATAAAGGATACCAAATTGGAACGTCTGAAGATTATGATGGTGCTCGTAAAGCAAACGAATTAGTTCAATCAAATAAATAATCAATCTATTAGAAATGAGTCCTAATTGGGCTCATTTCTTTCATGTAGAAGATAAGGAGAAAGAAGTCGATGATTAAGTTTAATAATGTAAATAAAGTTTATCCAAATGGATTTCATGCGTTAAAAAATATTAATTTAGAGATTGAACAGGGTGAATTTGTTGCAATTATTGGATTATCTGGAGCGGGAAAGTCAACGTTATTACGTACGATTAATCGTATGCATGATATTACAGACGGAGAATTAATTGTAAATGGTGAAAATGTTAATGATTTAAAAGGAAAATCATTACGTAAATTCCGTCGTCATATCGGAATGGTTTTCCAATCATTTAACTTAGTAACTCGTACAACAGTTATCAATAATGTTTTAACATCACGTGTTCCTGATATGCCATTTTATAAATCAATGATTGGTGTCTTTTCAAAAGAGGATAAAGTGATTGCGTTAGAGGCATTAGATAAAGTAGGAATTTTAGATAAGGCCTATGTTCGTGCAGATCAATTATCAGGAGGGCAACAACAACGTGTTGCGTTAGCTCGTACACTTGCCCAAAAACCAGAAATTATTTTAGCAGATGAGCCTGTAGCGGCATTAGATCCAATTACTGCAACTCAAGTTATGGATGATTTTAAACGTATTAATGAAGAAATGAAGATTTCAGTCTTAATTAACATTCACCATGTTGATTTAGCTTTAAAATATGCAACTCGTGTCATTGGAATCAAAGCAGGAGAAATTGTCTATGATGGTCCGTCAAATATGGTAGATAGTGAAATCTTAAAACAAATCTATGGTCGCGAATTAGCAGCTGATGAATTAATGGAGGCTTAAGAATGAAGCGAATGAGAGATTTATTTCAACCCAAAAAAATTACGTTAGATAACGGGAAAGAGATTCAGCCACCTCGTTCAGTCGCACCCTTTATTTTAATTGGATTAGCACTTGCATTATGGGGGGCTGCTACGATTACAGGATTTGATTTTAATGCCTTAATGAGACGTGGAAATCAATTCTTTATTATCTTAAAAGATATGCTATCCCCAGATTGGTCAATTATTGATCAAATTATTCCCCCATTAGTGGAAACGATTAAGATGTCTATTTTAGGTTCAATTATTGGTAGTTTATTAGCATTCCCAGTTGCTATTTTATCTTCTTCAAATATTAATAAATCAAAATGCTCATTATGGATTATGCGATTTATCCTAAGTATTGTTCGTACGATTCCGACCTTAATTATTGCTTTATTTGCAACTTATGTGTTTAGGTTAGGAACATTTGCTGGAACCGTTGCAATTTCTATTTTTACATTTGGTATTGTCGTTAAAATGTTATATGAAAAAATTGAGACAATCGATATGGGACCATTTGAGGCAATGGAAGCTGTTGGAGCTACAAAATTAGAAGCTTTTCAATCTGCTATTACACCTCAAATCTTACCTAACTATTTCTCAATGTGCTTATATACGTTAGAAATTAATGTTCGTGCTGCCACTATTTTAGGATATGTTGGGGCAGGTGGGATTGGATTATTATTAAAAGAAAAATTAGGATGGCGTCAATATGATCAAGTTGGAATGATATTATTATTGTTATTTGTGACTATTATCGTGATTGAAAATATTAGTCGTTATATCCGAGAAAGGTTGGGGTAATATGCAATTAACTATTGATCAACAATTAAGAAAAGAACCAAATCGATGGATTCATAAATCCCTAACCATCGCTTTTATTTTCGTTATCATTGCATGGGCGATGGGGACGATAACTTTTACAGGGATTAAAGAAAATGGATTTACAATCATGTCTAATATTGTGAGCTCATTATTTCAGCCTGATGTTGATTTCTTATTTGATTTTAAATTAGGAGTACCGGCCTTATTACTAGAAACTATCGCCATCGCTTTTGTCGGAACAATTATTGGAGCCATTTTAGCTTTACCATTAGCGTTCTTAGCAGCTCGTAATATTGCACCAAAATGGGTTAATTTTATTGCTCTTACTTTTATTGCTGCAATTCGTACATTCCCAGCCTTTGTTTATGGGTTAATGTTTCTTCGTGTAACAGGACCAGGAGCTTTCGCTGGTGTTTTAACCGTATCTGTTGTTTCGATTGGTATGATTTCAAAGTTATATATTGAGGCGATTGAAGATTTAGATAAGCGAATATTAGAATCATTAGATGCCGCAGGATGCAATACTTTTGAGAAAATTCGTTATGGCATTTTACCTCAGTTATTTACTGATTTCGCTTCAACGGTTATCTATCGTTTTGAAATCAATATTAAGGATGCTTCTACTTTAGGATTAGTTGGGGCAGGTGGAATTGGTGCACCATTAATTTTTGCGATGAACGATTTTAACTGGTCAAAAGCAGGAGCTATTTTACTTGGGATTATTATTTTAGTTTTAATTGTTGAAACTATTTCTACTAAGTTACGTACGAAATTAGCACGTGGTTAAATTTTATAATGATTGAATAAGGTTTAAGTTATATAACCATAATAAATTTGAATCATCATCTAGTACATTGTATAATTGCAACTAGAATTAGGTGATGATTTTAACAAATAGGCACGTTTTAAACGTGCTTATTTTTATTTGTGAAATGGTGAGTCTAGTTTTTTTTGACTTGCCATAGTACGACACACTGTGCTATAATATATGACTGTGAGTAATTGAAGATTACTCCTTGCTCGGTAAGAGCCGTCTAGACCAAGAGGAGGTGCACTATAATGAGAAAATACGAAATTATGTACATCGTTCGTCCTAACTTAGAAGAAGAAGGACGCAAAGCTGTTATTGAAGGATTCAACACTATGTTCACTAACATGGGAGCTGAAATCGTTGAAATGAAAGAATGGGGTATGCGTGATTTAGCATATGCTATCGAAGATTTCACTAAAGGTTACTATGTAGTATTAACTGTTAACTCTTCAATCGAAGCTAAAAACGAATTCGATCGTTTAGCTGGAATCAGCGAAGATGTTATCCGTTACATCGCTATTAAAGAAGAAGAATAATATTAATCAGTACTAAGTGAGGGTGAGATAAATGATTAATCGCGTAGTCTTAGTAGGGCGATTAACTCGTGATCCTGAGTTAAAGTATACCACTAATGGTATTGCTAACTTGAGATTTAGCATCGCGGTTAATCGTACTTTCACTAGTCAAAATGGAGAACGCCAAGCAGATTTTATCAACTGTGTTGCATGGCGTAACCAAGCTGAGAATATGGCGAAGTTTTTACGTAAAGGATCTCTTATCGGAGTGGAAGGACGTATTGAAACTGGTAGCTATCAAGCTCAGGATGGATCAACTCGCTATACAACAGACGTTGTTTGCGATAGCGTGCAGTTCTTAGAACCACGCTCTGCATCTGCTGATCGTGGAAGCTTTGGTTCTCAGCCATCACAAGACTTTGGTGGATTCGGTGGAGGATATGGTGGTGCGCCATCATTCCCATCACAACAATCTTCCAATGCTTTTGGTGGAAACCCATTTGGAGGAGCTCCAAGTCCAGATCAAAACTTTGGCAATTCATCACCTTCGTTCAATAATGGACCTGATTTCAGTTCTACTATTAACATTTCAGATGATGATCTACCATTTTAATTTTTAAATAAAAAATAAAATAAATACTTTTGTTTATGAATAGGAGGAACTAACATGGCTCAATTCCGTCGTGGAGGACGTCGTCGTCGTAAAGTTTGTTATTTCACTACAAACAAAATTACGAAAATCGACTATAAAGATGTAGATTTATTAAAACGTTTCGTATCTGATCGTGGAAAAATCTTACCTCGTCGTGTAACAGGAACAAGCGCTAAATATCAACGTGAATTAACAGTTGCTATTAAACGTGCTCGTCACATGGCATTATTACCATTCTCTGCTGAATAGTAATGGTTTAAAAAGTGGCGCAATTTAAGCGCCATTTTTTTTCAGAACATATACACACACAAACAAACCTTTATTGTCCACTAGGTGATGTAAAAGAAACAACCTGTTTCTTCTAGTGGCATCTCAAATGAGATATTTGCATCAGGGCCCAAAAACTTAATATTCTTAAGTTTAAAGACTGTCTCTTAATAGGAGGCAGTCTTTTTTTGTTAGATGAACTCGCGATTTTATCGCGTTAGTTCATCTATATGCCGAGCGAAGAGAGGCGATTCCGCGGATGATAGGTGAGGCGTAAGCCGAACCCATATTGAAAGAAGATGTCTGTATTAAATGAAATTCGGGTTAGCGGAGTTATTGTTAGCCCAGCTTGTTTCACAGAGTGAAAGTTAGCGGGACATAACAATTAATAGTCGAGGCATAACCAAAGGTGATATTAAAAGAGTGCATCTGTATTAAGTGAGTAGCGTCTTAGTTAGGGTAGATAGGTTAAAGGTGTGGATTTGTTATTGTGAATAAAGAAAAGAACATCATCTATGTTTTAGATGATGTTCTTTTTGTTTTATTTTTCTTCTTCTTTTTCTGTTTCTTTATTTGCTACTTCTTGGATTGGTTCATATTTCATCGTTGAACGATCTAATAAGTAAGTGTCTGTACAGCAACTCATATCTTCACATAAGTGAGCATCGCTTAATAAACTTAATGGATTATATTTTTTCTCTGACATACAAAAACCCTCCTAGAATATTTAAATTTTAAACGTTATTACCTTTTTATTATACATCATAATGTTGCTTAGCGTTATTATTTTTATAAAAATAAATAATAAAGACTCCCTATAAAGGGAGCCTTATCTATTATTAGAAAAATGTTAGTTATTAAGTGAAATATAGGGATGATAGGTGTAGGAATATTACGTGGAATAATGTTTTGATAAAGGGATCTTCTTATTATTTAAGTTAGGTTAGGATGTGTAGGTAAATAGTAAGAAGAAGGTTTATTTTTAAAAAATTAATCTAAAAGCTTGAATCAATATGTGTGGAATAGGATGACCGTTAGGATGAAAGGAGAGAGTGTTTTTTTATACATTTATAACTGAGCGATTGGAGTGAAAGGGTGTAGTTGAAGTAGTAGGGTTAGTGGTACGTTTGGAGTATGATTATGTTTAGAATGTATTTATTAGATGGTGGTAGTTTTAGAATGATGTGTAGATATAAAGAGTTTTTTTTGAATGTTGCAATGTGTTAGTTAGATGATGTTAGATTTAATGCTACGGAGTTATTGTGAGTGGTAAAGTTGAGTTTAAAATAGTTGTTTCGAATGGGTCGATGCTTGTTTTGACGTTATGATGAATATGATGGAATTCTTTTTGTGTAATGTTTTTATTAATAGGACTATGTTGTTTTGATGATTGGTAGATGGATTAGGACTAGTAAGCAATTTTTTTGTTGGATGAATGGATGGATGATGTTAGGAGATGGAAGCTATTTTTTGGTAGGTGTTTTACTGCAATGATGGGATTTTTTTAGAATAGTTATTTTAATGTTTGGGGATGTGTATTGGAGGATCTATCAAAGTTAGTTTAGGAAGTAGTGATAAATGAGTTGGGACAAATTTATAATGATGTTAAAAGGATGTTAGTGAATGGGATGATATAGTGGATGGAATTTTAAAAGATGTTAGAATGAAAGGTATTAGATGTAGTGGAGGTAATACTAGGAGCTTAGTGGATGTATAGGTGGGATGTGAGTAATCAATAGTGGTGTGATGATTGAAAATTAAATGGTGCTTAAAAAAATGTAGTGGATGGTGTGTAGTGGGATTTGTATGAAGGATGGAATTTTAAAAGATGTTAGAATGAAAGGTATTAGATGTAGTGGAGGTAATACTAGGAGCTTAGTGGATGTATAGGGGGGATGCGATTAATTAATGGTGGTGTGATGATTGAAAATTAAATGGTGCTTAAAAAAATGTAGTGGATGGTGTGTAGTGGGATTTGTATGAAGGATGGAATTTGAAAGGGTATTAGAATGAAAGGTATTAGATGTAGTGGATGTGATACTAGGAGCTTAGTGGATGTATAGGGGGGATGCGATTAATTAATGGTGGTGTGATGATTGAAAATTAAATGGTGCTTAAAAAAATGTAGTGGATGGTGTGTAGTGGGATTTGTATGAAGGATGGAATTTGAAAGGATATTAGAATGAAAGGTATTAGATGTAATGGATGTGATACTAGGAGTTTGGGATGATGAATAGGTGGAGTGTGAGTGAGTAATGAAGGGTGGTGTGATGATTGGAAATTAAATGGTGCTTAAAATGGTGTAGTGGATGGAGGTTAAGAATGTATATGAATAAATAGTGTGGAGTTGATAATTTGATATGAATGAGTTTAGTGAAACTATAGTGCAATGAGACAAACTTTTAGAATATTGAAGGTTGATGAGAACTAAGCGCGATAGTTTTTAAAAGACTGTAGTTTAGTTGAAAGGAAAGATGTTAAAGGAATTTTTTGAATGAAAGGATATAGGGTTTGGAATGGATGGAGGTTAAGTAATTAGTAAGATGTCGCACTTAAAGTTAAGTAATGGATAGGAATATATTTGTTAATAAAATTATTTGAGGTACTAGCGACACTTTGTTCTTCATCAATAAATCACTAGGCTTAATATTAAGATTCGAGTTGATAGGGTGCATCAAATATTTTGCTGATGGCTATTGTTATAAGAATTAGTGTAGTGCTTCGATGATTGCTATTCTAGTGGTGTGATAAGTTGTTTTCTTGTTTTCTAACTCCTTATCACAATAATAGTTTATTCTAGAGCATCTTTTTTGCATGAGCAAAAGGAATAGTTCTCTATATTTTTTTAAAAAAGTGTGTATTATTTTTAAAGTGCTTGATTTATCGGTAAAAAGGCCATAATAGGAGTAACGTATTTTTATAATTCTTAAAATTTGGGTTATGTGGTATAATACTCATGATAGCCAACGTTTAGAAGGGGGTCTTTTGATGAAGACAAAGTCGCTAGTAAATGCAGCAATGATGATGGCCATTTACTTAGTTTTTTTTATTTTATATAATGTCGGAATTTTACCAAGTATCATGACACTTCTGTTACCTATTCCCCTCATTATCTATAGCGTGGTTAGTCAGAAGGTGTCTGATATTCTATTATTGTTGCTTGGATGTACGATTGGAACGTACTTGATTGGATCTGTTTATGGTTTAATGACAACGCTTCTTTATGGTATAACAGGTGCTCTTTTAGGAATTGGAATTGTTAAAAAGTGGCCTTATTGGAATCGTATTTTGAATGCATCAATTGTGTTTGTTGTAGTTATGCCATTAATGACTTATGTCTTAACCAAATTAAGCATTTCGGAAATGTTTTTACAGACGATGAATGAGATGTTTAGTGTTTTTGATCAAGTTGGAAGTGTGATGCCTGAAGGAAGTATGGAGCAATTGACTTCGATGCAAGAGATGATGCAGACGGTTATTCCAATGGTAATGCCAACGTTGCTGTTAATTATGGGTGCAATTCAAGCTTTTTTAAGCGACAAGGTTTCGACTCTTGTGTTAAAACGCATGCATCTTCAAACTCCAGTTTCACAGCCTATTTCTGAGTTTCAACTTGGAGCAAAGCTTGCTATTTTATTGATTATTTCACAGTTTGCGATGGCTTTTGTTAGAAATAGTGGTGTGACAGTTGTTTTATTAAACGTGGTAATGCTTTTAAACACTTTATTTATGATTCAAGGAATTATTGTGGCTATTCAGTTCTTTAAATCAAGAAATCAAAAAGGTTTAGGCATTATGGTTGTTGTATTCGCCATTTTATCAAACTTAGTTATGTTTGTTTCATTGATTGGAATGATGGATGCATTGTTTGACTATCGAAAACGTTTTGAGATAAAAGGGGTATAGTGAAAGGTGGTGTATCGATAGTGAAGAAGGTTCGGAAATGGTTGGATGAATATCAAGAACACCTTGGCTATATTACTGTATCGAGCTTATTTATTCTTGTTTCAGGAGTTTATGCTTATTTTCAGTCAGATGTGATTTCACTAATCATCTTCTTGTACTTTGTAGGAGACGCTATCTATAAGATTAATGCGTATTATCATTATAAGTTAGATACTAAAAAGCGAATTGAAGCAGTTAGCTATCGTGTGAAGCATGCAGGTGAGATTGTTTTTAATGAATTACCAATTGGAGTTTTATTATATGATGAAGCTCATGAAGTGGTCTGGTTTAATGGTTTTGCAAAACAAATTTTCGGTGCAGATTTACATGATCTTCCTTTACAAACGATGAGTGAAGCTTTGTATGATAAGGTTTTAGGGGAGAGCGCTGTTTTTGAAATTACGGTTAAAGATAAAACATATTTAGTAGAACATCATCGTGATGAGCGCTTGTTATATTTAACGGATAATACACCGTTCACAGATCTTTGTAAGAAGTATGTGAATGAACAACCGGTTATTGGGGTACTCATTATGGATAATTACGATGAAGTTATCCATAATTTAAAAGAACAAGAAAAAAGTGAATTTTATGGAAAAATAGTTTCTATTATTATGCAGTGGGCTGAAGAAAATAATATTTATATTCGAACAGTTTCAAGTGACCGTTTTGTGATGATGATGTCTTTTGAAGTGTTGCAGAAATTGCGTGATAAGAAGTTTGCTATTTTAGATAAGGTTCGTGAAGCGGCAAAAGAAAAAGAGATGTTGTTAACTATTAGTATTGGCTTAGCAACAGGCTATGAAAGTTTTGCTGAGCTTGGTCAGCGTGCGAATTATATGCTAGATTTAGCCTTAAGTCGTGGTGGTGATCAGGTTGCTATTAAAATTGCAAGTGACGATAAGTTCTTATTCTATGGTGGAAAAACAAATCCAGTTGAAAAACGTAATCGTGTAAGAGCGCGTGTTAATGCACAAGCTTATGAACGTTTGGTTCGTGATAGTGAACGTGTGATTATTATGGGACATCGTTATCCAGATGTCGATGCAATTGGAGCAAGTATTGGATTGCTTCGTATGAGCATTGCCTCGAAACGAGAAGCGTATATTGTTTTAAAAGAAGAAGAATTAGATAAAACAGCTAAAAATTTCGTCGCTGCCATTATGCAAGATGAGAAGTTAAGGCCTTATTTTATTTCATCTGAGATGGGGCTAGAGTTAATGACGAAAAATACGTTACTTGTTGTTGCCGATACGCAAGATCCAAAAATGGTAATTGAACCATTACTTTTACAACGTGCGAAGAAAATTGCGGTATTCGACCATCATCGTAGAGGGGTCGATGTGATTGAATCTGTGCTCTCGTTTGCAGAACCATACGCATCTTCAACTGTTGAATTAGTAGTGGATATGTTTGATTATTACTCGCAAAAAATTAAGATGTCGTCGCTTGAAGCATCGATTATGCTTGCGGGAATTATTGTAGATACAAGACGTTTTTCATATCATACGGGACGTCGAACTTATGAAACGGCTGCGATTTTAAAACAAAAAGGGGCAGAGGAGAAGTTAGTACAACAGCTTCTACGTACGCCGCTTGAAAATTATTATAGTAAAGCGCATTTAATCGAACGTGCGGAGATTTTCAAAGATGTGTTTATTATCGCGCCAGCAGATGATGAGATGGTACTTGAAAAAGTTCAAATTGCTCAGACTGCAGATGAGTTATTAAATGTTCAAAATATTAAGGCATCATTTGTGATTTCGCGTATTGATGATCAACATATTGGAATTAGTGCGAGATCACTTGGAGATATTAATGTTCAACTCTTGATGGAACAATTAGGTGGCGGTGGCCATTTAAATAATGCAGCAACTCAGATTAAAGGGATTAATACTCAAGAAGCTGTGTTGATGTTAAAAGATGCAATTGAAAAAGAATTAGAAGAAAGTGGTGACTAGGCATGAAAGTAATTATGTTAGTTGATGTTAAAGGTAAAGGTAAACGTGGAGAAGTTAAAGATTTCCCTAATGGGTTTGCAAACTTTTTAATTAAAAATAAACAAGCTGTTGATGCTACACCAGCAAATATGAATAAATTAAAGCAACAACAAGCTGAAGAAGAAAAACAGGCTGAATTAAGATTAGAAGAAGCGAAAGCTTTAAAAGCGGATCTTGAACAAAAAACAGTTATTGTTAAAGTAAAAGCTGGAGATAACGGACGTGTATTTGGATCTGTTAGTACTAAAGCAATTGCAGAAGAATTTGAAAAACAATTTAAAATTAAATTAGATAAACGTAAAATGGATTTAGAGGAACCAATTCGTGGTTTAGGAATGGCACGAGTTCCAATTCACTTACACCCAGAAGTAACAGCAACAATTAATGTTCAAATCAAAGAAAAATAATTAGAAGATGAAGGTTGGTCACGTCTATGCTAGAAACGCAAAACCGACACATGCCACATAGCACTGATGCTGAGCAAGCGATTCTTGGTGCGATGTTACTTGATGAAAAGGTATGTGAGGATGTAAAGTTAAAGTTACAGCCCGATGATTTTTATCATCATCGTCATCGCATTATTTATGAAGCGATGTTAACGTTGCTTGAGCAAAATAAAGGGGTCGATGTAACAACTGTTACGGCTTTTTTACAGGATCATAAGCGTATTTCAGAAATTGGTGGCGTTGAGTATATCTTAACCATTTATGAGAGTGTTGCAACGACTGCTCATACCGATCATTATATCGATATGGTTCTTGAAAAGTCGATTTCACGTTTAATTATTAATCGAGCCCAAGAATTAATTGAACAAGGTTATAGTCCTGAGACATCGACTCAGGATTTAATCGATGCAGCAGAACAAAAGTTTTCAGGCCTTTCTCGTTTGAATCAAGGGTCTGATTTTAAAGAGATTAATAATGTCTTAGTCGATTTTATTAAAAATGTTGAAAAGTTATCACAATCAACTGGAGAGGTAACGGGGTTAACAACCGGCTATACGGCCTTAGATGATATTACATCAGGATTACAAAATAATGACTTAATTATTGTAGCAGCACGTCCGGCGATGGGGAAAACAGCCTTCGCCTTAAATGTTGCACAAAATGTGGCAAAATTAAATAATGTAAATGTCGCTATCTTCAGTTTGGAGATGGGGGCCGACCAGTTAGTTTCTCGTCTTGTCAGTGCTGAGGGACGAATTGAGGCACACCGTTTGAAAACGGGGAACTTAGAAGGTGCTGACTGGCGCTCATTAAAAATCGCCACTGATGTATTAGGTGGTCTTGGAATTTATATTGATGATACACCTGGTATCAGAGTTGGGGAGTTACGCGCTAAATGTCGTCAACTACATCAACAAAAAGGTCTTGGATTAGTCCTTATTGACTACTTACAGTTATTATCGGGAAGTAAATCTAATGGTGGGAACCGCCAACAAGAGGTATCGGAAATCTCGCGTATGTTAAAAGAGATGGCCCGTGAATTGAAAATTCCGGTTATCGCTTTATCACAGTTATCACGTCAGGTTGAAAGTCGTGAAGATAAACGACCAATGATGTCTGACTTACGTGAATCGGGAAGTATCGAGCAGGATGCCGATATCGTAACCTTCTTATACCGTGAAGATTATTATAAAAAGGATCCTGAAACGAATGATAATATCGTCGAAGTCATTTTCGCTAAACACCGTAACGGTGCTGTCGGAACAATTAAATTAGCATTCCGAAAAGAAATCAGCCGCTTCGAAAATCTAGCCTTTGTACCAGAAGGAGCAAGTGTCCCAGACTTGTAATATAACCTTGTTTAAAGATATGGATTAAATATAGATACTATGAAGTTAGAGTTTTTTAACTCTGACTTTTATTTGTAAATAAAAACGTTGTACATTTATAACACATTTTGACGATAGCAAAGACTTATATTATAATTAGGAATGGATAATTATATAATTCTAGATAAGTTTTGTGCAGTTGAAAACTTTTGGCTGGACTATAGGATGTCTTGGCACCAAAAAGATTTAGCAACTAAGGCTGATGTTTTATGGCTAGAAAACATTTTTGTTTATATATAGAGGAGGATTCAACTTATGTTTGAACGTTTAGAGGCAATCTTAGAGCGTTATGAAAAAATTAATGAGATGATGGCAGATCCTGCAATCGTTACTGATATTAAAAAATTAACTGAGTTATCAAAAGAACAACGTGGTCTTGAAGAGACAGTTAATGTGTATAATGAATATAAAAATATTGCAAGTTCTATTGAAGATTTAAAAGAAATGGCTAAAGATTCTGATCCAGAAATCAGTGAAATGGCTGAAATGGAATTAGAGGAATTAAAACCTCGTTTACCAGAGCTTGAGCAACAATTAGAAATTTTATTAATTCCTAAAGATCCAAATGATGAGAAAAACGTTATCGTTGAAATTCGTGGAGCAGCAGGTGGAGATGAAGCAAATATTTTCGCTTCAGACTTATACCGTATGTATACGAAGTATGCTGAGTTAAAAGGATGGAAAATTCAAGTTATGAACGTTGACTATTCTGAATCAGGAGGGATGTCACAAGTTGAGTTTATGATTTCAGGTGAAAGTGTGTTCTCTCACATGAAGTATGAATCAGGAGCTCATCGTGTACAACGTGTTCCTGCAACTGAATCTCAAGGACGTATCCACACATCTACAGCAACTGTATTAGTTATGCCAGAAGCAGAAGATGTAGATATTGAAGTAAGTATGAATGATATCCGTGTTGATACATTCTGTTCATCAGGGCCTGGTGGTCAGTCTGTAAATACAACGAAATCTGCAGTACGTTTAACTCACGTTCCAACTGGAATCGTTGTATCATGTCAGGATGGAAAATCTCAGCATGAAAATAAGGCGAATGCATTAAAAGTATTAAAAGCTCGTATTTATGATTCAATTTTACAAGAGCGTTTAGAAGCTGAAGGTGAAGAGCGTCGTTCAAAAATTGGTACTGGAGAGCGTTCAGAAAAAATCCGTACATATAACTATCCACAAAACCGTGTAACAGATCACCGTATTGGATTTACTATTCAACAGTTAGATCGCGTTATGGAAGGTAAATTAGAACCAGTTATTGAAGCGTTAATTACGGAAGAACAAAAACGTAAATTAGCTCATCAAGAATAGTTTTTATATATAAAAGGGTACTCTAAGTTTAAAGTACCCTTTTATTTTGACATAATAAAAAGCGCCCGGGGGAGGGGCGCTTTTTTAATTAGGAGAGAAACTGTAGAGGGGGGAGACTCTACAGTATTCAAGTGATAAGAATTCACTGGGGGGAGTGAATTCTTATCTATCCCTCGAACCTCTTTGGGGGAAAAGAGGGAAGCTCGGAAAAAGTCTTTGCTTTCACGAGGGAGTTTAAAGTATTAAAATACTTTGGGAGAGAATTATAAGGAGAGAGTATGAAAAATAAAACTTTAAAAATTGGGGAGAGAAATGAGTAATGAAATAAAGTTTTATATGGGGGGAAGAGTATGCCCGTAAGTTTCTCGTCTTACGGACAATTATAGTATAGGCAGTTATAATTATTTTTAAACATTAAATACAAAAAAATTTAAAATTTAATTATATTGGATTAAAATAATACTTTTTGATGTAAATAAGTATTAAAAAAGCGCCCGGGGGAGGGGCGCTTTTTTAAAATTAGGAGACTGTAGAGGGGGGGAGACCTCTACAGTGTTCAAGTGATGAGAATTCACTGGGGGGAGTAAATTCTCATCTATCCCTCGAACCTCTTTGGGGGAAAAGAGGGAAGCTCGGAAAAAGTCTTTGCTTTCACGAGGGAGTTTAAAGTATTAAAATACTTTGGGAGAGAATTATAAGGAGAGAGTATGAAAAATAAAACTTTAAAAATTGGGGAGAGAAATGAGTAATGAAATAAAGTTTTATATGGGGGGAAGAGTATACCCGTAAGTTTCTCGTCTTACGGACAATTATAGTATGAACCTATACTGTGAATTTTAAACGTATATTGTGTAAAAAAAATAAGTTTTTTTAAGATATTTTTTTAGTAATTCTAAAATATGGTTCCAATAATGCTTAAATACTGCATTTATTGCTGCATCTAATATAATATATGTTAGGCGAATGAAATGGTGATGGCCAGGATAAAGATTTTAGAGAAATGAAGAGAATAATATTTTAAAAGATATAGAGTCATTTATACACAAGGCTATTTGAATAAAGAAGTGAATAAATATAGAGAAAATAGTGCGTATTGATAGAGAATGGTCGATCTGATTAATCAGGATGTTTTGAATTGGGATAAATAAATGATTTGCATGTTTATAGAATTTAGAGTAAAATGGGATTGATTTTAAGAAGACGGTGATAAAAATGAAAACAATGCGCGAATTGTTAAAGTGGGCTGAAGATTATGCCCTTGAAAATGGAAAAGAAGATTCAGCTGTTAAATTATTATTAATGCATGTAACTGGGAAAGAGAGTTACGAAATTTTAGCTGATATGAATATGGAAGTGCCACAAGAACAAGTTGAAGAATTTGAACGTAGTGTTAAAACGTATGTGGAGCAAAATATCCCTGTGCAACACATTATGGGCTATGAAACGTTCTTTGGTCATAAATTTATCGTAAATGATGACGTATTAATTCCTCGTTTTGAAACGGAAGAGTTAGTAGCTAATGTTTTATCAACATATGATGATGTGTTTGATGGGGCAGCAGTTAAACTCGTTGATGTTGGAACAGGTAGTGGTGCAATTGGTGTTACTTTAGCGGTTGAAGAGCCAAATATGGAAGTGACAGTAACTGAGCTTTCTGAGGCAGCTTTAGAAGTGGCAAAGAAAAATGCTGCTAATTTAGGAGCTAATGTGACGTTCTATCAAGGGGATATGTTACAACCTTTAATTGAACGTGGATTAAAGTTTGATATTTTAGTTTCAAATCCTCCATATATTCCATTAACTGAAGATGTGGATCCACTTGTGAAAGATAATGAACCACACTTAGCTTTATTTGGTGGAGAAGATGGATTAAAATTCTATCGTCAAATTTTAAAAGATGCTCATAAAGTGGTAAATGAGAAAAATATTATTGCATTTGAGCATGCTTATAATCACAAAGAAGCCATGGCTGAACTTGTGAAACAACACTTCCCAAATGCAGAATTTGAAACATTAAAAGACCTAAACGGAAAAGACCGTATGACAATTATTATAAATAAGTAGGGGGGACCCAGGCTAGCGAAGCTAGATTTCCTCAATCACTGGGGAGATATAAAGTAAGAGATTGAACCTCGTTTAAGATGAAAGCGAGCGAAGAGAGCTCTTAGCTTTCCTCCGCTAGTGGGCGGGGGGACCCAGGCTAGCGAAGCTAGATTTCCTCAATCACTGGGGAGATATAAAGTAAGAGATTGAACCTCGTTTAAGATGAAAGCGAGCGAAGAGAGCTCTTAGCTTTCCTCTGCTAGTGGGCGGGGGGACCCAGGCTAGCGAAGCTAGATTTCCTCAATCACTGGGGAGATATAAAGTAAGAGATTGAACCTCGTTTAAGATGAAAGCGAGCGAAGAGAGCTCTTAGCTTTCCTCTGCTAGTGGGCGAGGGGACCCAGGCTAGCGAAGCTAGATTTCCTCAACCACTGGGGAGATATAAAGTAAGAGATTGAACCTCGTTTAAGATGAAAGCGAGCGAAGAGAGCTCTTAGCTTTCCTCCGCTAGTGGGCGGGGGGACCCAGGCTAGCGAAGCTAGATTTCCTCAACCACTGGGGAGATATAAAGTAAGAGATTGAACCTCGTTTAAGATGAAAGCGAGCGAAGAGAGCTCTTAGCTTTCCTCCGCTAGTGGGCGGGGGGACCCAGGCTAGCGAAGCTAGATTTCCTCAACCACTGGGGAGATATAAAGTAAGAGATTGAACCTCGTTTAAGATGAAAGCGAGCGAAGAGAGCTCTTAGCTTTCCTCCGCTAGTGGGCGGGGGTGAACCTTGCTTAAGATGAAATAAATCAAATGTTCTCTTAGTTATTATTAGCAAAGAGAGAATACTATCTTTAATTATGATGATAGAGTAAGTAATGTATAGAATGGGGATGTCTTTAGACATCCTCCTTTTTGTAGGAGGAATATGAATGATTTTTAAAAAGGAACAGCTATCTGAAATAATAGGACAACTTCATGAAGATGATGTCATTGTTTTTCCAACTGATACGGTGTATGGAATTGGGGCTAATATTCATTCTCCCATTGCTTTGAATAAGATTTTTGAG
The DNA here is from genome assembly GCF_013046825.1 of Turicibacter sanguinis. Taxonomy (NCBI): domain Bacteria; kingdom Bacillati; phylum Bacillota; class Erysipelotrichia; order Erysipelotrichales; family Turicibacteraceae; genus Turicibacter; species Turicibacter sanguinis. Next base: position 599,728 of record NZ_CP053187.1, on the reverse strand, counting down.
GTGAAGAATCGTCCGACAGATAAGTCACTGATTATTTTATGTGCGAATGTTATGCAGATGGAGGAGATTGTTGGACCACTAGATCAACAGGTTAAGGTGCTTGTGGATAATTTTTTACCTGGAGGATTGACGCTAATATTGAATACAAAGTTGGAGTTAGCAGATGAGATTACACGTGGAAAATCGACAATTGGATTACGTATTCCAAATCATCCAGTGGCTCTTGAATTGCTAGAGAAGGTCGGGCCCTTAGCTACAACGAGTGCTAATATTTCTGGAGAACCTAGTCCGACAATGATAGAAACTTCGAATCCAGTTATCTCTCGTGTGAAGTTTGTTATTGATGATGGAGAGACGATGGAGAAAGTACCATCTACTATTTTAGATTGCACGCAAAGTGAGATAGTTATTTTACGCCAAGGTGCTATTTCAGAAGAAGAAATAAAAAAAGTTTTAAAAAAATAAAGTTAGATGTATAATTTTAAAAAAATCATCCATACTGAGTTATCAGCGAAAGGGATGGTGTTTGAGATGACAAACAAAACAAAAATTATCGTAGCAATAACTTTAATTATGATGGTAGTAGTATACCAAATAGGAAAAACTGAAACAAAAACAACATATGCAGAGGAAACTGTGACAGTGAATGATACAGCAATTAGAATTCGTATTATTCCTAATTCAAATAAATATGAAGATCAACAAGCTAAGAAAATGGTTCGATTTGCTATTGATGAATATTTAGCAAACAATAAAACATATTTTGAAACGATTGATTCAACTCGACAATTTATTGTTGAAAATATTGGTGAGATTGAAAAAACAGTAGCTTATGTTTTAGATACTATCAATTATGATGAAGAGTTCGAGGTTTCATATGGTGCACATTTATTTCCGGAAAAACAATACAACGGAGCAACTTATGATGCAGGTTACTATGAAAGTTTAGTTATTACAATCGGTGATGGTCTTGGTAACAATTGGTGGTGTTTTATGAACCCTGATCTTTGTTTAGGTCCAAGTGCAACTAAAGCTGAGGAATCAGACGATCATTGGAATGCTCAATATACAGCAATGGAGACAACACAAGAGGCATTTCAAACTAAACAATTTAAATCATATTTTGGTGAAGTGTTTGAAACTCTTTTTGGTGGGCGTGACACTAAAGTAAATGAGAATACTTATGCAAAGGTAGATCAATCAGCAAAAGCAAATTGGTATTTATATGAGGATGAATATTAAAATATTCTTTGCTTATAAAAACAAACACTCCCATTCAACTCCTTTTATCTAGTTAAGAATAATGAAGCAGCAATTGCTTTGTTATTCTTTTTTTGTTATTTAAGTATTTTATTAATAATTTAGCTAGATAGCGAATATAGATTTAGATATATAACTGTGATTAATTTTCTCTATATCAGTCTGCTAAGTTTTGTACATTAGTTGATTGCCCTATTAATAGAAGGTCATTTTATTTGAAAATAATAGGCGACCCGTCTAGTTAGTGTTTATATCATCAATCGAGTCTAATTCGAAAGTGTGTAAAACATTTCTGTAGATATATAGAAAGAAACTTTTATCGGGATTATAGTTGGACTTGATTATCAAGTATCTGAATAACTCAGACCAACTTTCATTATCCAGGTTATGAATCGTTATGTATATAGGAGGGGGAGTAGATTATGGCAAGTGTGAAACGTTATACAAGTGAAGATTATGATTTAGTATGTGAATTTGTAAAAAGAGCATCAGGGATTGAAACAGTAAATGAGGAAATTATCGCCCATTCTGTTTTAATTAAGAATGACGAAGAGGTGACTGGGATGGTATCTTACGAAAAGTTTGATGGATTAGGGATTATTCGTTATTTCATTTATAATCATCAAATTAATCCCGATTTATTAGTTAATATGTTTTTTGAATTGTACGCTAGTGCTAAGGCAGCGGGAATTAATCAACTGATTTCAATGGCTAATCAACCATATGCTTACCAGTTGTTTGAATTACTAGGATTTATTGAGGTGAAGAAACCAACTAATTTAGGGGAATCAGATTTATTTAAAGATGATCAGATGCGTGTTATGAGTATTAAATTTTAGATAAATGGAAATGATTAGATAAAAATGGAAGATAAAAGTGGGAAAATTTTGAAGGATAGTTTTATTTATCACCTAAATTTTATGATATAATAAAATGGATGTGATTTTGACAGGTAAGAAGGAGTGTATATTCATGAAAGTAGCTATTGCATGTGATCATGGTGGATTTGCGTTAAAACAAGAAATTTTAGCTTTATTAAACGATATGAATGTACAATATGAGGACTTTGGAAGTTATAATGATTGTGCGGTAGATTATCCAGATTACGCGTTTAAAGTATCAGAAGCTGTTGCAGCTAAAGAATTTGATCGTGGAATCTTAATTTGTGGTACTGGAATCGGAATTAGTATTGCAGCGAATAAAGTTAAGGGAATTCGTTGTGCATTAGTTCATGATTTATTTTCTGCAAAAGCAACTCGCGAACATAACGATTCAAATGTTTTAGCAATGGGAGGACGTGTCATTGGTCCGGGTCTTGCTCGTGAAATCGTTTCTGTATGGTTAACAACGGAATTTATGGGTGCACACCATACTGCACGTGTTGAGAAAATATCAAAATATGAAAACGCTTATGAAATCCTGAAATAGGATTTCTTTTTTTGTTAAACATATAAATAGTAAGATTCGTTCAAACTGATAGAGTGTGTACAATAGATAATGTTGTTGAAAAAAATGATAAACGTAAAAATTTTGTAGAAACATGTAAATGTATTCACGATTTATACTATTTATTGATTGAAATGATAGTTAAAAAGTTGTAGAATTACTAAATGAATTATGAAAAATTATAGAAAAAAAAGAGGTGACCGACGTGATTAAAGTTAATATTTTAGATCATCCGTTAATTCAACATAAGCTAACACAAATCCGACAAAAGGAAACATCGACAACTCAATTTCGCCAAATGATTAATGAAATCGGTGGATTAATGGTTTATGAAATTACGCGTGATTTACCATTAGAACAAATCGAAATTCAAACACCAGTTGCAACAACTAAGGCTAATGTTATTGCAGGTAAAAAAATGGTTGTTGTACCAATTTTACGTGCTGGTCTTGGAATGGTTGACGGTATCTTACAAATGATTCCATCTGCTCGTATTGGACATATTGGAATTTTCCGTGATGAAGAGACATTACAACCAGTTGAGTATTTCGCAAAGTTCCCAGATGGACTTGATCAACGTGATATTTTCATTGTTGACCCGATGTTAGCAACAGGGGGATCTGCTATTGCAGCAATCAATTCAATTAAAAAACGCGGAGCTAAAAATATTAAACTTGTTTGTTTAGTTGGTGCACCTGAAGGAGTTAAAGCAGTTAATGAAGCTCACCCAGATGTAACAATTTACTTAGCATCTTTAGATGAGAAATTGAACGAAAAAGGTTACATTGTACCTGGTCTTGGAGATGCAGGAGACCGAATTTTCGGAACGAAATAAATGAGTGAATCACCTAAAGTTGTAAAAGCCATGAAGTGGATGACGCTTATGTCACAGGTTGGAATTACGATGGTAGCTAATATTATGGTTGGTTTATTTATCGGTAAATATCTTGACCAGTGGTTGCATACATCTCCGTTATTTTTATTATTATTTATCTTTATCGGGTTCTTCAGCGGCATTAAAAGTGTTTATCTGTTAATAATTAAAATAGATAAGAGGGATAAGTCTTGAGTCAATTACAGAATGATCCAATTAGAGTCGTACCTAAAAGAGTTATTCAATTGGCATTGGTTTTTACTTTTTTAATTGCAATTGTGGCAATGGTATTTAAGTGGCCAATGGTAAATATGATAATCGGGTACTGGCTAGGAGTTATTGTTAACCTTATTAATTTCCGATTAATTGTTATTGGTGCTAAAAATGCACTAGATCGTCAAGAAAAGGGTGCTAGGTCATCGATGATGTCGAATTTAGTTATTCGATTAGTCATTTATGCCGCAACACTTGTTCTAGCAGTTCAGTTTGGAACTCATGCATTTATTGCAGCAATTATTGGAATTTCAATGGTACGATTTGCGATTCAAACTGATGGTTTCTTTACGTTTGGCTATGGAAAAAACAAAAAGTAATCATCGTTGAATATATAGCTCAATAGATTGTTTTTAACAAACTAGAGCCAAAACTTAAAACAGATTATGTGTGTTTTAGGGGTAAGAATTAAAAAGTAAAATATTGATTCATTTTCTATGAATCTCTAAGAAAGGAGGTTAAGAATGAGTCCATTACTAATGAAAATCGTTGTTGAAAATTCTAATGGAGAAACATTAGTTAATCCAACGGTTGCCAATTCAGTTTTATTGGTCGTTGTGTTATGTGTACTATTTATCTGGTTTGGTAGCAAAGTTAAAAAGGCAGATCCATCGAAACCATCGAAGGGTGTTGTCCTATTCTTAGAGATACTGATTACAGGTATTGAAGGATTAGTAGATCAAACAATGGGGACTAAGCATATGAAATTTGCCCCATATATTGGAACTTTAGCTGTGTATTTAGTCTGTGCCAATTTATTGGGGCTTATTGGATTAACAGCACCAACATCAGATTACAACGTCACATTAGCCTTGGCTGTTATGACTATTGTCTTAATGGTTGGATCAGGGATCAAAACTAAAGGTATTGGTGGTTACTTATACGACACATATCTTGGGGACTTCCCATTCTTATTACCTTTAAATATTACTGGAGAGCTTGCGAAACCAATCTCGTTATCTTTCCGTTTGTTTGGTAATATTTTAAGTGGTGGTATTATTATGTCACTTGTATATCAAGCACTTGGATGGTTCTCACCATTAATCGCTCCATTTGCGCATGGATATTTTGATATCTTTGCGGGAGTTATTCAAACGCTCATCTTTATCATGTTAACCATGATTTGGACACAAGGGGCAATGGAGTAATCCAAAAATTAAAAAAATTAAAATAACAAGTTATTAGGAGGAATTTAATTATGTTTTTACAAACTGTTGCATCAACAATTTCAAATGAAGCATTCGTATTAGGTATGTCAGCTGTTGGAGCTGGAATCGCAGTATGTTCAGGTATCGGGACAGGGATCGGGCAAGGTAATGCCGCAGGTCAAGCTGCTGCAGCTGTTGGACGTCAACCAGAAGCAAAAGGTGATGTAATGCAAATGATGATCTTAGGTCAAGCGATCGCGGAAACATCAGCAATCTACGGATTCGTAGTAGCAATCATCTTATTATTCATCAACCCATTCATCGGTCAATTATAATTCATATAAACTAACTAATTATATCTAAGACTGATAAGAAAGGGGGCAACCTACTTGCAAATCTATATCATGCCAGACTGGATCAACTTCACGTTACAAATCTTGTCGACTCTAGTCTTATTCTTTGTCATTAAGCATTTTGCATGGGCTCCTATGAAAGAATTCTTACGTAAGCGTCAAGAGTTAGTTTCTGAAGAGATTAATCATGCAGAAATGTTAAAAGCAGATGCAATTGCTTTAAAACAATCTGCAGAAGCGCAAGTGCAAGTTGCACGCGATGAAGCACGTGAAATCGTTGAAAATTCTAAGAAACAAGCACAAAATATTCATGATGAAATCGTGACAAGTGCTCGCATGGAAGCTCAACAAAAATTAGCGAAAGCATCAGCCGATATCGAACAAGAACGTAAGGCTGTTTATGCGAGTATTCGTGAGGATATCGTTGAGTTAGCAGTAAGTTCTGCAGAAAAAATGATTGAAAAAGAAATCGATGCAAAAGCACACGATGAATTATTTAATCAATTCGTATCTAAAGTAGGTGGAAGCCATGAGTAAAATTGCTTCTACTTATGCTAAAGCTTTATATGATATTGCTTTAGAAGAAAATGTTTTAGAAGAAGTTAAAAATGATTTTAATGTGATTGTTTCATCTATAAAAGAACAACCACAATTCTTAAATGTTTTAACACTTCCAAAACTAGATAAAGAAGAGAAAAAACAATTAATTAAATCTATTTTCTCATCAAATACTCCACAAATTTCAGTTAATTTTTTAATGGTATTAATTGATAAAGACCGTATCGATTTATTAAATGAAATTGTGGTTGCCTTTAACCAAATGGTTAATGAGCATTTCGGCATTGTTGAAGGAACTGTTTATTCAGCTGTTCCATTGAGTGATGCTCAGTTAAATCAGTTAACATATGTTTTTACAAAAAAATTAAACCAAAAAGTTAAGCTTAACGTAGTTATTGATCCATCATTACTTGGTGGTTATAAAGTAAACTTAGGAGATGTTGTTTATGACAACACAATTAAGTTACAATTAAAAAACTTAAAACAAAATCTAATGAACGTTGAGTTAAAATAGAATAGAGGTGAGCATTGGTGGCCATCAAACCGGAAGAAATTAGTGCAATTTTGCGCGAGCAAATTAAAAACTATGAGCAAGTATTAGATGTAACTGAAACTGGTACGGTATTAACAGTTGGGGACGGAATCGCTCGTGTTCATGGTCTTCAAAATGTCATGGCTGGGGAAATTATTGAATTTGCCTCAGGTGCTGTTGGGATGGCACAAAACCTTGAAGAAGATAACGTTGGGGTTATCATCTTAGGGGAGTACCGTTCAATTAGTGAAGGTGACGAAGTTAAACGTACAGGACGTATCATGTCTGTTCCAGTAGGAGAGGCATTAATCGGACGTGTTGTAGACGCATTAGGAAATCCAATCGATGGATTAGGTCCAATCGATACGAATAAATATCGTCCAACAGAAGCAAAAGCAACAGGAGTAATGGCTCGTAAATCAGTTCATGAACCATTACAAACAGGGATCAAAGCGATTGATGCTTTAGTTCCAATCGGACGTGGACAACGTGAGTTAATCATCGGTGACCGTCAAACTGGTAAAACAGCAATCGCAGTTGATACAATCTTAAACCAAAAAGGTCAAGATGTTATCTGTATTTATGTTGCTATTGGACAAAAAGAATCTACTGTAAACTCAGTAGTTGAAACATTAAAGAAACATGATGCAATGAACTATACAATCGTTGTATCTGCATCAGCTTCTCAACCATCTCCAATGTTATACGTTGCACCATATTCAGGTGTTGCGATGGCAGAAGAGTTCATGTACGCTGGTAAACACGTATTAATTATTTATGATGATTTATCTAAACAAGCAGCTGCTTACCGTGAGTTATCATTATTATTAAAACGTCCACCAGGTCGTGAAGCATATCCAGGGGATGTATTCTACTTACATTCTCGTTTACTTGAGCGTGCAGCGAAGTTAAATGATGAGTTAGGGGCAGGATCAATTACTGCTTTACCATTCATTGAAACACAAGCTGGTGACTTATCAGCATACGTTGCAACAAACGTTATTTCGATTACAGATGGACAAATCTTCTTAAAATCAGATTACTTCCATTCTGGTATCCGTCCTGCGATTGATGCCGGGTTATCAGTATCACGTGTAGGGGGATCTGCTCAAATCAAAGCAATGAAAAAAGTTGCGGGGACATTACGTCTTGATTTAGCTTCTTACCGTGAATTAGAAGCCTTCGCTCAATTCGGATCTGACTTAGATGAGTCAACTCGTGCTAAACTTGCTCGCGGGGAACGCACAGTTGAAGTATTAAAACAAGGTGTTAATCAACCAGTTGCGGTTGAAAAACAAGTATGTATCATCTACGCATTAGTTAATGGATTCTTAGATAGCATCGAATTAGCAGATATCGCTCGTTTTGAAAAAGAATTATACACATTCTTAGAAAATGAACGTCCACAAATCTTTGCACATATTCGTGATACAAAAGATTTACCAGATACAGATTTATTAAACGAAGCAATTGAGAGCTTTAAAGCCGTTTTCAATTAATAAATAAGGACGGTGAACTAGTATGGCTCAATCAATGCGTGATATAAAAGATAAAATCAATTCGACTCAAAATACGAGTCAGATTACTAAAGCCATGCAAATGGTTTCAGCGGCGAAGTTAACGAAATCAGAAGCTAAAACTAAAAACTATCACCACTACATGGAAACGTTAGAGGATATGGTGCGAAATATTTCAAACTCATCTAGCATGAGCCACCATCCTTTCTTTAAATCAAAAAGTGAAGCTAATTGTACTGGATACTTAGTTATTACTTCAGATCGTGGTCTTGCAGGTGGATATAATAGTAATGTTTTAAAACTTTTGCAACAACAAATTGATTCAAAACCAAGCGATCAATCTAAACTTTATATGATTGGTAGCAAAGGATTTGATTATGCAAAACGTTCTAACTTAGTCGTTGAGAATGAATTTGTTTTCGTTCCAGATGACATTGTATATCAAGACATTAAACCGGTTGTGGATAAAGTAATCGGAGATTATATGGCTGGAGTTATTAGTGAGGTCGTAGTGGTTTATAACCATTACGTTTCAAAAATCGCTCAAGAACCTATGACAAAACAAATTTTACCTTTAGAGTCAAAGAAAGCAGAGAAATCAAAGGCTCAATATTCATTTGAACCTAAAGAAGAAGATGTAATCAATGCCATTTTACCGAAATATTTAGAGGGAACTATTTATGGTGTTGCGATTACAGCTAAGCTTTCAGAGCATGCCTCTCGTATGAATGCGATGCAAAATGCAACTGATAATGCAGTTGAAATCATTAAGAATTTACAGTTAGTTTACAATAGAGCAAGGCAAGCAGCAATTACTCAAGAAATCACTGAGATTGTCGGTGGAGCTTCAGCCTTAGAATAAAAGGAGGTCATTACAAATGGCAACAGGTCATATTGTAGCCGTAATCGGACCAGTAGTAGACGTGAAGTTTGGTTTAGACCATCTTCCTGCTATTTACAATGCCTTAACTGTTGATTATGAAGTTGGTGGGGAACGTAAATCATTAACACTTGAAGTTGCAGTGCAACTTGGTGATGGTGTTGTACGTACTGTCGCAATGGATGCAACAGACGGGTTAGTCCGCGGTTTAGAAGTTGTGGATACAGGAAATGCAATTAGCGTACCAGTAGGAGAAGCAACTTTAGGACGTATTTTCAACGTATTAGGTCAACCAGTAGATAATAAAGGTGAGGTTCCAGCAGGAACACCACATGAAGGAATTCATAAAGAAGCTCCTAAATTTGAAGAGTTATCAACAACTGTTGAAATCCTTGAAACAGGAATCAAAGTAGTAGACTTATTAGCACCTTATATCAAAGGTGGTAAAATCGGTTTATTCGGTGGTGCCGGAGTAGGGAAAACAGTATTAATTCAGGAATTAATTAACAATATCGCTCAAGAGCATGGTGGGATTTCAGTATTCGCCGGTGTAGGAGAACGTACTCGTGAAGGGAACGACTTATACCATGAAATGACTGAATCAGGAGTAATCAATAAAACTGCCATGGTATTCGGACAAATGAACGAACCACCTGGAGCACGTTTACGTGTTGCCTTAACTGGTTTAACAATGGCTGAATATTTCCGCGATGAGTTAAAACAAGACGTATTATTATTCATCGATAATATCTTCCGTTTCACGCAAGCAGGTTCTGAGGTTTCTGCCCTTTTAGGACGTATGCCTTCAGCGGTAGGTTACCAACCAACACTTGCAACTGAGATGGGACAATTACAAGAGCGTATCACATCAACTAAAGAAGGATCAATCACTTCTATTCAGGCAGTATACGTTCCTGCGGATGACTATACTGACCCAGCGCCAGCTACAACATTCGCCCACTTAGATGCGACAACAAACTTAGAGCGTCGTATTGCTGCAATGGGTATCTATCCAGCGGTAGACCCACTTGCTTCAACTTCACGCGCTTTATCACCAGACATCGTAGGACAAGAACACTATGATGTAGCTCGTCGTGTACAGATGATGTTACAACGTTACCGTGAGTTACAAGATATCATCGCTATCTTAGGTATGGATGAGTTAAGTGAAGAAGATAAAAAAGTTGTGCACCGTGCACGTCGTGTTCAATTATTCTTATCTCAAAGCTTCCACGTAGCAGAACAGTTTACAGGATTAAAAGGTTCTTATGTACCAGTTGCTGAAACAGTTCGCGCATTCAAAGAAATCTTAGATGGAAAACATGATAATTTACCAGAAGAAGCATTCCGTTTAGTTGGAACAATCGAGCAAGCAATCGAAAAAGCTAATAAGATGAAATAGTGTGAGGTGGTACTGTGTCAGTAATGACGGTTCGCGTAGTAACACCAGATAAACTTGTATTCGATGGAGAAGCAGAACGCATCTTTGCACGTGGTATTGACGGTGATTTTGCTGTTTTATACAATCATATTCCAATGATGACACCACTTGGTGTTGGAGAGTTACGTATTGATATGAATGGGGAAAGTTCATATATTGCAATTGATAATGGTATTTTCGAGGTTTCTAATAACCATGTTAATGTTTTATCAAATGATGCAATGATGGCTGAAGACATTGATGTTGCACGTGCTAAAATGGATCTTGAACGTACTGAACGTCAAAAACAAAATGCTAAAACACGTGAAGATTTAATTAAATCTGAAATGGAAATCGTTAAACTTCTTAACCAAATACGAGTTGGTGAAAAAAGAATTTCTGAATAAATAAAAAAATCCCACATTTCAATTTTGAATTGTGGGATTTTTTTACATTTATCTCGGGAAATTTATTAAAATGATTTAAATAAACTCAGATAGGATGTAAAATGATTTTTATAAGCTTCTTTATAGTTTTTATTTTTTATCACTACTAGAGCATGTGTAAACTAGTATCGGAGGGATTTTATGAATGTTCAAGCTTATTTTATGATTATATGGTACATCTTAGTCTTACCCATTGTGTTTAAGATGTTAATGTCTTTACAACTAGAAAAATTATTTAAAAGAGGGACTCATCGTAATGATGTGATTATTTTGTATATTGTATTAACCGTAAGTATCTCAAAATTATTTATTGATTACTTTATTGATATCTTTACATTACTTAAATCAATTTTTTAATAAAAAGCTGATGGTTTAGTCATATCTTTATCGCCTATGCATAGAGTTGAATAGTACACCAAATACTGATTCATAATAGATAGGTGATGAATATGAAAAAAATACCAGCTCTAATTTTATCTTTTATCTTATTACTAGTTATAATTCCGATGTTATCTCAAATTATCTATTGTTCAACTCAAACTGTTGTAGAGAAAGTTATGCATCTCCCTACTCAAAATGTAGATTCTTCACAAGAAACTGAAGCCTCAAAAGAAAATGTTGTGACTGTTTTTCGTGAAGAGAGTAATAGTTATGAAGAGTTGTTGCTTGAAGAGTATATCGTGGGTGTTGTCGCGGGTGAAATGCCAGCTGCCTATGAGTTAGAAGCTTTAAAGGCTCAAGCAGTTGCCGCAAGGACTTATACACTCAATCAACTACAATCTGAAGATTACATGCATGATACAGTTAAACATCAAGTTTATTTTGATGAATCTCAAATGCGTGAACGTTGGGGAGATGAGTTTGATAAATACTATTCTAAAGTGAAGCAAGCTGTACTTGAAACGGAAGGAGAGATCATTGAATACAATGGTGAGATGATTACTCCATTTTATTTTTCTATTAGCAATGGATATACAGAAAATGCTGAAGATTATTGGTCAGTTGAATATCCATACTTAAAAAGTGTCAGTAGTCAGTGGGATTTAACAGCCCCCACTTACGAGCAAGTGACTGAATTTAGTTTAACAGCATTACGTAATACGTTTAATGATTCAAGTCTTACAAAAAATGATTTTAAAATCTTAAGTTATACATATGGAGGTAATGTAGAGGAGATTTCAGTAGGTGATACTGTCTATAGCGGTCGTGAATTTCGAGAAAAACTAGGTTTAAGATCAAGTGATTTTTCTTTGGAATTTAAAGACAATAAAGTGTTTATTACGACATATGGCTACGGTCATGGGGTCGGAATGAGCCAATATGGGGCTAATCAACTAGCTAAACAAGGGAAAAACTATCAAGAAATACTCCAATATTATTACCAAAATGTTAATATTATTGAAAAAAATTCCTAAAATTGAATAAGTTAGTAAAAAAGTGGTCATCATAACGGTGAGGTGATGACTATGAAATTAAAAGAAAAAATGACAAATGTAAAAAACAAAAAATTATTTAAACGTATTGACCCTATTAGCTTAGCACTTGTAGTCTTATTAGGAGCATCTGCTGTATTTGCCGGAGTTCAATTATATGTGAACCAATCATCGGAAGACTTAACAGTTCAAAATCCAGCTAATGGGAATAACAATGATTTAATCTATACAGACAATGGAGAATTACAAACGATGAATAATCAATCAGAGGCTGTAGATGCCGCTGCATTAGGTGAAGTTATTAGTTCTCCATTAGATAGTGAAGACATTGAGGTAACAAAATATTATTATAGTGACACAGTTGAAACTGATGTTCAAACTCAAAGTTTCTTCTACTATCCTGTTGGTCAATCAATGTATAGCCATGAATCAAAAGGTATGAGTTTCAAAAGTTCAAATGATGAAGTTGCTAATGTTGTAGCATCTCTTACAGGAACTGTTACATCGGTAAAAGATGAAATCTTAAAAGGTACGATTGTGACAATTGAACATGCTAACGGAGTGAAAACGATTTACAATGGTGTTTATGATGTTAAGGTAAGCGTTGGAGATTCAGTCTCTCAAGGAGATGTATTAGGAACAACTGGACTTTCACAACTTGAACCAGACGCAGGAAATGTGGTGCACTTTGAAATTATGAAAGATGAAGTTAAAATTGACCCACAATCTGCTATTAATAAAAAATTAAGTGATTTATAAAAGCGAAAAAAGCACTAATGAGCATTAGTGCTTTTTTTGTTGAAAAAACTAAAGAGGAGAAGGAAAAGTTGTAGTCGGTTCAATATATTTGTGTTAAAATATAAAATAGTGATGAATTATTTAGACATACTAATACTGAAAAATTAGTTTGGAGGAAGGAAAGTATGCTATTTTCTAAAGATATAGGAATCGACTTAGGTACTGCTAACGTCTTAATATATGAAAAAGGTAAAGGAATCGTTCTTGAAGAACCATCTGTAGTTTCAATTGATGCTCAATCAGGTCGTATGATTGCAGCGGGAGAAGAAGCCCGTCAAATGCTTGGTCGTACACCAGGTAAAATTGAAGTTGTTCGTCCAATGAAAGATGGAGTTATTGCTGACATTGAGGCAACTGAAATGATGTTAAAACATTTTATCAATTCGTTAAACATTAAAGGAATGCTTTCACAACCTCGTATTATGATCTGTTGCCCAACTAACATTACTTTAGTTGAAAAAAATGCTATCCGTGAAGCTGCTGAAAAATGTGGTGCACGTGAAGTATTCATTGAAGAAGAACCAAAAATTGCTGCTTTAGGAGCGGGGATGGATATTTCTAAACCATCTGGTAACATGGTAATCGACGTTGGTGGAGGAACTGCAGATATCGCTGTTTTATCGCTTGGGGATATCGTAACATCTGCTTCAATTAAAATTGCAGGTAACCGTTTTGATCAAGACATTGTTGATTATATTAAAACAAATTATAAATTATTAATCGGGGATCGTACAGCTGAAGAAATTAAAATCAGTGTTGCGACAGTTTATCCAGAAGGTCGCGAAGAAGAATTACAAGTTCGTGGACGTGACTTAGTATCAGGATTACCTCGTACAATTACTATTTCATCAACTGAAGTAGAAGAAGCTTTACGTGAATCAGTACGTATTATTGTTCATGCAGCGAAAAATGTTCTTGAACAAACTCCTCCAGAATTATCAGCTGATATCATGAATAAAGGTATCGTCTTAACAGGTGGTGGAGCCTTATTACATGGCCTTGACCGCTTATTAGCTGATGAGTTACATGTTCCTGTCTTTGTAGCAGATAATCCATTACACTGTGTAGTAGTTGGAACAGGAATTATGTTAGATCATATTGATAAGATTCGTCGTCGTTAAAACATTTAAAAGCTTCGGAGGTTTCCGAAGCTTTTTTTTTCTATAGCGAAACAAAATTATTTTTGACTAGCAGTTGATGATTGTTTTGTAAGTAAAATATTAGTGAATCTATATTTGTTGAAGTACTCTTTATTTTTGGATTTTTTTCTACAGATTTATCCTCTATTAGTAGGGAGGGATGTAGTGAAAAGATAATCTGAATTTATATATTTGAAAATTTGTAGTTTATTTAACCATAATACAAGGGAAGGGGGAATTCATGATGAAACCATTAGCAGATTTAATACGTCCAAGGACTTTAGATGAGGTAGTTGGCCAGCAGCACTTAATTGGAGAAGGGCAGATTTTACGAAAGTTAATAGAGGTTAATCATATTCCAAATTTAATCTTTTATGGTCCTTCTGGTACAGGGAAAACGACGATTGCAAATATTATTGCGAGTTTATCGAATAAAAAGATTTATAAGTTAAATGCGACGGATGCAAAGACTGAAGATATTAAACAAATTATTAGTAGTTTGAATACACTGGAAGGAATGAATGGAATCTTTTTATATTTAGATGAGATTCAAAACTTCAATAAGAAGCAACAACAAACGTTACTAAAATATATTGAAACAGGTCAAATTACATTAATTACGAGTACAACAGAGAATCCTTATTTTACGATTTTTAGTGCGATTTTAAGTCGTTCTACAATTTTAGAGTTTAAGTCTTTAACACCTGAAGAGATTGTAGATGGATTGAAGAGAGCGGTTGAATTAGTAGAGTCAGAGTTTTATTTGTATCCACTGACGGTAGAAGAGGAAGCTTTAAATTATATTGCAAATGTAGCCAATGGTGACTTACGTCGGGCCTTAAATGCATTAGAGATTGCGTTGTATCCAAATTGTAGGACAGAAGGATTTGTTCTAAATTTAGAAGTTGCAAGAGAGTGTACTGTAACAGCTGGCTTTTCTTATGATCGATTTGGCGATCAACATTATGATACGTTAAGTGCTTTTCAAAAATCGATTCGTGGAAGTGACCCTGATGCTGCTATTCATTATTTAGCCCGTTTGATTAAAGCAGGTGATTTAACTTCTATTTGTAGACGATTATTGGTGATTGCAGCAGAAGATATTGGGTTAGCTTATCCACAAGCTGTTTCGATCGTTAAGAGTTGTACGGATGCTGCGATGCAGCTAGGGTTCCCTGAGGCACGTATTCCATTAGCTCAGGCGGTTATTTTACTTGCCAATAGTCCGAAATCGAATTCTGCTATTTCTGCGATTGATGAGGCATTAGCAGATTTAAAAATAGGAAATGTAGGTGACATTCCTAAACATTTACGTGATGCTCACTATGGTGGGGCAAAAGATTTGGGAATTGGAACAGAATATAAATTCCCTCATAATTATCCTAATCATTACGTGAAACAACAGTATTTACCGAATCGCTTAAAAGATAAAACGTATTATCACGCAGGGGCGAATAAGATTGAACAGGGATTTGTTGGGTATCAAAATTTTATAAAACAGAAGTAAAAAAGACATTATCCAGTTTGTGGATAATGTCTTTTTTAGTTTTCTCGTTGATAGGGAATTTCTCTGAATGATGTTTCACCAGCTATAACGTCTGCTTTTCCATTTGTCATGTCGATGACCCAATTTTTAAATGCTTCTTCTGCTTCTACATCGATTAAAACTTCAACTGAAATTTTATCTGTATAATGAACTTGACTTAAGATGTAGTCTGTTCCTTCTAAGCGATTTTGAATCGTACCAAGTAGGGTGTAGTCGGCATTGATGAACATGGTTTTCATTGTTTTACGCTCAACGACTCCGAGTTCTTTAATCGCCTCTGACACGGCTTTTCCATATGTACGAATTAGGCCGCCAGCTCCAAGTTTAATTCCACCAAAGTAACGTGTGACGACGACTACGCAGTTTTTGATTCCTTGTTTTCGAAGGACTTCAAGCATTGGAACGCCAGCTGTTCCACTTGGCTCGCCATCATCATTTGCTTTTTGAATTTCGTTGAAGTCTCCAACTTGATAGGCTGAGCAGTTATGTGTGGCATTCCAATGGATTTTTTTGATTTCTTTGATAAATTCCATCGCATCTTGATCATTATAAACACGTTTCACGTGACAAATAAAACGAGATTTATCTACAATGATTTCATTTTCCCCATCTTGTGCGACCATTAAATAACGTTCCATGTAATCACCTCATGTTCTTTGGTTTAATTATATCGAATTCTAGATTAAAAACCAACTATTTAGGGAATTTGTATTTTCTAATATAATGCATGAATATAATGGAAAAGTTCATATTATAGTAGAGGATTAGTATTTAAAAAGTTGACTTTTTTTTGATTTAAGTTAAAATAGAACAGAAAGCTTTGAAAATAAAACTATTTTTCGTTCGTTAAGATGAAGTCGAATATTTGAGTCATTATAAAATATGTTATAATATTGATAGTTAAGATAATGAGGTGGATTATGAAAATTGCAATTGTAACAGATAGTCTTACGCATTTAACGACATCTGATTTAGAACGCTATCCATATGTTTATTATGGATATTTAAATGTTATTGTAAATGATCAAACTTATGTAGAGCATAAAGAAATCAATAATAAAGAGTTATTTAATCTAATTGATAGTGGTGCATCATACTCAACATCACAGCCATCACCTGATGTGTTTGTTCAGATTTATGAGCAAATCAAAGATGAGTATGATTATATTTTAAGTTTACATTGTACACCAAAAGTAAGCGGAACAGTTAATGCGGCACGTATTGCTAGTACAATGGTAGATGGATTAGAAGGACGTATTTCGGTTATCGATTTAAATACCGCATCAATTGGGGAAGAAAATATTATTATTAAAGTTTGTCAATTAATCGATGAAGGAAAATCATTAGATGAATTATTAAAAGTGATTGAATTTTATCGTAATCATACAACACTTTGTTTAGTCATTGATGACTTAAATACGTTAGTTAAAACGGGGCGTTTATCTAAAACAGCAGCAAGTATCGGTAATTTATTAAATATTAAGCCAATTATCGGGTTAGTTGATGCCCAGCTTGATGTTTTGGATAAAGTTCGTACAAAAAAACGTGTATTAAAATGGATGGTAGAACATTTAAAAGAGGAAATCGAAAAGTCTGGTAAGCAGATTGTTCGCCTTACTTATTCTAATGATTTAGAGTTAGCACAAGAGTTGAAAAAATTAATGGAAGAAGCTTGCGGTGATCAAGCAGAAGTTCATGTAGGAAATGAAATTGGCCCAGTTATGGCGATTCACTTTGGTCGCGGAGGCGTAGGAGCTTGCTGGATGCCAGATCAATATAAAATTTAATTAGCAAACTAGATTTGGGAGGAAAATGATATGGCAAAAGTCGCGATTGTATCTGATAGTACAGGTTGTATTCCTGCAGAGACTGTAAAAGCTTTAGATATTTATGTTAACTATATTTCGGTGGTTTTTGGAACTGAGTCTTATCGAGAATTTATTGATATGTCTCCTGAGGAGTTTCTTGAGCGTAGTGCCAATTACAACGGGTTACCAACAACTTCACAACCATCTCCAGGACAAACGATAGCTTTATATGAATCATTATTTGAACAAGGGTATGAAGATATTATTCATATTAACATTTCAAGTCAATTAAGTGGTAGTCATCAAACAGCTTTAACATGTGCAGAAATGGTTAACCCTGAGCATATTCACGTATTTGATTCACGTACTGTTACTTATACACAAGGTATGTTTGCTGTTTATGCAGCAATGAAAGCTAAAGAAGGAGCGTCAGCTCAAGAAATTTTAGAATACTTAGAAATGATTCGTGAAAATAATCAATTTTACGCAGCTATTAATGATTTAACTAATTTACGTAAAGGTGGACGTTTATCAAATGTTGAAGCAGCATTAGGTAGCTTACTACAAATTAAACCTATTTGCCAAATTCAACCTGATGGAACATTCCAAGCTGTTGAAAAGATTCGCACGTTTAAAAAGGCATTAAAGCGTTTAATTGAAATTTCAAAAGAGGCACAGTTAACAGAAGATTATCAATTAGTTGTGATGCATATTGGGAATGAAGAGGCTGCAAAAACAGTTCAAACAGAATTACAAGAAATTTATCCAAATCATGAAATTAATATCTATTCAATTTCATTAGTAGTAGCTGTTCATGGGGGACCAGGAGCAGTTGCCGTTGGTTGGGTAAAACATAAATAATACTAAAAAAAGATTACTGATTTCAGTAATCTTTTTTAGTATTTTAAAACTTTTTTCTTGATGTTTGCGTCTAATAGGTAAATAATAAAACAGACTTTAAATAAGTGGAGGATTTTAGTATGAAGAAATATTTCTTACTAGTAGGAACAGCTATTGTATTAGTTACAGGATGTAGTTCTAAAAAAGTAGAGTTAGAATCAATATCAGAAGAAAGTACGGAAGTGCAACAATCTATCCCCTTTACATACTCATTCTTAAATGATGACGAGACTCAACATAAAGTTTCGGCTTTATTATTAGAAAATGGTATTTCTCAGTCAGCTATTAATTCATTTTTTACATCGGTCAATCATTTTAATAAACTAGCTGTGGATACGCTAGACACGAAGGTAGGATTTGAAACAATTAATCTTTTTGACTTATCGATTGATTATGCATATATTCAAGAACAATGGGATAATCAAACAGATTATTTAGATCAAAATTGCCGATTAACAGTTTTTAACTTAATGAAGGAACTAATTAAAATAGATACAGAAGACGTTATCTCAGACGAAATGAATAATTTAATATTTGATGAAGAGATTATTAAAGAAAATCCTAATATTCAGTTTACAGATGAAGAAGCAAGTGCCTATCATAACTTTTATACGGCGATTTCAACAAAAGAGACGACTGATCAAAGTTTTCATGTTAAACAAATTCAAAAGGAATGGAAAAATCGTGGGATAAAGTTTGAGACGGACGATAATATTTCAATTATCAGTGTTTTCTTAAATTACAACGAGGATAAATCACTATTTATTGGGCATACGGGTGTTTTAATTAAAACAGATGATGGATATTTATTTTTAGAAAAGGTGGCCTCAATGGAACCCTACATTGTTTCAAAATATAGCAATATAGATGAATTCAAAGCCTATTTAACGGCTCTTTATGGGAATCATGTATTCGATGGTGGAAGTAAACCAATTTTCATGCAAAATGATAAGTGGTTAAATGCTGAATAAAAAAATTGTATAATAATGTAATATTTTGTTAAAAAAAAGGAATGTTGTATAATGATTATGAACAACATTCCTTTTTTTATGGAGAGGTATGTGAGGATTATAGCTAGGAGGATTAATTGTGAAGAAATTGGTGAAAGAGATTATGCCCATTATTTTGACATTGCTAGCATGCTTTGTCATTGTCGTTGTATCGGATTCTATTTTTCAAGGAGGATATCTACCTAATCGATTAAATCGGGATATTCAGTATTATGAAGCAACGGTTTTAGAAGTGATAGATGAAGAGTTAGGACCTGATAATTATACAGGAGAATTCACAGTCGGATTACAAAATATACGGGTTCAGATTACCGAAGGGCCATATTCGGGAGAACAACATGTTTTTAAAAATTATGTAAGCCGTCTATATAATACAGTGGTTAAAAAAGGTACAGATATTATAGTTGGAGCTTATCTAGAAGATGGCGAAATTATGGATTTAACAACAAATACGTATAAGCGTAGTCATGTCATTGTGATATTGGCGATTATTTTCTTTGTATTAGTTGCTTGGATTGGAAAGTTAAAGGGTGTAAAATCGATTGTTTCATTATTATTTACTGGGACTTGTGTTATCTTTTTAATGCTACCGTTAATGTTAAACGGAATGAACCCAGTATTAGCGGCAACCATTATAGTCTTTTTAAGTACCTTTGTAACATTAGGACTTGTTTCAGGAATTAATAAGAAGACATTGGCTGCTATTATTGGAACGTTATCAGGTGTCTTAATTGCAACTCTTATTGCCTATTTGTTTGGAAATTGGTCGCATTTATCAGGTGGAACGATGCAAGATACAGAGGCTTTACTCTATGTGTCAGAGACTAGTAAACTTCAAATAAAAGGGTTAATGTTAGCAGCGATATTAATTGCATCGCTAGGGGCGGTCATGGATGTTGCGATGTCAATTTCTTCATCGTTATTTGAATTAATCTCAGTAAATGAACAATTAACATTTAAAGAATTAGTCCGAAGCGGAATGAATGTTGGAACTGATATGATTGGTACAATGACGAATACGTTAATTTTAGCTTTAGCAGGTGGATCATTAACAACGATGATTTTGATTTTTACTGCATCAATTAGTGAAAAACAGTTAGTTAACTTAGATGTGTTAGGCACAGAATTAATTCAAGGATTATCAGGAAGTATTGGAATTGTTATAACGGTTCCCATTACAGTGGTTGTGACGGCATATTTATGTAAAATGAAAAAAGTTGATTAGAGATAATCAACTTTTTTATACAAATATTACTAAATTATGACAAAATTTTTATATTTTTAACAATAAATTAATTATTTTTTTCCAAAAAATTGTTATAATGGAAATAAATCTGAAAATATTAAAGGCCATTTTTATTTTCAGAAAATAAGTAATATGGAGGATATTATGAGGACAACAATTTTTAAAAAGGTATTAAACAGTGTGTTAGCTGTTAGTATCGCAACAACGGGATTTGTAATCCCTACACCGAAATATTTTGTTCATGCGGAAGAAGTGGCGGTACAGAAAGTAGTTTTATCAGAAGGTTTTGATAACTATATAAATGAAATGCCGAGTGGGTGGTTAGAGGAAAATGCGTATGGACAACGTCCAAACTATAATAACATCTCAAATAGTGGATTAGCTGCGCCATCTGTTAAACTTGGAAGTAATGGACAAACACTAACAACACCGATGTTTGTATTAGATAATGTAGGAACGTTATCTTTTGTCGCAAAAGGTAATGGAAATAATGGTGATTTTTCTTCAGAGCTTGTTGTTAAAGTTCTTAATAATGGGATTTGGGAAACTATTTTATCAGAGGTTATTTCTCAAGATAAACAAACATTAACTTTTGAGCTTGCCCAAACGGTGACACAAGTTCAATTTATGATTAATAAAGTGGTTGGGAATGTGATGATTGATGATGTTAAAGTCACAACAACATCTACTTCTACTGATGCAGAATTACCAAGTGAGCCAACACCAGATGTTGTTCCGTTAGAAGGTTTAGTTCTAACAGGAGCTTCTAAGCTTGCTGTGGGGGTTGAATCAACGTTAAAAGTTGAGTATCAACCAGAAAATACAACACAAACAGAAGTAACGTATGCTTCAACTGATGAGAATGTTATTACTGTAACACCTGAAGGAAAAATAACAACTCATGCTGAAGGACGTTCAATGTTAACGGCAACATCAACTGCTAACCCAAGTTTAGTAGCTGAAAAATTAATCATTGTAGAAAATACGCCAGTTGTGGAAGAAATCGTTGTTTTTGATGAAGGATTTTCTTCTTTCCCAACGTTAGCTGATGGTTGGAGTACAAATGTAACTGAAACTTATAGTGGACCTGCACTGAAGATGAACCAAAAGGATCATTTTATTCAAACGCAAGAGTTTGGACTTGGTGATACTGCAAAGTTTTACTTAACTGTGAAGGGAAATTCTTCTCAAGCTTCAGGAACAACAGTTTTAGCGGTTCAATATCAATCTGATTATGGAACTACTTGGCATACGTTAGCAGAGATTAGTGAAATTACTGGAAGTGCTGTGAAGCATGAGTTAGAGGTACCAGCTAATGCGACTCGTTTACAAGTTGTTGTAACGACTAAAGGTCAAATGAATGTTTCATTAGATGACTTAAAATTAGTAGCTACTTCATTAAAGGATAAAGAACCTGATACAGAATTACCTGTTATTGAACATACGGCCCTAGCAGAAGGAAATCTTGATTATGATTTAGTGGTTAAAGCCAATGTATCAGATAATCGTAAACTTGCTAAAGTAACATTAAATTATCGTGTTGCAGGGACTGAAAAGTTCCGAACAATTGAGATGGCTTTAGTGGACGGTTTATATGAAGGCACGATTTCTAAGTCTGATTTATCAACAGATGGAATGGAATATTATATTGAAGCAGTAGATGCTGAAGGAAATAAAGCACAGACTGATACATATCAGGTTAAAATTTCTGATTTAGATAAGGTTGCGCCTCTTATTACGAGTCTATCTCCAGCAGATAATGCAAACTTAGGTAAAAATAAAACACCTAAAATTTCTGCTAAATATTCTGATCGTTCAGGAATTAACACAGAGTCAGTGAAGTTATTCTTAAATGGTGAAGAAGTAACTAAAAAGGCAACAATTACTGAAACTGAGGTAACGTACCAAGTTGAAAAAGAATTAGAAAATGGAACTTATTCGATTAAGTTACAGTTAGAAGATAAAGTAGGAAATGCCGTCGAAAAAGAGTGGAGCTTTAAAGTTGCTGATGTTGCTCGAAATTTATATTTTGGACAATTACACTCTCATACAAATTTATCAGATGGTCAAGGAACAATCGATGAAGCTTATACGTATGCTAAAAATCAAGCAAAAGTTGATTTCTTAGCGGTAACTGATCATTCAAACTCATTTGATAATGATACACAAGCGAGTATTGCTGATGGATCAATGAGTACGAAGTGGAATACAGGATTAGCAGCGGCTGATAAGTATAATGAAGATGGTGTGTTTACAGCATTATATGCTTATGAAATGACTTGGTCAGCGGGTACTGGGAAGTATGGACATATGAATACGTTCAATACACCAGGGTTTGAGACGCGTACAAATGCAGCAATGGATTTAAAATCGTATTATAATGCCTTAAAAACGCAAGAACAATCAGTTTCACAATTTAACCATCCTGGAACAACATTTGGTGATTTCGTAGACTTTGGATTCTATGATGAACAAGTGGATGAATTAATTACATTGATTGAAGTAGGGAATGGTGATGGACCGATTCGTGGAAGTGGACATTTCCCATCTTATGAGTATTATACTCGTGCGTTAGATAAAGGATGGCACGTTGCTCCAACAAATAACCAAGATAACCATAAAGGGTTATGGGGAAATGCAAATACAGCGCGTACTGTAATTGAAGCGGAAGAGTTAACACGTGAAAGCCTATATGAAGCGATTCGTGAACGTCGTGTTTATTCAACAGAAGATGAGAATTTAGAGATTTCATATGAGTTAAATGGTGCGACAATGGGGTCTATTTTATCTGAGCAATCAGAAGCTAATGTAGTGGTAACAGTATTAGATCCTGATGCTGGAGATACGATTGATAAAATTCAATTAATCACAGATGGTGGGCGCGTTGCTCATGAGGTTACAAATGTAAATGCGACTGAAAAAGAATGGAAGTTAACATTTACTCCAGATGCATCATCAACTTACTATTATGTAAAAGTGGTTCAAGGAGATAAAGATATCGCGGTAACCGCTCCAGTCTGGATTGGGGAAAAAGAAAATGTAGGTATTTCAAACGTTGAAGCAAGCTCATCTAAATTATTAGTAGGAGATGAGGTAACGGTTGAAACAGTTGTATTTAATAATGAAAGTAAAGCTATTACCAATGCTAAAGTAGA
Source organism: Turicibacter sanguinis (assembly GCF_013046825.1). Taxonomy (NCBI): domain Bacteria; kingdom Bacillati; phylum Bacillota; class Erysipelotrichia; order Erysipelotrichales; family Turicibacteraceae; genus Turicibacter; species Turicibacter sanguinis. The sequence continues at coordinate 575,986 of NZ_CP053187.1, read as the reverse complement.
ATATTATGTAAATGGATCAACAGAAGCTGTTGCAACAGATTCATTAGCTATGATTGAAGCATCAAATAATGGTTCTTTAAAAGCAACATTCCCAATTACGAAAAAAGGGAAAAATGTGATCGAAGCAGTGCTCACATTAACGATTAATGGTGCTGTTCGTGAATATACAGAGCGTATTGAAATTACAGCATTTGATTCAAGTGAAGTAAGCCATGTTTTAATTGATGGAAGTAAGATGAATGGATACGTAACCGGAAACTATGCTGGAAACATGAACTATGTAACTGAATTAGTAGGCCAAGAAGGTGGAGTTGTTAAGATTAATACTGAAACAATTACATCTGAAATTTTAACTGGAATCAATGTTTTAATTATTACAGATCCAGAAAATGATTTTGTTTACAGTAATGAAGAGGTCGTAGCAATTAAAGCCTTTGTTGAAGCAGGTGGGGATTTAATCGTCACATCTAAAGCTGATTATAAAGATCAAACGGGTCAGTTTGGAAACGCAGCTCAAGGAAATAAAGTTTTAGAGGCAATCGGTGCAACGATTCGATTCAATGATGATCAGGTTGTAGATCCAGTTGAAAATGGTGGGCAAGCATACCGTTTATACTTCGATGATTATAATGAAGAAAGTCCCTATACAAAAGGAATTGATTTTGGAAAAATAGAGCAAGGTAATTCAAAAAATACGGATTATAAATTTAGTTTCTATAGTGGAAATTCAGTTTTAGTTCCGGCAGATGCAACAAATGTTGATGTTGTGGTAAAAGGGCATGAGACTACAACGAATGATGACGCGGATAAACAAGGCGATTATACTCCATTAAATCCAGGTGACATGGTTGCGTTAGCAGTTGAAACTTTACCAAATGGATCTAAAGTAGTAGCGTCGGGTGTAACGTTCTTCTCAGATTTCGAAATGAATCCAAAGAATGATTATTCAAACCGTACGATTGTAACAAATTTAATCAATGATTTAGCGCCAGCGAAAGAAGCGCAAATCACCCCTATTAAAGAACTTCATACTGATCTAGATGGGGATAATATGCCAGATTTAGCAGGTGAAACTCGTACAATCGAAGGTTATGTGACTGCTGGGAACTCTAACTCAAAAACAACGTTCTTTGATGTTATTTATGTACAAGATGAAACCGGTGGGATTACGATTCACCCAATTTCAAATTTAAAATTAAAACTTGGACAAAAAGTACGTATTACAGGTGTGGTTGGAGCTTATGAAGGTGATACTCAATTAGGAAATGTGAATGAAGCATTAGATGTTGAAATTCTTGATGAGTCAATTAACTTAGTGAAACCAACATTCATGTCAACTGCAGATAGTATGTTAGAAGAAACTGAAGGTTTATTAGTAGCCGTGAAAGGAACAGTAACTCGAATTGATACTGAAAAAGGAAATATCTTTGTTAATGATGGAAGTGGAGAAGCTCGTGTCTTCATCAATGGATATATTGGTGGAAGTAAAGTAGATGAGATTGATTCATGGAAATCACGTATTTCAGTAGGAGATACGTTATATGCTGTTGGATTATCAGCAGAGGACCCAGAAGGATCACGTATTCGTGTTCGCGATACTGATGAATTAGTGGTTATTGATGATGAAACGCCAGAAATTCCAAATCCAGAGGTTCCTGAATATAGTATTCCTGATTCAATTTTAGGGGCAATTAATACAGCTGTGATTAAACCAATGACAGGAAATGGATCAGTGGAAAGTCCATTAATGTTAAATGCATCAAGTGCAACTTTAACAGATGTTGAAGAAATGATAAATGGATTCCAAGGATATACGGTTAAAGTCACTTTATTAGCGGAAGCATCAAATGAATTCCAGTATTCTATTCAATTAATTCCAAATACAAGAAGTGGTGAAACTATTTCATTAATTTTAACAGTTTCAAAATCTCAAACTGAAGTTGTAAATTATTTAAATTCATTAATTAACACTTCAGGTGGCGGTTCTAATTCAGGTGGAAATCATAGTGGAAACACAGATGGAAGCAACAATAATTCAAACGACAACTCAACAAATCATTCAACGACTTCAAACCCATCAACAGGTAAACCCGAAACAGGATATCAAGTAATGGGATGGATGTTAGGTGGTATTGCATTTATCGTTGCTGGATATGTAGCATACGTAATTTATAATAAACGTCAAAAAGAAGTAAAATAATTTAAAAGACTGACTCCAAAGGGTCAGTCTTTTTTTCGCCAAGATAAAAGAAAGTAGACTTTTCTGTCTTCAAAATATGGTTAAAGTGTATTAGGAAAACTACTATATTCGGAAATACGAATGCCGCACGTTAAAGCGAATTTTTTTCCTCTTTTCTGTCATGGTTCGACAACGTAACCGTTTACAGTGTGGCATTATTATCTTGTGAATTAATGTGAAATTAGAATGGAGGGAGTAAAGAATTTTAATCGGTTAATTAAGAAGGAAATGAAAAACTATTCGTAAAATGAACGATGCTACTTAAGTAGTGAATCCGGGGGGAATTATTCGTGAATTTGAAAACAGCTAAAAAAAGAACATCAGCGATACTTGCCATTTCAATTTTAACATCTAACTTTCAGGTAAGTACTATTAGAGTTGAAGCTACTGCCGATGAAGGTATTAATCTGGGAGCAGATGAAATCATTCAGGAGACAGATAGTGAAACTATTGAAAATGAAATGATTGATAATGAGGTAGAAGATAAGACTGAAGAAGTAATTGAAGTTCTACAGGAAGATGAAATTGTAATTGATGTAGAAGAATCAATTGAAGTAGAGATTGCATCTGATATTCTAGAAAATTCAACTCAAGAAGAAGTTTTTGAAGAAGTGCTACCAACTGTAAATTTAGAATCTAGTTCTTTACCAACAGGATTTAATAATACGGTAATTAATAGTACGGACGGAAATGGAAATGCCGTATTTAATAAAGAGTTAAAACAATTTGTCATTACAGGAACAGGAAATGTGATTGGAAAGGATTTGGGTGCAACAGATAGTTATCAGTTTGTTAATTTTGAAGTAAAAGGTGACGTCACGATTGTTGCACGTCTTGCAGATTTTGATATGACTAATGCTAATAAGGGGCAAGCTGGATTAGTCGTACGCGCGGATAATACAAGTGCTAATGCAGATTACTTTGCACTTTATTTAGATCATAGTAAAGATCAATATCGTTATGGATATCGTGATGGGGAAGCCGGGAAAACAGGAGCTTCAGCTATTTCTAACGATTTAAATAGTAGTAATAAAGAGTTGTATATTAAGATTGAAAAAAGCGGTAATTCTTTTAAATACTATGTTTCACAGGATCCAACTTTCCCAAGTGATAACACTGTATTTAAAGGACAAACTGTTTCTATGACTGCAGATACATGGTATGTCGGAATGTTTGTTGCCAATGGGGGAAGTGACACGCCTGCTACAGCAACATTTGATCATGTGAAGATTTCCACAGCTGAGAAAGTTTACTATGATTCTGAATTGATTGAAATGCCTGTTGAAACAGTTGAAAATGTTCAAGCAATGAGTGGTGATCAACATGTTACGTTAACGTGGAATGCTGTTGATGAAGCCACGCATTATATAATCAAGCGTTCAAATGAAAAAGATGGTATCTATGAAGAAATTGCAACTATTGAATCGAGTGAATTAATGTACACAGATTCTAATGTAGAAAATTTTGTTACCTATTATTATAAGATAGCGGCAAAAAATGCAGTAGGAGCGGGGCATGACTCACAAGCTATTGCAGGCTTACCAAATAACAGTAATCCTCTGAATCTTCAATATGGAAAAGATGCTGCACAATTTAATATGGTACAAGAACCAAATGATACCGTGTTTACATCACATATTACATTAGAAGGATCAACTAATTTAGATGGAACAATTAAGATTGAACAAAATGGTGAGGTTTTAGTTGACTCTGCTTCAAAAGCAGCAGGTGAGTTATTTGAGCAAATCTTCAAACTAGATTACGGTCGAAATGAGATTAAGATTTACCACACAACATCAGATGGTAAAACAACATTGAAAACATATAATCTTGTTTATCTTACTGAAGAAAATATTGACAAAGTCGTTGATGCCTCTTTTCAAGGTGTAGCAGGTCAAGAGGTTAATGGAATTGCAACTTATGGCAGTATTCAAGAAGCTGTAAATTCTGTTTCATCTAGTAATCAAGAACGTGTCACTATTTTTGTTAAAAATGGAGTATACAAAGAAAAAGCAATCATTGAATCCCCTTATATTAGTATTATCGGAGAAGATGCACAAAAAACAATTTGGACATATGATGCTGCTCATGGAACAATTAATCCTGAAACAGGAATTAAATATGGAACTAGTGGTAGTGCAAGTGTTACTGTGAAAGCAAAGGCGATTGGATTCAGTGCAGAAAATATTACAATTGAAAACTCATTTGTTGAAAAAGGTGAGGCTAATGAACAAGCAGTAGCTTTTCATAATCAAGCTGACCAAAGTATGTTGATTAATGTTCGATTTATCGGAAATCAAGATACACTATTAGCTAACACGAGTAGTCAAGAATCTGCAGCGCGTCAATATTATTATAATTGCTATATTGAAGGTGACGTAGACTTTATCTTTGGACGTGCACAAGCTATTTTTAATAGTTGTGAAATTGCATCTTATAATCGTCAATCTCCGAATGGTGTAAGTAATGGCTATGTTACAGCAGCCAGTACCTGGGATAGAGATGAATATGGTTATTTAGTGATTAATTCAAAATTAATTGGATTAGATGATATTCGTGATGAATCAGTTTCTTTAGGAAGACCTTGGCGACCAAGTAGTGCGACTTATACAGTAACTCCATCAGTTATTTATATTAATAATTATTTAGGTAGTCATATCACAACACAAGGGTGGGATGATATGAGTTCAACTTCATTAGCGAAGGATTCAAGATTTTATGAATTTGGAAATTATGGACCAGGATTTGAATTATCAGATACTCGTTCTTTATTAACACCTGAAGAGGCTACATCTATTGGTATTGAAACCGTGTTTGCAAAAGGTGCAGCTAAAACCGTAGAAGGATTAGATGCTTATACTAGTGACTGGAATCCAATTGATGAAAATCAACAAAATAATATTTATAAACTTTATGAAGTGAAGAATGATACTGAAATTCCAGAACAACAATTTGAATGGAAAAGTGGGAACGTAGGATCAAATGCATCAGGAACTGTCACTCAAAATACAGATGGAAGTGTGACGATTGCAGCTTCAAATGGTAAAATTGCAGATAGTGAAGATGGAATGACTTTCTATTACACTGAATTACCAACTAGTGAAAATTTCACATTTACGGCTACATTTAAAGTTGATGCAACAACTGTAGGCGGAAAAACTTATGATGGACAATCTGGATTTGGAGTTATAGCCCTGGATAGTCTTGTGACAGGGAATTCAAGTGCACGTTATTATAACTCTGCTGGAGCTGTGTTTGCGCGTTATAAGAATGGTACAACGACATATAACGGAATTCCAGGGGGACGTTTTGTTACAGGTTATGAAGAAGGAGCATCAGTACCATCAAGTAATCGTCAGTTAATTAATACGTCAGTCTTTGATTGGAACTTTAATCAGAATCAATTCCCAGATCCATCTAAGCCTCACTATACAGCAGGGGATGTTTACACATTAACTCTTCGTAAATCAAATACGGGATATCATGCTATTTTGAATAATGATACAACGAATGAAGTCATTTATTATGATTATGATAATGAACTATTAACTGTACAAAATGAGGATACTTTATATGTTGGAGTCATGGCATCACGAGGAGTTCAAGTCACGGTTTCAGATATTAACTTAACAGTTATATCTCCTGATAAAGATGATGCAGCACTTGAGCGACCGGTTGAGTATATTACACCGACTATCTCTAGTGATACAACGAAAACAACATCAAAAGCAGATTATGATTTATCATTACGTTCAAATGTAGCCGGAACTGCAACGATTAAAGATGAGAAAGGAAATATTCTATATCAAAATATTTCATTAGAAAGTTCACAACGTATTTTGAAAGAATTAACTTTAGATAAAGGAACGAATAAGTTTTCAGTAGAATTTGTACCAAGTATAGACCAACCGACGTTTGAAAGTCATCAACAAATTTCGTCATTAGAACCAATATCATTAAATGTAAGTGTTGATTATCAGTCATTTGGAACTAGCGAAAATGCATTATATGTTTCAACAACAGGAAGCAAAAATGGAGAGGGAAGTCAAGAAAATCCACTGGATATTTATACGGCAGTTGCGTATGCTCAACCGGGACAGGAAATTGTCTTACTTGAAGGAACATATTATTTGACAGAAGCCATTACGATTGACCGTGGACATGACGGAACAGCTGATGAGATGATTACATTAATGGCCGAACCTGGTAAACGTGTGGTGATTGATTTATCACAATCACCAAAAGGTGGATTTACTATTAATGCTGACTATTGGCACTTCTTTGGATTTGAAATTTGTAATTCAAAAGATAATGCAAAACCATTATTAATTCAAGGGAATCATAATATTGTTGAACAATTGAAAGTCTATAAAAATGGAACGACAGGAGTACAAATTAGTGGCTCGGCTTCTGAAGATAAGAGTATGTGGCCAAGCTATAACTTAGTACAAAGTGTTGAGTCTTATGACAACATGGATGCTAATGCTAATGATGCAGATGGGTTTGCAGCTAAAATCACGGCAGGTATTGGGAATATTTTCCGTTACTGTATTTCTCATAACAATATTGATGATGGTTGGGATTTATATGCTAAATCAACATCAGGAAGCATCGGACAAGTTGTTGTTGAGTCTTCAATTGCGTATGAAAATGGATACTTGACAACAGATCCTGAGAAAACAGTGGTGGGTGAAGGAAATGGATTTAAACTTGGTGGAGAAAGTATGCCGGGGAATCACATTCTAATAAATAGTATTTCATTCAACAACTATGCTAAAGGAGTTACAAGTAACAGCGGACCAGACGTTCAAGTTTATAATACTGTCTCATTTAATAACGGTGGAACAAACCTTTCATTATATACATCTTATAAAGAAACAAACTATAAGTTAGATCACTTTGTTTCTTATAACGGTGGTAAAGTAGATGATATTAAGTTGACTGGACAGTCAAGTTTAGCAAGTGAAACTAACTATCTTGATGGTAAAAATATTAATGGAGAATCTGTTCCATCTAGTTGGTTTGAAAATGTGGATATGAAAAACTATCCAACGATTAATGAAAAGGGTGGATTTGATTTTAATGGTTTAGAAACCTTATTGCTTGAAAGCGAAGAGTTTTTAGGGATTATGGCAACAAATAAAACAGAGCCAACTGTTATTACAGTTGGAACCGAGATTAGTTCAAATGGTTCAACTGAAACACCAAAACCTGAAGAGCCAGTTGTACCTGAAAAACCAAATTATATCATCCCAGATTCAATTAAAGATGCGATTGATTCAACGGTTATTAAACCAGTAACAGGAACAGGAGTCGTTAATAAACCGTTAATTTTAGATATAACAGGTGCAAGTTTATCAGATGTTAAATCAATGTTTGAGAAATTATCTAATTTTACAGTAAGTGTATCTATGTTGAAAACTAGAAGTAATGAAGTTCAATATTCAGTTTTATTAACAAGTGCTAATGAAAGTATTTCTTTAATTTTAACTGTGGACACTAATCAAAGCGATGTGATTAGTTATTTGAATTCTTTCATAAAGGATACATCAAAACCAGATGATTCAAAACCTGAAACACCAAAACCAGAAGAAAATACTAATTCAACCACTCAATCATCAACAACGACTAATAAACCTGCAACAGGTTATACGTTAATGGGATGGATGACGTTAGGTGTTTTTTCAACATTACTTGCTTTTGTTTCTTATATTAAAAGAAATAAGAATGATAAAAAACAAGTAAAATAATTTTTGAAGACTGACTCGAAAGAGTCAGTCTTTTTAGTAAATGATTTACTCTGTTTGGAATATACTAAACCTGAAGGAGTGTGATAACTATGATTACGACGATTACTTTAAATCCAGCTTTAGATAAATTGATGGAATCTGAAAGTCTTCAGGTTGGAGAAACAAATCGTGCCGATATTTTAAATAGTTCAGCTGCAGGAAAAGGAATTGATGTGGCGAAAGTTTTACGTGATTTTAAACGTGAAGTTAATGCAACAGGCTTTTTAGGTGGAATTGTAGCCCCTATTTTTAAACAGTGTTTTGAAGATGAGAAAATTAATGATCATTTTATTGCGATTGAAGGGCAGACTCGTACAAATATTCAGCTTTTTGATAAGTCAGGGAAACGAACGGAAATTTTAGAGAAGGGCCCTGAGGTGAGTTCTGCTGAAAAAGAGGCATTGATTCATAAAGTAGAGGAGCTTGCTAAGGTGAGTAGTGTTGTGGCGATTTGTGGTAGTGCCCCTCGTGGAGTTGATGAAGCTTATTTTACGGAGTTGATTCAACTTGCAAAAGCAAATTGTCATACGGTTATTGTAGATGCATCAGGAGCTTTATTAAAGGTTGCGATTAAGCAAAAGCCTAAACTTATTAAGCCGAATAAAGATGAGATGTTTGAATTAATGGGAGTGAAATCAGCAACGCAAGAAGAAATGATTGAGTTTGCACAACATCTTTGCCAAGAAGGGATTGAGTATGTATTGATTTCGCTTGGAAAAGAGGGAGCCATGCTAGTTTCACAAAAGGGTGTATGGAAAGGATTGGCACCTGATGTTGATGTTAAAAGTACGCTAGGTTGTGGTGATACGGTTGTTGCTTCTATGTGTATTTCGTTTGATGAAGGTGATGAGCCGGCAGTGATGTTAAAAAAAGCGATTGCTTTATCGAGTGCGAATGCGATGACATTTGAAACGGCACACGTTATTTTAAAGGATTATGAAGAGTTATTACCACGATGTGAAGTTGAGACTATTAAGTGAGGATTTTTATCCTCACTTTTTTAAAGGAATTAAAGAAGGGTTGACGTATGTTAAGGTAAGGAGTGATGTTGATGCAAGATTTGTGTGGCCGTGAGTGGACAGCGCAGGAATATGAGACGATATCGAATGATAGACGCTTAGATAAAGAAGAACTTGAGGTAATCAAAGGCCTTGAAAAACGTGACGGACATTGGTTCTGTTCACGGTGCTTAAATGAGAAATCCTTTGGTCAGTATGTGTATCGTGGTGAGCGATTGACGTATTGCCGGGAGTGTTTGGATTTTAAGCAGATTAATCAACATAGTTTGTTGTATCGTTCGAAAAGGAAGGCCACGATCACTCATAATGCGCATGTTTTGAATGCTGATTTTCAATTATCGACCTTGCAACAGGAGGGTTCGAATTTTAGCCAAGAGATACTAAATAAAGGTTATATAGGTATGAATTGGGCGGTTTGTGGAGCAGGTAAAACAGAAATGATGTTTGAATCAATCTCTTGTGCGTTGAAAGAGGGAAAGCGAGTTTGTTGGGCGATACCAAGGGCGGATGTCGTTGTTGAATTAGTACCACGTTTGCGTCAGGCTTTTCCTAATGCCTTGGTCGTTGGATTGCATGGAGGTTCAGATGAAAAAGATAAGTATGGAGATATCGTGATTACAACGACCCATCAGTTGATTCGCTTTTATCAGGCGTTTGAGTTTTTGATTATTGATGAAGTGGATGCTTTCCCCTATACGTTTGATGCGATGTTGCCAAGGCTTGCCAATAAAGCTTGTGTGCCAGGGTGTGCCACGATTTATTTATCTGCAACTCCTTCAAAGCAAGATCAACGACGGATTAAAAAGGGTGATTTAAAGTGTTGTCTCATTCCAGCACGGTATCATTTGTATCCATTGGATATTCCAAAATTCAAATGGTGTGGTCATTTTGAGCAGAAGATTTCACGTCAAAGGCTACCTTTATCAGTTAAAAAGTGGATGTTTCAAAAAATAGAGATGAAACGACGTGCTTTATTATTTGTACCAACTATTGAAGCGGGACATCAGTTAGCTAGGGCGCTCAAGAAGCAACTAAAAATTGAGGTTGAATTTGTTTATTCGGGTGATTCTAATCGGTTAGATAAAGTTCGTCGATTTAAAGAAGGGGATGGACAGTTTTTGATTACGACGATGATTTTAGAGCGTGGAGTGACGATTGCAGATATTGATGTTGCCATTTTAGGTGCAGAGCACGAAGTTTTTGAAGAAAGTGCATTAGTTCAAATTAGTGGTCGGGTCGGGCGTTCTCCTAAGTTTCCTCATGGTGAAATCGTCTTTTTTCATTATGGCGTAACTCAAGCAATGGATGATGCCCGGGAGCAAATTAAAATGATGAATAAAAAGGCAAGAGAGCGAGGACTATTAAAAGATGAAGTGCCTCATTTGTAAAAATTTAATTGTCATTAATAGTTTTTCGATGGTGTTTGCCCATGTAGAACCAAAACTCTGTCAAAGATGTCATGAGCAGATGATTCCTAATAAATTAATCGCATTTCCCCTTCAAATGTATGAAGATAATGAATTTATGCGTGAATTAATAAGACGTCTTAATCTTGGTGATTTTGTGTTATTAGAAGTCATACTTCCAACACTTCATCAAGGGCTTCTAAAATTTAAATCAGATATTAAAGAGTTAATCGCTTATGATGTAGACGATCAGTTAAGTGAAATCTTACTAGAAGCATTACAGTTTAAAGGAGAGGGGGGAAAGACTATAAAAATAACATCTATGATACCTGAAAAAATAGAACAAGAAGGATTTATTAGTATTTTGTGAGAGGTTTTTGGAATATTTTTGCCTATAAATGCTTACAATTATATAAGTCACTTTTAGACACAAATGGTGTTTTAAAGCAGTGTTTGATGATTCGATAAGAGTGATTCGACAAGGGCTACAAACATCTGATAAAAAAATCGTTACACAAATAGACAAGTTTTTTAAAACGCTTTCTTTTTCCAAATGTTTGTAGTATAATAAAGGTACATCAGATAGATAGGAGTGATTCTAATGAGAATTCAAATCAGGGGAGCTAATCGTTTCGTTGTAACAGAGGCTATTAAAAATTACATTGAGGATAAAGTAGGTAGCTTACAACGTTTCTTACCAAATAATCAAGATTTAGAAGCCCGTGTTTACATTAAAATCTATGATGTCATCCAAAAAGTTGAAGTAACGATTCCAGGAAATCAGTTCATTTTACGTGCTGAAGAAGAAAATGATGATTTATATGCAGCAATTGATTTGGTTGTAGATAAATTAGAAAGACAAATTCGCCGTAATAAAACAAAAGCTAATAAAAAAATTCGTGAACGTGAAGGAATCAGCGATTACTTTGTAACGGTTGATGATACACCAGTCACTCATCAAGCGGAGGATGAAGTCCCTTATAAAGTGAAAAATGTTCATTTAAAACCGATGGATGTAGAAGAAGCGATTATGCAATTGGATTTACTAGGACACGATTTCTATGTGTATCGTGACATGGCAGTAGATGCCGTATGTGTGGTTTATCGTCGTAAAGATGGTAAGTACGGTGTCATTGAAACAAATAATTAATTTTCGATAATAATTTAGAGGCTATCTAATTAGATAGTCTCTTTGATGTGCATATAAAATTTGATTTAAAAAGATGCTTAAAAAGCTGCCAGAGGCAGCTTTTTAAGTTAATTTTAGTGATAAAATGGGTGTGTATTCTCATTTTAGTATGTATTTCATTAATTAAAGTATGTTATTAGTTGAAATAATCATATTTCTGTACGTAAATTACCCAAATGGGGGGGTGATTTTTTATGTACATGTTCTCTTAAAAGTGGTAACATTATGTTAATAAAATAATTGTAAACAATATACAAGTTAATAAATTATTTTCAAATGATATTTTTTACACTTATTTAATACTATATTTAAAGGTATGTAGCTAATTTTTTAGTGACGATATAGAAACAAGGAGCGATGATGATGATTGCAGCAATTAAAAAAATGTTAGACCCAAGTGTCAAAGTATTAAAGCGTGCTGATAAATTAGCAGATGAGGTTATTGCATTAGAACCACATATGCAACAATTAACAGATGAGCAACTTCAAAATAAAACATTAGAGTTTAAAGAGCGAATTGAAAAAGGTGAATCATTAGATGATTTATTAGTTGAAGCTTTCGCTGTTGTACGTGAAGCCTCAACACGTGTGCTTGGTATGACACCATTTAAAGTGCAAATTATTGGGGGAATTGCATTACATGGTGGTAATATTGCAGAAATGAGAACTGGGGAAGGAAAAACATTAACTTCTACGATGCCAGCTTACTTAAATGCGTTATCTGGTAAAGGGGTTCATATCATTACTGTCAATGAATATTTAGCGAGTCGTGATGCTCGTGAAATGGGTGAGTTATACCGTTGGCTTGGCTTAACTGTTGGATTAAATTTAGTTGGAATGTCTTCTGAAGAGAAGAAGGCTCAATATGCATGTGATATCATGTATTCAACGAACAATGAGTTAGGATTTGATTATTTACGTGATCATATGGTGCTTTATGCAAAACAAATGTGTCAACGTAAATTAAATTATGCGATTGTCGATGAGGTCGATTCAATTTTAATCGATGAGGCTCGTACACCGTTAATCATTTCAGGTGGACAAAAACGTACAGCCAATCTTTATGTTTTAGCTGACCGCTTTGTTAAGTCATTACGTGATGAAGAAGATTATAATATTGATATTAAAACGAAAAATATTCAGTTAAATGAAGGCGGGATTGAAAAAGCAGAACGTGCTTTCCGCATTGATAACTTATATGATATTAAACATGCTGTATTATTACACCATATTAATAATGCATTAAAAGCAAACTTTGTTATGACACGTGATGTTGATTATGTGGTTCAAGATGGAGAAATCGTAATTGTTGACCAGTTTACAGGACGTTTGATGAAAGGACGTGCTTATTCAGAAGGTCTTCATCAAGCGATTCAAGCTAAAGAAAATGTTCAAATTAAGCAAGAGACTTCAACATTAGCAACGATTACATTCCAAAACTTATTCCGTCTATACAATAAGTTATCAGGGATGACAGGGACTGCTAAAACAGAAGAGGAAGAATTCCGTAACATTTATAATATGATGGTTGTTGAAGTGCCAACAAACCGTCCAATCGCGCGTATTGATGCACCAGATTTAGTTTATAAAGATGTCAATGCAAAGTTCAACGCGGTAGTAGAGGAAGTCGTAAATCGTCATAAAACAGGACAACCTGTATTACTTGGAACAGTTGCAGTTGAAACATCAGAATATATTTCTCAGTTGTTAAAACGTAAAGGGGTTCCTCATAACGTTTTAAATGCGAAAAACCATGAGCGTGAAGCAGAAATTATTATGGATGCTGGTAAAAAAGGTGCTGTTACGATTGCAACAAACATGGCAGGTCGTGGGACTGACATCAAATTAACAGATGAAATTAAGGCTTTAGGTGGATTAGCTGTTATCGGGACAGAACGTCATGAGTCTCGTCGTATTGATAATCAGTTACGTGGACGTTCTGGACGTCAAGGAGATCCTGGATATACACGCTTCTATTTATCATTCCAAGATGAATTAATGCGTCGTTTCGGTTCTGATCGCATGCACGAAATGGTTGATAAATTAGGAATGGATCCAAATGAACCGATTGAAAGTAAAATGGTAACAAAAGCCGTTGAATCTGCACAAAAACGTGTTGAAGGTAATAACTATGATATGCGTAAAAATTTATTAGAGTATGATGATGTTATCCGTCGTCAACGTGAAGTGATTTATGGGCAACGTCAAGATATTTTAGAAACTGAAGATTTAACATCAGTAATCTTTGCGATGATTGATTCTTCAATCACACGTTTAGTAGAACAATTTGCTCCAGCGGAAGCCTCTGATGCTAAATCATCAACTGAGTATAATTATGAAGGGTTATTAAACTACTTAAATACAAACTTATTCCCAGTTGATCATGTAGAAAAATCTCAGCTTGAAGGAAAATCAACAAGTGAGATGATTGAATATATTGCAACTCTTGTGAAGGATAATTACCGTCAAAAAGAGGAATCAATTGATCCATCAATTTTCCATGAGTTCCAAAAAGTTATTGTTTTACGTGTTGTTGATACGCATTGGATGAATCATATTGATGCAATGGATGCTCTTCGCCAAGGAATTCATTTACGTTCTTATGGACAAATTAATCCACTTCATGAGTATCAATCTGAAGGGTTTGAAATGTTCAATCGTTTAATTGAACGTATTGAAGATGATGTCACTCGTTACATTTTACGTGCTGAGATTCGCCAAAACTTACAACGTGAGGAAGTAGCGAAACCAACAGCTACAAATAGTGGAAAAGAAGAGAAAAAACGCCCGGTAACACGTCAAGCTGATAAAGTGGGACGCAATGATGAGTGTCCATGTGGTAGTGGGAAAAAATATAAACAATGTTGTGGACAAGAACACTAATTGGATAGATTGAAATCATAGTTCAACTGATGTTTTAAATATCAGTTGAACTTGTTTTTCGTTTAAGAAGGAATTACTATCTACCAAACGATTAATAAGATAGAGATTGAAGAATAGTCTTGGTTATTCAAATAATTTGATATAAAGTAGAACTATAGTCTCATTAAAGTTTTCTTAAATGATGCATAAGTTAATAAAAGTTGACATGAAGAAGTGGTGACGATAATGGAAATTCATGAAATAAGATCAGAGATTAAGAAAATGTCTGAGCGTATCAATCAATTTAAAGATTCGTTGAACGTTGAGCAAAAAGAAGCGGAAATTAAAGAGTATGATGATCAAATGCAGGTAGCAGGATTTTGGGATGACCAACGTAAGGCCCAAGAAGTTATTAATGCAGCGAATGCAATTAAAGATAAAGTTAATACATTTTACTCGTTAGAAGGCGAAGTAGAAGAGTTGGCCGTGGCATTTGAATTAATTTTAGAAGAACCGGATGCTGATTTACAAGCTGAATTAGAATCACAAATTGAAGAAGTTTCGGAACATTTAAACAAATTTGAATTAGAAATTTTATTAAGTGGACCTTATGATGCTAATAATGCAATTTTAGAGTTACATCCAGGGGCAGGTGGAACAGAATCTCAAGATTGGGCTGAGATGTTATATCGTATGTATACTCGATATGCTGAGCGTAAAGGATTTAAAATCGAGGTTCTTGATTACCTTGTCGGAGAAGAAGCCGGAATTAAGAGTGTGACGATTAAAATTAAAGGAACAAATGCATTTGGATACTTTAAAGCAGAGCGTGGTGTTCATCGTTTAGTCCGTATTTCACCATTTGATTCAGGAGGGAGACGACATACTTCATTCTGTTCATGTGATGTGATGCCTGAATTTTCAGGGGATATTGATATCGAAATTCGTGCAGAAGATTTAAAAATCGATACATATCGTGCCAGTGGAGCTGGTGGACAACATATTAATACAACTGATTCAGCTGTTCGTATTACTCATATTCCAACGAATACGATTGTAACGTGTCAAAATCAACGTTCACAAATTAAAAACCGTGAAGCAGCGATGGAGATGTTAAAATCAAAATTATATCAACGTAAGCTTGAAGAACAAGAAGCAGAGTTAGCAAAAATCCGTGGTGAAGTGAAAGAGATTGGATGGGGAAGTCAAATCCGTTCATATGTTTTCCACCCGTATTCACTAGTTAAAGATCACCGTACTTCATATGAAGTAGGGAACGTTCAATCAGTCATGGATGGAGACTTAGATGGATTTATTGATGCTTATTTACGATATTCAATTTAATACTTCATCATGATTTGACGAAAGTATAGTAGATGAGGCATAATAATTTAATAAGAATAACCCCTTCTTAACTAATGAAGTTCAGAGGGGGTTAAGTCTTTCAATGAGATAGTGTTAGTCAAAGGAGTGTGTTTTAAATGAAGAAAATTCCTAGCTTTACTGTAAATCATGAAGATTTATTACGTGGAATTTATGTTTCACGTCAAGATGTCATTGGAGAAGAAGTTGTGACAACTTTTGATATTCGTACAAAATTACCAAACCGTGAGCCTGTTATGAATAATGCTGAAATTCATACAATTGAACATTTAGCAGCAACGTTTTTACGTAACCATGCAACGGCAGCTGAGCAAACCATTTATTTTGGCCCAATGGGATGCCGTACAGGGTTTTATTTAATTTTAAAAGGTGATTTAAAATCAGGTGACGTTGTAGATTTAATTAAGGAAACCTTTGAATTTGTTGCGACTTATGAAGGTGAAGTTCCAGGAGCAAGTGCTCGTGACTGTGGAAACTATTTAGATATGAATTTGCCAATGGCTAAATATGAGGCCCAAAAATTCCTTGAAAATACATTAAATGTTATTAAAGAAGAGAACTTAGTTTATCCAGCTTAATATAAAAAGCATCTTTTCAAATAGGAAAAGATGCTTTTTTGTTCCAAAAAAAAACTCTTTATGGTTAAACAGATAAAGATAATATGTAAACAGTGTAAAAGTTGAAGGGAAATCGTCGACATATTATACTATTATCTCTCTTTGTATGCTAAAATATTATTATTGTTATTATTTTTTTACAAAGATGTGGATAACATTTGTTATTTGTTGGCAATTGTCGTATAAAAAATGTAAGTGTCGATTAGTATGTTATAATAAATTCGATTCTACAAGAGATAGGTGGGGAGATTATGATTGAATTTATAAATGTAAATAAAAAGTATGCGAATGGAGTTATTGGACTTCATAATATTAATATAAATATCGAAAGTGGCGAGTTCGTTTTTGTAATCGGACCAAGTGGTGCTGGTAAGTCATCATTCTTGAAAATGATTAATCGTCAAGAACAAGCTACAGGTGGACAAATTATAGTAAATGGTCATGATGTGACAAAGTTAAGTCGATTCAAAGTACCAAAATTACGTCGTGAAATTGGAGTCGTATTCCAAGATTTTAAATTATTACAGAAACTAACGGTTTATCAAAATGTTGCATTTGCTTTAGAAGCCATTGGTCTTCCAGCAAATGAGGTGCGTGAAAAAGCAATTAAAGCAATCGAATTAGTTGGATTAAAAAGTAAAATGCGTTTCTATCCAAATCAGTTGTCTGGTGGAGAGCAACAACGTATTGCAATTGCTCGTGCGATTGCCAATAATCCAGCGATTATTATTGCCGATGAACCAACAGGAAACCTAGATCCTGAAAATTCTGAACAAATTGTTTCTATTCTTAAAAAATTAAATAGCGAAGGTAAAACGATTATTATGGCGACGCATGATCATGAGTTGATTTTTGAATCAGATTGTCGTGTCCTAACCGTTGATCATGGAACAATTTTTAGTGATGAGGTGAAGGGATATTATGATGCTAATTAGACAACTTTTCCGTTATATTCGTGATGGATTAAAGAATATTTGGCGTAACTTATTTATGTCGATTTCTTCAATCTTTACGTTAACGATTACTTTAAGTTTATGTTCATTATTTGTTTTATTTGCTCATAATTCAAATGAATTTACAGAGCAATTAGAAAATGAAATTAAAATCTTTGTTGAATTTGATAAAGTGGCAACACCAGAACAAATTCAATCTACAATTGACACGATAGAACAAAACTCTTATGTAGTTGATGTTGAGTACACAACTAAAGAGCAAAACTATCAAGATTTTATCGATCGTATTGGTAACGATGATCCAGAGTTAGCTGTTTTCTTTGAAAATACAAGCGATGAAAATCCATTAGTTGGGACATTAGTTGTATCAGCCGACGCTGTTAATCATGTCGATCAAGTTGCTAAAGAAATTAAAGAGATGTCTAATATTAGCTATGTCGATTATGGTGAAGAATCATCATTAGCAGCTTTTGCTAATATTACAAAAATGATTCGTGAATCATTCTCATGGATTGTAGTAGTATTATTAGTATTAGCAGTCTTTTTAATTCAAAATACAATCAAATTAACAATTTATGCTCGTAAAAATGAGCTTAAGATTATGAAGTTAGTCGGGGCTTCTGCTACTCATGTTACTGTACCATTCTTAGTAGAAGGGTTAATTATTGGGGTGCTTGGAGCTATTGGACCGATTTTGTTTACAGTTTTTGGATATCAATACTTATATGAATTATTTGGTGGAGTCTTAGTCATTCCAATGTTCCAATTAACTGCACCACTTCCGTTAGTGTATACTTTATCATTTGGAATTGGAATTATTTCAATTGCTATTAGTTTAATCGGAAGTTTCTTCGCCGTAATTCGTTACTCATTAAAAATTTAATGATTAAATGAGGAAGGAGGAACTTTCGTGGTTAAAAAACTTTTAATTAGCTTAACCGTGTTAACGGCATTGCATTTTGCACCTAAGCAGAATTTAACTGCCGAGGCAACAACAACATGTACAACAACTGAAGAATGTGATGCATTAATTAACCAGGCCCAAAGTCAAATTTCAGATATTAAAAATCAACAAAATGATGCACAGCAGGAATTGAATGCCGTTCAAGAAGATATTGGGGCAATACTTGATAAAATCTCGATGACAGAGAATGCGATTTCTTCTTATATGCAACAAATTAAACAAAAAGAAAGTGAGATTTCGACTAGTGAGAATCAAATTGAGCAACTAGAGGGTCAAATTTCTGAATTGAAAGAAATTGTAGGTGAGCGTGCGCGAGTTTCACAACGATTATCTCGTACAAATACGATTTTAGAAGTTATTTCTCAATCAACAAGTATCGTTGATTTTATTAAAAACTTACGTGTTGTGACACACTTTGCTGAAAGTGATGCAGAGGCAATGGATCAATTAAAATCTTTAGTGTCAGAACAACAAAACTTATTATCTTCTCTTAAAGTTCAAAAGGAAGAATTAGCTGCAAGCAAAGCAAGTTTAGAACAAGAGCGTGCAAATTTAGAGGCTTACGAAGAAAAACTTCAAAGCCAGAAGGCAGCTATTGCAAAGCAAATTCAAGAATTAGAGAGTGAACGTTTATCTCAAGCTGAAATTATTGCAATTGCAGAAGAACAAAAGAATTTATTAGTTTCTCAGACATCAGGCGGATTTATTATTCCATTAAAAACAGGATATGTAAGTTGTGAGTTTATGTGTTATTCAAATCATACTGGAATTGACTTAGGAAACTCAGGTGATACATCAACCCCAGTTTTAGCAGCAGCATCTGGAACAGTTATTCGTTCAGGCTGGCATGCAGCTTATGGATGGCATGTTATGATTTCACATAATATGGATGGAAAAATAATTACAACTGTTTATGCACATATGCACTCAAAACCTTTAGTATCTGTCGGACAACAGATAAATCAAGGGACGCAACTTGGAACCATGGGGAACACTGGTAACTCCTTTGGGGCCCATTTACACTTTGAAATGTATGATGGTTATTATAATTATCCTTATGCGGTTAA
Source organism: Turicibacter sanguinis (assembly GCF_013046825.1). NCBI lineage: Bacteria > Bacillati > Bacillota > Erysipelotrichia > Erysipelotrichales > Turicibacteraceae > Turicibacter > Turicibacter sanguinis. The sequence continues at coordinate 556,498 of NZ_CP053187.1, read as the reverse complement.
TCCACGTAAGTATATTAATTTCCCATCTAGATGGTAACGAAAAGATGAGCCAATTGGCTCATTTTTTTTTACACTATTAAATAAGAATGTGTTTATAAATGGAGATTTAGTCTTTTTATACGTCTTTTCCTCATTTTAATCTAATTTATTCCATTTTATAGTCATGACAATGTTACTAAAAATTGATAAAATAAAGATAAACCGATAAAGTCTACATTATTTGGAATAGATGGGAAATACTATAGAGGTTATATTCGTTCCGTTGAATGGAAAAGGAGTGATATGATGAAACGAAATAAAACGTTTCTCATCATTGGAAGCTTTAGTCTAGGTGTAGTCGTAACTTTAATTTTATCGTTAGTATTTAAACCTGCTACGCAAGTACAAACGATTGTCTCACCTTCTAATTACGGTGAAACATCTTCAGTTACTCAAGTTTATGACGCATTGAAAACATATTATTATTTTTATGATGGTGATGATCAAGCTTTAATTGATGGGGCTATTTCTGGAATGATTAGTTCATTAGATGATCCACACTCTACGTATTTTACGATGAGTGACTACGAAAACTTTGTTGAGCATCTAGAAGAAACTTATTCAGGTATTGGCTGTGAAGTAACAAGTATTAATGGTTATACAATGATTGTGTCACCATTTCCAGATTCTCCTGCAGATGAAGCTGGGATTTTAGCCAATGATTTAGTTGTTGAAATTGATGGCGAGAACGTTGTAGGACAAAACTTACAAGAAGTAACTAATAAGATTAAAGGCCCTGTGGATACAACGGTCACTTTAGGTATCCAACGTAACGATAATCCGGAATTAATTTATATTGAAGTCCAACGACGCGCAATTGAACAAGAAACAGTTAAAACTGAATTAATGACCATTGGAGATAAAAAGATTGGATATTTACAGGTGACAACATTTGGTGAAAATACAGCGAATGAATTTAAAGAAGGAATTGAGTCACTTGAAAATCAAGGAATGGAATCCTTAGTTGTTGATTTACGTAACAATTCAGGAGGATATTTAACAAGTGTTGTTGAAATGGTTGATTATATTTTACCGCCAGACAAAGTCGTTACAACGATTGAAAATCGTGAAGGTAAAGGAACTCAATATATGACAAGTTCTGAGGGGAAAGATTATGAAGTTGTTACGTTAATTAACGAAGGAAGTGCTTCTGCATCCGAAATATTTGCCGCTGCGATGAAAGAGGCAGGCGGATATCCCGTTATCGGAACAACATCATATGGAAAAGGAACCGTTCAAGTTTCAATGCCACTTGATGATCATTCTTCATTAAAATTAACAACACAAGTTTGGAAAACACCAGATGGAAATTGGATTAACGAAGTAGGGGTAGAACCTACTCTAGTTGTTGAAGCGCCAGAATTTTATTACTACTATCAAGTCTACTTAACAGATGGAAAATCTTTAGAGTATGACATGGTAGATAGTTCTATAGCGAATGCACAAAATATTTTAACAGCCTTAGGTTATCAAGTTGGACGCCATGATGGATATTATGATAAATCAACAGTATCAGCTGTTGAAAACTTCCAAGCAGATAATGAAATTCTAGTCACAGGAATTATTGATAATAAAACAGCAAGTGAATTAACATTAGCTTTACGTAATAAAGTTCGTGATAAACAATATGATACTCAATTACAAACAGCACTTGAAGTTTTAATACAAGAATAACAAGGACGCTCGCCACATAAAAGTGGTGAGTTTTTTTGTTAACGAAAAAGGTTTAAAGTAATGTTAAAAGTGGAAAGATTTAATAATGAGATAAAGGGATTGTGTTTGAATACTGGACGTTAGCATTTTGTTTGTTAAATAATTTTTAACTGCTAGGTTAAAAATTTTTAGTATAAAGATAGAATATCTTATTTCCTATCAGTTACGGAAAAACATGAATTCCATAGCATAGATGACTTAGTATTAAAAGGATTAGGGGAGTAAGTCGTTTTAATACTATGAATTGTTTATCGTCTTGTATATAGAGATAGTACGTGTGTTTTAGGTATGATATAATGGGGATAATGTGAGGTGACGTTTAATGCCAAATAATAAGTTTGAAATTGTTTCAAAATACTCTCCATCAGGTGATCAACCAAAGGCAATTAAGCAACTAGTTGAGAATATTGAGCATGGAGTTAAAGAACAAGTTTTGCTTGGAGCAACTGGAACGGGTAAGACATTTACGATTGCAAATGTTGTTCAAGCTGTTAATAAGCCAACTTTAGTACTGGCGCATAATAAAACATTGGCTGGTCAGCTGTATAGTGAGTTAAAAGAATTTTTCCCAAATAATGCGGTTGAGTATTTTGTTAGTTATTATGATTACTATCAACCAGAAGCCTACGTTCCATCTTCAGATACATTTATTGAAAAAGATGCGAAGACAAATGATGAAATTGATAAATTACGTCACTCGGCAACTGCTGCCTTATTAGAACGAAATGATGTAATTGTAGTTGCTTCAGTTTCGTGTATTTATGGGATTGGAGATCCTGAAGAATATAAGAGTATGATGGTTTCGATTCGTGTCGGAATGGAAATGGAACGTAATGATTTATTAAAAGAGCTTGTTCGTATTCAGTATCAGCGTAATGATATTGATTTCCACCGTGGGACGTTTAGAGTTCGAGGTGATATCGTAGAAATTTTACCGATTGCAACAGAGAAGAATGCGATTCGTATTGAGTTCTTTGGAGAAGAAGTTGATCGTATTCGTGAAATTGATACGTTGACGGGTGAAGTGTTAAGTGAACGTAAACATGTTGTCATTTTCCCAGCTTCTCACTTCGTAACAGGTGAAGAGCGTATGAAAATCGCTCTTAAGAATATTGAAGAAGAATTAGAGCAACAAATTGAATATTTTAAGTCGGAAGAAAAGTTAATTGAAGCGCAACGAATTGAGCAACGTACGCGTTACGATTTAGAGATGATGGCTGAGATGGGATTCTGCTCTGGAGTCGAGAATTATTCTGGTCCATTATCACTTCGTGAACGTGGAGCAACTCCGTATTGCTTACTTGATTTCTTCCCAGATGATTGGTTGTTAGTAGCGGATGAATCACATGTGACGCTACCTCAGGTCAGAGGAATGTACAATGGTGACCGTGCGCGTAAAGAGACACTTGTGAATCACGGATTTAGATTACCTTCAGCTCTTGATAACCGCCCGTTACAATTTAATGAATTTGAAGAAAAAATTCATCAGGCGATTTATGTTTCTGCAACACCAGGTGATTATGAGTTAGCCCGTACAGATAAAGTGGTTGAGCAAATTATTCGTCCAACTGGATTACTTGATCCAATTATTGAGCTTCATCCAAGTCGTGGACAAATTGATCATTTAGTGGGTGAAATCTATAAACGTATTGAAAAAAATGAGCGTGTTTTAGTGACAACATTAACGATTAAAATGTCAGAAGAGTTAACGAATTATTTAAAAGAACTTGGAATTAAAGTCGCTTATTTACATTCTGAAATTAAGACGCTTGAGCGTATTGAGATTATTCGTGATTTACGTGTTGGAACTTATGATGTTTTAGTCGGAATCAACTTACTTCGTGAAGGACTTGATATTCCAGAGGTATCCTTAGTCGCTATTTTAGATGCAGATAAAGAAGGATTCTTACGTAGTGATCGCTCATTAATCCAAACGATTGGACGTGCTGCGCGTAATGCAGATGGTCGTGTTATTTTATATGCAGATAAGATGACCGGTTCAATGCAACGTGCGATTGAAGAAACCAGTCGTCGTCGTGAAATTCAAGAGAATTTCAATGAAGAACACGGCATTATTCCAATGACAATTCGTAAAGATGTTCGAGATGTGATTCGAGCGACTGAGGTTGTTGAGAAAGAAGCTAAATATGATAAGAAAATGTCGCGTAAAGATAAAGAAAAACTGATGGCTAAATTAGAAAAAGAAATGAAGGAAGCTGCTAAAGCACTTGATTTTGAAACAGCTGCAACGTTACGTGATGCAATGCTTGAATTAAAAATTGAATTAGGCTTATAATAAGATAATGAGGAAGAATTTGTTAACGTCTTATTGGTATAGAAAACCTTGAGGTATACAACATTGTCGGACATTTAGTAAGGAAAGAGGTAAAGATATGGAAAGTTTACGTGAATTATATAAAGTGGGAAATGGACCATCGAGTTCTCATACAATGGGTCCAGCACGTGCAGCAAAAGTTTTTATGGGACGTTATCCAGAGGCTTCATCTTATGAGGCAGTTTTATATGGAAGTTTAGCGGCAACAGGTGAAGGGCACCTAACTGACTATATCATTATTAAAACTATGGATCCAAAGCCTGTTAAAATTACATGGCGTCCAGAAGACTTCCGTCCATTCCACCCAAATGCCATGCAATTTATTGCGTATAACGAGGCAGGTGAGGCATTAGGAGATTGGACTGTTTATTCTGTTGGAGGAGGATCAATTATTGAGGAAGGACAAGGGCGCAATGAAGTAGTAGCGGCTTATCCAGATTCAACAATGGCTGATATTTTAAAAGTGTGTGAAGAGAAAAATTGGACATTAGCAGACTATGTCTATGAGCATGAATCGGATATTAAACCTTATTTAGTTGAGATTTTAACGGTGATGCGTGAAACGTTAGAGAATGGTTTAAAGGCTGAGGGAAATTTACCTGGAAAACTAAATTATCCACGTCGTGCTAAACAGTTTCATGAGCATGCTAAATCAATGCCAGAAGATTTATCAGTTTTAATTTATGCTTATGCTTTAGCCGTGTCTGAACAAAATGCGAGTGGAGATGTTGTTGTAACGGCTCCAACTTGTGGAGCATCTGGTGTCATTCCGGGAACCTTATTTGCGCTTCAACAATTTGAAGGATATAGTGATGATCAATTAGTTGATGCATTAGCAGTAGCAGGATTAATTGGAAACTTAATTAAAACAAATGCTTCAATTTCAGGAGCAGAGGTTGGATGCCAAGGTGAGGTAGGTTCTGCTTGTTCAATGGCAGCAGCAGCTGTTGCTTATTTAAAAGGGGCTTCAAACTTACATTGTGAGTATGCAGCAGAAATTGGACTTGAACATCATTTAGGAATGACATGTGATCCTGTCTTTGGTTATGTTCAGGTTCCTTGTATTGAGCGTAATGCGGTTGCGGCTAAACGTGCCTATGATGCAGCTAAATATGCCATGTTAACAGATGGATATCATACAATTACACTTGATCAAGTGATGCAAACGATGAAAGAGACAGGTCACGACTTAATGGCGAAGTATCGTGAAACAGCACAAGGTGGTCTTGCAAAACATTTTGCAGAATGCTAAGCCGACGTGTGGTATAATAAGTTGTAAATGAAAAAAATCATAACATCCTAAGATGATACTTATAAACAAATCATGAAAAGGGAGTGATCGTATGGCAACAGAGAAAAAGAAAAACACAACGAACGAAAAACCAAAGACTCAGACGTCTAAAGGAAAGAAAGCTCGTAGTAAAAATGAGATTGCCTTATATAGTTTTATTGGAGTCTTAGCGGTTGTAACGGTTTTATTTGCTTACAATGTCATCAGTTATTTTTATATTGAACCCACTAAAGCAGCAGGAAAACCGCAATATGGTGACCGTTTAGATGGTTTAGTGACAATTGATCAATCAATTATAAATGATGCACAGTCTTATGGAAGTGGTCTATCCGGTGTACAATCTGTTAATATTACGGTTGAAGGAATGATTGTTTATATTGATGTTCGTGTTGATTCAACAACAGCACTTACGACTGCTCAGGCAAACACTGAGAAGATTTCAGATTATTTAATCGATGCAATGGATAAAGCTAATGCAAATTCTTCACAGGCCTATAACTTCCAATTAGTTGTGGCAAATGAAGATCCTAAGACATTAGTTGATACAAATCGTGCAGAAGAATTAGATTATATTAAACAACATGACGTTGCAATTGTTGAGCAAGTTGTAGGATATGCTGAAGAATATCCTACAGTAGCTAATATTGAGCGTGCTAACAAAAATATCGCTTATATGCAAACGAGTTATCCTGAAGAAGCAGCCGCTTTTCAAAAACGTGTGGATGCTTTAACAGAGTTAACTGCAGAACAAGAAGAAGCATTAGGTGAAATTCCAACGCTAGAAGTAGATAAAGAAATTAAACCTTCAAGTATTGCAGAGTACCCAAGTTGGGGAACATTAAATCCTGAGACAGGAAAATATGATTGGAAATAGTAAAAGGCAGGGGAGGCTTATTTTAGTCTCCCTCTCTTTGTGAATAAAGGTGATAGAAAAATGTCGAAAAAAAGTGTACCAGTAGTAAAAAATGAATATTATGATGTAAAAATTGAAAGTTTAACACATGACGGTTTAGGTGTTGCTAAAATTGATGGTTTCCCTATTTTCGTGACAAATGCACTAGTAGGCGAAGAAGTTAATATGAAAGTAACATTAGTTAAAAAAACGTATGCCATTGGACGTGCAGTTGATTTATTTGTCGAGAGTCCTGACCGTGTGACGCCGCCATGTAAAATTTATAAACAATGTGGTGGATGTCAAGTTCAGCATCTAAATTATCCAGGACAACTTCAAATGAAATATGATACAGTTGTAAATCAGTTCAAACGCATTGGTCATATTGAAGATGCGAATATTTTACCGACCATCGGAATGGAGGAACCTTGGCGTTATCGTAATAAAACGCAGGTGCCATTTGGTTTAGCTAATGGTGATGTAGTGGCTGGGTTCTATCAAAAACGAAGCCATGAGATTATTGATATGCGTCATTGTTTAATTCAAACTGAAATTTCAGATGAAATTATTCATGAGATGCGTGGAATTTGTCGTGATTTAAAACTAAGTCCGTATAATGAGGAGTCGAATACTGGTATTTTACGCCATGTCATCGTGCGCACAGGATTTAAGACGGATGAGATTATGGTTATTTTAGTGACACGTAAAGAGAAAATCATTAATATGGATCGTATTGTGTCACGCTTATTAGAAAAATTCCCTCAGATTAAAGTTATTGCTCAAAATATTAATCCAAACGTAACAAATGCTATTTTAGGTGAGAAAACAAACATCATTTACGGTGAAGGATATATTTATGATGAAATGAACGGAATTCGTTTCGCCATTTCACCACGTTCATTCTATCAAGTTAACCCTGTTCAAACCGAAACACTTTACTCTAAAGCCGTTGAATTTGCAGGACTAACAGGAGAAGAAATCGTATTCGATGCTTACTGTGGAATCGGAACGATTACATTATTCTTAGCACAACATGCCAAAAAAGTTTACGGGGTTGAAATCATTCCTGAAGCCATTGCCGATGCAAACATGAATGCTAAATTAAATGGATTCGAAAATACAGAATTTGCAGTAGGAAAATCAGAAGAAGTTATTCCAGCTTGGATCGAACAAGGAATCGTTCCAGACGTCATCGTCGTCGATCCACCACGTAAAGGATGCGATAAAACATTACTAGACACAATGCTAGAAGCAGCACCAAAACGCATCGTCTACGTGTCATGCGATTCATCAACACTAGCTCGCGACGTTAAAATTCTAGTAGACGGTGGATACCAACTAGAAGTCGCACAACCTGTAGATATGTTCCCTCAGACAAGTCACGTAGAAGTAGTGGCTCTGCTTACACGTAAAAACGTGTAAGCAGTTAGCACTACTCTATGCAATAGTTTCACCATGAAGATGAGCTGAAAAGCGAAATCTAAATGGCATGAAGCCACTTGCGTGAGACCAATATTAGAAGAAATTTTGGTGTGGATAAGCGCACTCCATGCAAGGTTCATCCAAGAAAGTGAGCTACAGGTGAAACTTGATTGGTTATGAGCTACTACGCGAAGTGGTCCTCAGTAAATGACTCGCTCTACGAAGTAAGCTATTATCACTCCTGAGTTTGTATCTTTGCGAAATGAGATAGTCAATATAAGTAACGTTATAAAAAATCGAGTATAAAAAACCTCCATAATATCAATTATAATGATTAGATTGGAGGTTTTTTTATGCGAAAATTAGAGAATGCAATAGCTCTTGTCACGTCTTCAACAAGAGGTATTGGGTTAGCGTGTGCTAAAAAATTAGCGAGTGAGGGTGCCATTGTTTATATGGGAGTTCGTCGTTTAGAGGTCACTCAAGAAATTTGTGATGAAGTGGCTAAAGAGGGTTTGAAAATGAAGCCTGTCTTTTTTGACGCCTACAACATTGATTCTTATGAAACGATGGTAGAAGAAGTGATTAGGGAACAAGGTAAGATTGATATTTTAGTTAATAATTTTGGAACTGGAAGACCGGAAGTAGATTTAGATTTAGTTAGTGGAGATGAGAAAGCTTTTTTTGATATTTTAGAAGCGAATATCGGATCAGTTTATCGTATCTCTAAACTGGTGATTCCTCATATGATTAAACAAGGAAAAGGAAGCATTGTTAATATTTCATCGATTGGTGGAACGGTCCCAGATATTTCTCGTATTGGTTATGGTGTTTCAAAAGCAGGCGTTAACAATATAACTCAACAAATCGCTATGCAGTATGCGCGCTATAATATAAGATGTAATGCGGTATTACCAGGTTTAACAGCAACCGATGCAGCTCTTGATAATATGCCAGAACAATTTATTAAGTCTTTCTTATCGCATGTTCCTTTAAATCGCATGGGAACACCTGAAGACATGGCGAATGCGGTTCTATTTTTCGCTAGCGATGATTCTTCTTATGTAACGGGGGATATTATGGAGGTATCAGGTGGTTATCATTTAGGAACACCACAATATGCTGATTTTGTTGGTCGTAAAGTAGTTGAGGAAAAGTAAATAAAAATCCCACTGAAAAGATATGTCAGTGGGATTTTTATGATAGATGTCAAAAAACTGGTAATAAAAAATACAGTGAATATAATATTATTAGAAAGTGAGCATTTTAGTTTTCTAGCAAAAAAAGGGGTTATACAATGAGTCATGAAAAGTTGTTTGAAAATAAGTCAATTCAACATTTGATTGTTCTATTTTCATTTCCAACTATTTTTTCTTTAGTTTTGGAGTCATTCGTTTCAATGATTGATACAGCATTTGCGGGGCACCTTGGAAGTATGAGTAGTATTGCTTTGTCAGCAATGGGGCTTTTAACACCTATCTTACAAATCTTACTAGCAGCTCAACTGATTTTTGGGGTATCCACAAGTATTGTCGTTTCGAAACGATTAGGTGAAAAGAATCAAGAAAAGGTAAATGAAACGTTTACGATTGGATTTTATGGTTGTGGAGTGTTTAGCATTGCTATTTCACTATTAATTTTTTTATTACAAGATCCGTTGCTATTTGTTTTAGGGGCGAGTGGTGAGGTTAGACGGTATGCTTTACAGTATTTAAATTTGGCACTAATTTTCAATATTTTTAATTCGCTCGGTTATATGTTAGTTAATATGATTAGGGTGTTTGGTTATCCTAAAATGGAAATTATTATCGGGGTTATTTCAACGCTCAGTAATGTGTTCTTTAACGTGCTCTTTACGTTTATTTTAGGACTTGGATTTATTGGGATTGCCTTTGCTACACTAACAAGTAGTGTCATCTACTTTAGTTGCGCCGTTTTATTTTTAATGCACAAAAAACTGTGGATGAAGAAGGTCCATTTAACTATTAATCCATCGAAAGAGATTTTGATTTCTATTATTAAAATTGGATTTGTGCAGTTTTTGATGCAAGCTCTTAATAGTGTCAGTGGCTTTGTTATTAATCGTCGTTTAATTGGACTTGGATATGTTTCGTCAATTGGAGCCTTCGCCATCTGTAATAATATAAATACGGTGATTTTGTTACCATTAATTGGGTTAATACAGGGGAGTCAATCTGTTATTGCGTATTTCCATGGGCGTCAGAACCATCAATCTGAGAGAATAGCGAAACAAAAAATTGTGAATTATAGTTTAATTTATGCTTTGGTAATCACGATAGTCAGTCTCTTATGGACGAGACCGTTATTAATGATTTTTACGAGTGATGAGAGTTTAATCCAGTCTGCGATTCCGATCCTTAGAATTATGGTAGCGGGATTTCCATTTATGGGAATCATTTATACATTGATTACGTTTATGCAAGTATCGAAAGAAGAAGCAAAGGCTAGCCAGTTAGAGGTGGTAAGGCAAATTGTTTTACTCATTCCTTTAGTTATTGTTTTTTCGGTTCTTTTTTCAAGATTTAATATTTTTAATATTTCAGCAGAACAGGGAATGTTCTTAGCTTTTCCTTTAACAAATATGATTATCGTATTGTTTTATTTTAAAAAGATTAAAACGATTTATAAGGATGACTAAACAGCTATTTAGATAGTAAAAAATAAAGGGAGACGGATTTATGAGTAGAAAAAAACAGTTGAAAATGAGTAAAGTTGGATTAGAGCATTTAGAGCAGTACAATCAATTACTGAGATATGTATTTCAGGTGACAGACCAAGAACTTCAAGAAATTGGATGGCAGGAAAAAGAAATGATTCGAGCTAAATCCCCAACGCTTGAGCGAGCAGATGTGATTGGCTGGTTTGATCGGGACCAATTGATTTCGCAAGTTGCGATTTATCCGATGCGTGTCCGTATTTTTAATCAGACATATGATATGGGGGGCGTGACAGGGGTTGGAACTTATCCTGAGTATGCGAACCAAGGACTGATGCATAAATTACTAATAGAAGCGTTAAAACATATGAAAAATCATAACCAACCTATTTCTTATCTTTATCCGTATTCTATTCCTTATTACAGACGCAAAGGATGGGAGATTGTATCAGATAAGATTGTGTATGAAATTAATGATTATCAATTGCCTAAGCATCGACGCGTGAGTGGGGAAGTTGAACGTGTGGATGCTGAAAGTGAAGAAATTAAAAAAGCATATGAACGCTTTGCTTATCAAACTCATGGTGCCTTACTTCGTGATGATTTAGCATGGAATGAATATTTTCTATGGGATAGTGACGATTTAATGGCGGCTATTTATTATAATGAAGCAGGGTTTGCCGATGGGTATATTCTTTATTTTATTAAGGACGAAATTTTTAATATTAAAGATATGATTTTTATAAATGAGGAAGCAAGGACGGGACTTTGGAATTTTATTAGTGCCCATTTTTCAATGATAAAAAAAGTAATTGGAAATACGTATACGGATGAACCATTAGCTTTTTTACTTGAGGATGCCGATATTAAAGAGACCATTTCACCGTATTTTATGGCACGAATTGTTGACTTAGAAAAATTTATTGAACAATATCCATTTAAGCCAGATACGATTGCAAGGGAGTGGACTTTTACAATGGATGATCCGCTTCTTTCGTGGAATCAAGGCTCTTTTACGCTAAGTATTGATACGGAGGGTGTCGGTAAAATCAAACGTACCAGTGTGAAAACAGGGGATCGCATTGATATCCAAACCATGACGACGATGTTACTGGGATATAAGCGTCCTGATTATCTTCATAAGATTGGTCGTTTGAGTTGTAGTTCAAAGACATTAGATATGTTAGAGGATGCGATTGAGCAACAGACACCTTATTTTTCAGATTACTTTTAAAAAATGAAAAAAGCTCTCAAGATTGTTCTTGAGAGCTTTTTTGTAGATTAATTTCAATACTTTCTTATTTTTAACGAACATTTTTCTGGGCTTAATATACTATATATCAAGAGGATTATAGTTAGGAGGGAGATAATGGATTTTCAATTTATAAAAACGTATGCACCGATGTATGTAGAGGCTGCTAAGTTAACCATGAGTATCGCTCTTTTGGGAATCTTATTGTCTACTTTAGTTGGATTTATCTGCTGTTTAATTCGATATTATAAGATTCCAATTTTACAACGTGTGATTGGGATGTATATAGAACTTTCAAGGAATACACCGTTATTAATTCAATTGTTTTTTCTATATTTTGGATTACCGAAGTTAGGGATCTTTTTAAGTTCATATGCATGTGGAGTACTTGGATTAACTTTTTTAGGTGGGAGTTATATGGCTGAGGCTTTTCGAAGTGGACTCGAGTCCATTCCTGACATTCAAATGGAGTCGGGATTGAGCCTTGGTTTAACCAAATGGCAAGTCTTACGTTATATTATTTTTCCTCAAGCAGTAGCAGTCTCGCTGCCTGCTTTTAGTGCAAATGTGATTTTTTTAATCAAGGAAACATCTGTCTTTAGTGTCGTTGCATTAGCAGATTTAATGTATGTAGCAAAAGGATTAATCGGGCTTTATTATAAAACTGACGAGTCCTTGTTGATGTTAGTTGTTGCGTATTTAGTACTGTTATTACCTATTTCATTAATTTTAAGTGTTATTGAGAAGAAGGTGCGTTATGGAGGAGTGGGGAATTAGTGTTTTATTTGAAGGAAAAAATTTCATTCGATTGTTACAAGGACTAGGAGTGACATTAGAAATTTCTTTGATTTCTGTGATGATTTCAGTTGTTTTGGGCCTTGTAATGGGGATGTTCATGAGAGTGAAGACAAAGGTCGTTCGTCTAATCTGTCGTCTTTATTTAAATACGGTTCGAATTGTTCCACAGTTAGTCTTATTGTTTTTAGCTTATTTTGGTTTGAGTAAATCTTTTGGGATTAATTTATCAGGAGAAGTGGCCTCTATTTTAGTGTTTTCTTTTTGGGGAATTGCTGAAATGGGAGATTTAGTACGAGGGGCTTTAGATTCAATCCCGAAACATCAGTATGAGACAGCGTTGGCGATTGGATTGAATCAGCGTCAAATTTATCAATATATTATTATTCCACAAACGATTAGACGATTACTTCCACAAACGATTAATTTAGTGACGCGTATTATCAAAACGACTTCATTAATTGTTTTAATTGGAGTCGTTGAGGTCGTAAAGGTAGGACAACAAATTATTGAGGCTTCACGACTAACAGTTCCGACGGCAGCTCTTTGGATATATGGGGTTATTTTTCTACTTTATTTTTTAATCTGTTATCCGATTTCATTGGCTGCAACAAAACTAGAAAAGCATTGGGAGGAGTGAGGTGAAGAGATGAGCTCAACGATATTAAAACTAGACCAGATTACAAAAAGTTATGATAATCAGATTATTTTCTCTAATTTGTCATTAGAGATAAAAAAAGGGGAGGTCGTCGTCGTTTTAGGACCTTCTGGCTGTGGAAAAAGTACATTGCTACGATGTATGAATGGATTAGAGAGTATTCAAGCAGGAGAAATTTTATTAGAAGATGAGGTGATTAGCAATCAGCATAAAAAGATGCATTTAGTTAGACAAAAAATTGGTATGGTTTTTCAAAGTTACGAGTTATTTCCACATTTGAATGTGTTGCAAAATATTACGTTAGGTCCTATTAAAGCACAAAATCGGGATAAGGTCGAGGTGGTGAAAGAAGCAGAGCAATTATTAGAACGGGTGGGGTTATTAGAAAAGAAAAATGCTTATCCACACCAACTATCAGGTGGTCAAAAACAGCGTGTTGCCATTGTTCGGGCACTTTGTATGAAACCAGAAATTTTATTATTTGATGAGGTGACGGCTGCGCTTGATCCAGAAATGGTACGAGAAGTATTAGATGTGATGCTTTCACTTGCTAAAGAGGGAAGTACGATGGTCATTGTAACTCACGAAATGCAGTTTGCTCGTGCGATTGCAGATCGAATTATTTTTTTAGATGAAGGACAGATTATTGAAGAAAGTGATCCAGAAACATTTTTTACGAATCCTAAAACGAATCGGGCTAAACAATTTTTAAATCTGTTCACGTTTGAATGAAAGGAGAATTTAGAATGAAAAAAGTTTTTTTATGTTTCATGAGTTTCTTATTAACGTTAGGAGTTTTAGGGGCATGCGGTGAATCAAATACTAGTCAATCAGAAGCGAGAAGTATTGAAGAGATTCAAGAGAGTGGAAAAATTATTATTGGTGTCTTTAGTGATAAAAAACCGTTTGGTTATGTTGATTCGAATGGGGATTATCAAGGTTATGATGTTTATTTTGGGAATCGAATTGCACAAGACCTTGGCGTAGAAGTTGAGTACGTACCCGTTGAAGCGGCAAGTCGTGTTGAATATTTAGTGTCTAATAAAGTGGATATTATCTTGGCAAACTTTACAGTGACTGAGGAAAGAAAAGAAAAAGTAGATTTTACTTTACCTTATATGAAAGTGGCACTAGGAGTTGTTTCTCCAGATGATGCGTTAATTACAGATGTCGAACAATTAAATGGGAAAACGCTCATTGTTAGTAAAGGAACAACAGCAGAAACTTATTTTACTGAAAATTATCCAAATGTAAATTTATTAAAATTTGATCAATATAGTGAAGCCTATAATGCGCTACTCGATGGTCGTGGAGATGCTCTTTCGACTGATAATACAGAAGTATTAGCATGGGCACTTGAAAATGAAGGATTTAGTGTTGGAGTTGAATCATTAGGAAGTATTGATACGATTGCAGCAGCTGTCCAAAAAGGCAATGATGAGTTATTAGAGTGGTTAAATAATGAGATTGTAGAGCTTGGAAAAGAGGATTTCTTCCATGCCGATTATGAAGAAACATTAGCGCCAGTTTATGGTGATGCGGCAACGCCTGATAATATTGTGGTTGAAGGTGGCGTTATTGAATAATTTTGAATAAGGTATGTCTCATGAGAAAAATTTATCGATGAAGATTTGAGAGTCTTGAAATCTTTTAAACAAATAAAGAGCCTCTTAGGATTGTCTAAAGAGGCTCTTTTTGTATTAATTAAGATATTTGATGTCATTTATAGGATTTAATTCGAATTGAACAGCTTGTTTTTTCTCAATTAATGGGTTCATATCCACACATTGAATACGCATGTTTTGGTAGCTTACCCAGTAATAGCGAAGAGATTCAGAGCACATAACGGCAGTGTAAATCGTGTAATCAAATAAAACGACGCCACTATCATGCTCCGTAATGGTTTTATCTTCGCCAACTTCAACGATCCCCATTGGAAATTGAACGTTTTTAAATGTTTGGAACATATAGGTAACAGCTTCGGTTTCATTTTTTCCTTTGCAGGCGTAATTTTTGAGGAAGGCTAAACGTGTAAATCGAGATGGCGAGCTAAAATCTCCTGGCAGTCCAGCTGCTCCGCTCCCTGAGAAACAGGCTTCAATCGTATCGTCATTCAGTGTAACGCTTGAATAATCGAGACTTCGTATATTGCAGTAATTTAATAAATTGGTACGATGCCAATCGTAATTTGGACTATTTGTTAAGACGCCCATTGAATGTCGGTGAATCTTCAGTTTATCTACATCAGGTTCAATGATGATGGTTTCTCCTGTACGGTCACTAAACATCCAGTGAGTATTACGGATATCCCCGAAGACAGGCTTTGCGATAAGTGTAACATCATTTTCTAATTTTGAAATGACTTCTTCGACGGTAGCACACATACTTAAGAAGTAAGTAACGGCAAAGATAGGTTGTAAGGGGATGGTTCCTTCCTTCACTTCATCAGCATATTTAGCAAACTCACGATAGTAGAGTTGCCCCCCATTAATCCTTTCTCATTAATGCCTTCAAAAAAAGTTGGAGTTGTTTTTAAGATTAAGGATCCCATTCCTAACACACCATATGAAGAGGTTAACTTGGTTGATTCATCTAGATTTTTTTCAATAGCTGTTCCACAAGCGTAGAAAGTTGTGCCACTTGGAACAAAGGTTATTTTGCTATTTGATGCAATGCGATTGAAATCGAAGTTTCTCCCCCAAAAATGTTTTTGATCCTCACTAATCCAAGATAGCCCGCTACATCCTGCACTCAGAGTTTCTATCGATTACTTTATCTTATTATCGTTCATGATAATCCTCCTATCTTTAGTATATTTAGATACCATTTAGTTTACGCATAACTTGTTTTTTTATCGTTATTGAAATATTTTTATTACTAATTAATACGTAGAAAGCATGAAAGTAGAGAAGTGAAGAAAATGTGATTATATATAGTTAAAAAGTTCAAGATGCGTTAAGCGTCTTGAACTTTTTTGGATTATTCTTGATTTGTTTTAAAGCTTGCTGCAAATTCATGTAAGACATTGTGGACTTCATCTACATGGTTTGGTTTTATTAAGACTGTAATTTGAGGAATAAAGGCACCAATATCGGCACGTGTAAATGTTCCTGCTTCTTGTTTTTTAAAACATTCATTGACTAATTTTTGAGCTTCATCGACTTTTCCATCTTGAACGCGTTTTAAAATATAGTCTAAAAATTGAGCTTGTTTATTATTCATCATGAAACCTCCTGATATAATATCAACTTTATTATGTCCAAGTCTTTCATGAATATTGCTATTGTTGATCATTATTTTTTTGCATTGAAAAAGACGGTTGTTAAACCGTCTTTTGAGCTTTTTTCTCATTTTGTTTGGCAACAAAGCTTGTGAGCATTGGTGTTAAAAAGGCTGTAATGATGACTGAAGCAGCAACTTGAGCGGTAGCAACAGGAGCAATTAAGACATAAGTTGGATCAACCGCTGCTAAAGCGGCAGGATTAGCAACGCCACTGGCTGCAGTACTTGAAATTGAAGCTCCGGCAATTCCTGAACCACCTGTTAATCTATCAGCTCCAATTGTAATAGCCCCAACAATAAAGACCGTAATTAATCCAAGTAAAATTCCAGATAACCCACCTTGGAATAATTGCTGAATCGACATTCCACAACCAAGTGCAAATCCAACGACGATAATACTTGGAGTCACCCCAGCGCTTAGATTTTTCTTAAGCCATGGCGAGCAACTTCCTAGAATTAATCCAAGGATAAGCGGTAAAATCGATCCGATGATTGGCCAGATTGAAATACTTGCAAGGCCAGCAGAACTTAGAGCAATCATCGTAACAGTAGGTCCGACACTTAAAGATGTAATTCCTACAGCCCCTTTGTCAGAATCGTCACCGTACTGTGCTACAATCCCTGAATAAAGTGCGTTGTTTGCAACAGAGATGGCACTAATAATAGCTAAAGCTGACAATCCTAAGAAATTGTCATTGAATAGGAAGGCCACCCCAAGCCCTAACAAAACTGACATTAATACTTTAGTGACAATGACAACGGCCCCTTTTTTTATAGCGCGTGGTGTACTTTTAATATCAATACTGGCTCCTAAAAAGAATAGGAAGATTCCAACCAAAGCACCTGTTCCATGCACAGCATTTGTAAAGAATCCCCCAATTTCTAAAACTTGAGGAACGAATGAATTTAGTAAAACGCCAATTAGCATTGGGACAACAATCGTGTCTCCCGGAAATCGTTTGTATTTTAGTTTTGCCATTATGATCCCCTCCGATTAGTCTAATACAATACCACCATCACAGTCCCCAATCTCACCGTTAACGAAGCTTGCTGCATCAGAAGCAAAGAACAAAATCATTTGAGCAATCTCAACGGGTTCAGCAGCACGCCCAAGTGGAATCATACCAATAACTTTTGCATTTTTCTGTGCATCTTCAGATAAACTTTTTGTCATTGCCGTATGAGTAAATGATGGGCAAACAGCATTACAACTAATTCCGTATTTTCCACCTTCCTTAGCGATAGCCTTTGTTAGGCCATTAACCCCAGCTTTTGAAGAAGCATAGGCTGCTGTTCCAAGCAATCCCCCTCCAATTTTTCCAGCTACAGATGAAACATTAACGATGCGTCCCCCTTTTTTCTCAATAAAATAAGGATAAATAGCTGAACAAGTGGTGAAAGTACCGGTCAAATTAATACGAATGGTTCTTTCCCATTCTGCATCACTAATTTCTTGAAATGGTAATTTTGAAATCACACCTCCGACGTTGATTAAACCGTGTACTCGATCAAAATCATTTAAGACAGTTGAAATAACTGAACGGATATTATCGCAGTCTCCAAGATCGATTTTATAAAAAGAAGCATTTCCAAGTTCCTCTGCCGTTGCTAATCCGACTGCCTCGTTAATATCTAAAATAACGACATGTCCGCCACCTTCAACAATTCCTCTTGCAGTTTCTTTCCCAATTCCTTGAGCTCCACCCGTTACTAAGATTGTTTTACCTTTGAAATCAAACATTTTACAAGCCCCCCTCATTTTTGTGAAAAAAATCATTAATTAACTTACGCTAACATTATAGCACTGAAGGCATAAACGGAAAATGTGAGCATAGCCTAGAAAGTAGATGAGGTATTAGGCTACTAGCACAAAGGAGAGAGAATGTGAAAGAGGAATTAATACAATCCATTTTGCAAGGAGAATCGTTTGAACAAGTGGTCGATAAAGCTGCGAAGTATTTAAATAACCCACTGGTTATTATTAATAATTCTTACAATATTATTGCTCATTCTTCCTGTATTAAAATAGATGATTTGATTTGGAACAATGCAGTTAGTAGAGGTTATATTACCCTTGAATTTGCCACGACGTTAAATCATTGGCACACATTAAAAGATAAGAATCGAAAATATGAATGCATGACGGTTGATCAAATCAATGAACGAAGACGTCGTTTTTATAAACTTGAGATTAATCATCAATTACTAGGGTATCTTAATATTACGGAAGTAAAACATGATTTTGATGATTTAGATGAGGAATGTTACTACTTCGTTAGCCAAGTGTTAGCAAAGGAACTTCTAATCCAACAAAAATTAATGCCACCAAGTGATCGGCTTCAAAATGAAGATATTTTATTAGAATTACGACGTGACAACTATATTAATCGTATTCATCTTTATGAACGGGTTCAATTTAGTCATTTAAAAATGACGTCGACATATCGAGTATTATGCTCAGATTTAAACGATTTTTTATCCTATAATGCAGATGAAGATGATTTTAAGCATGAACTTTTATCCCATTTTCCGGGTTCAACCATTATTGTTGTGGATAAAATTTTGATTATTTTGGTGGAGGAGAGGGCGGGCTTATTTAATAAGGAGCTAAATGATTATTTAAAGTTTAAACAGTTGATTCTTGGCATTAGCGATGTTTTTTATGAGTTATTTGAGTTTAAACGGTATGAGAATCAGGCGATTAGTGCTTATGAGAATCGTAAGTATTTGTTAGATGATTTTGATAGATATGTGTTTTATGAACAGGTTAAAATTTATGATTTACTAAGGCAGATTCCAAGAGAAGAATTACTATATTTTTGTCATCGAACAGTTTTAAACATTTATGAATATGATAAAAAGTTTGAAACAGACTATTTAAATACACTAAATGTTTATTTAAGAATGAAACAAAGTATAAAAGCAACCTCAAATTATCTGTATCTGCATCGTAATACCATTAACTATCGGATATTAAAAATTAAAGAGCTCTTTCATTTAGATTTGGATGATTATGCGGTGGTCAATCAGTTACTATTTTCATGTCAAATCATACAGGTTTGGTGTAAGTAAAGAGGATCATCATAAATTTATTTTACTTATTACATCATTTGTGATATTTGTTAATTAATACTATTTATTATAGTCATTGAAATTATAGTTTATTAGGTAAAGAGGGATTGAAACAATGGGGCTAGAACTCAAGAATGCATTTGCTTTATTTAAGTATAATTTTAAAGGGATTCTCTTATTTGAACTGCTATTTAAGCTGATGTCATGGATGATTTATACACCGATTTTACTTCTTTTATTTAGGTTATCAGTTTATATGAGTGGTTATGGATTTATTACAGTTGAAAATTTTATGTCGTATTTATTACGACCATCTACTTTGATTATTATTTTTTTATTGCTTGGTTTTTTTACATTACTGTTGTTTTGTGAAATTAGTGGTTTAGTGTACGCTTTTCATGCATCGTATCACCGGGTAAAAATATCGTGGTTTGATCTATTTTATTTATCCTTGAAGTCACTTTTCAAGTTAATTAAAACAAATCTGGTGATAGCACTGATTGCAGTAATGGGAATTTTAATGTTTTATTTTAATATTCGAGGAAGCTATTTTCCAAAATTAACACTGACGGGTGTGGTAAATGACTATATTGTCTCGAATCGATTATGGATGATTTTATTTTTGATTGTTGGGGTGTTGTTTTCAATCGGATGTGTAAGATGGATGTATTGTCCTCATTGGTACAATTTATCGGATTTAAGTTTAAGCTCATCTATTCAGGCGAGCGTTAAAATGACACATCATCGATTTTTAAATAGTGTAGTAAGGGTAATTTTATGGTATGCAACCGTCATTGTGTCCGTTTTATTACTTGAAACAGTTGGATTTGGTATGATGGCTTTGTTAACTGAAACTTTAAATCAGTTTTCTATTTGGATTTTTACAGTCAAGATTATTGTTTTTATGAGTTTAATTTTATTAATGACCATCTTTTTGATTCCAGCCCAGTATTGTCAAATAAGTGCCAGCTATTATCATTGGTTACATGAGAAAAGAATTGGCGTGCCAGGTTGGAGGAATATAAATTTAGATTCTTCCAAAAAAGTAATGAGTATCTTTATTTTATGTTGTTTTTGTTTCATTGGTGCTGGATTGATGATGGGGTCTAATATTTATAAAGATACGTTTGAGACATTATCCCTTATCAGACAGACTGAAATAACAGCTCATCGTGGTTATTCAGCAATGGCGCCTGAAAATACAATGCCCGCGATTGGGTTAGCAATTGAGCATGGGGCAGATTATATTGAAGTTGATGTTCAAAAAACGAAAGATGAGGTGTTAGTACTCTTTCACGACCGAACACTCAAAAGAATGGCAGGAATAAAGAAAAAAATAAGTGATTTAACATATAATGAGTTATCCACGATTGATCTTGGAGCATCATTTGATGATATTTTCGAGGGAACACATATCGCAACACTTGAAAAAGCTTTAGAGTTATGTGCAGGTCGTGCCAAACTAAATATTGAATTGAAATCGTCTGAGGAGGATTTAGGAAGACTGGTTGTCGATATGGTAGCAAGCCATGACATGCTTGAGGATATTGTGATTACAGCAGCCGACTATGAGGCAATAAAACGAGTTAAAGAATATAATAACGAAATTATGACAGGATATATTACATCAGCTCTTTACGGTGATGTGAGTGAGATGAAGTATGCAGATGTATTTAGTCTGCAATCAAGTTTTATTACAGCTGATTTAGTTGCAGATATTCACCGTCATGGAAAATTAGTTTTTGCTTGGACCGTTAATAATTTAAATGAAACGAAGCGTTTAATGGAATTAGGTGTAGATAATATTATTACAGATTATGTGGAGCATACACTTGAAGTTAAAGCTTCTTTAATAAAAGCAGAATAAAAATTTTAAAAGGTGACTTTTGTTATTTCGACAAGAGTCGTCTTTTTTTGTTTTTTGCGCTTAAATAAAGAATAGATTGGAAAAACTAATACAAAAGTTTAGTTCCTCACATCTTTTGCAACGTTCTTTATTAGGTTTAATCTACGTTTTTGCCTAATAGTTGAGGAGTGTTTTGTACGCAAAACGCTAGGAAATCTACATATCTAAGAACAGTTACAGTCCATCATATTTTTGGGAATGGGTCCCCTGCGCTACGGATGAGGTTGCGAATCGTAGCTTTCCTCCACCAGTAGGGAATGGGTCCCCTGCGCTACGGATGAGGTTGCGAATCGTAGCTTTCCTCCACCAGTAGGGAATGGGTCCCCTGCGCTACGGATGAGGTTGCGAATCGTAGCTTTCCTCCACCAGTAGGGAATGGGTCCCCTGCGCTACGGATGAGGTTGCGAATCGTAGCTTTCCTCCACCAGTAGGGAATGGGTCCCCTGCGCTACGGATGAGGTTGCGAATCGTAGCTTTCCTCCACCAGTAGGGAATGGGTCCCCTGCCCTACGGATGAGGTTGCGAATCGTAGCTTTCCTCCACCAGTAGGGAATGGGTCCCCTGCGCTACGGATGAGGTTACGAATCGTAGCTTTTCTCCACTAGTAGGGAATGGGTCCCCTGCGCTACGGATGAGGTTGCGAATCGTAGCTTTCCTCCACTAGTAGGGAAAATAAAAGTTTTGAGGGTGTATAAAACTTATCTGGACTTACATATATCGTATCGATTGAAGGGAAGTGATAGTTTGAATATTCTAATCTTAACAGCCAAGTTTGGAATAGGACATGTCTCGGTGTCAGAAGCTATTCGAGAGGAAATTTTATTAACGTATCCTCATGCAACGATTCATGTCGTAGATGTTATTGACTATTTATTCCCTCATCTCAATAAATGGATTTATGGTGGATTTAACTTTATGGTCACGAAATGTGCCTTCATCTATAATATGTTTAACAAAATAACAGATAGATATAGTCATATGCCTTTTAAGACTATTATGACGCATAAGATTGAGCAGATGTTAAAGATGTACGAAGCTAATTTTATTATTACGACTTGCCCAGTATGTCCGCAATATATTTCAACATATAAAGAGATGAAGCAAGATGATATTCCACTCTATACGTATATAACAGATATCATGGTGCATGAAGAATGGATAGCCTCTCAAACAGATTTTTATTTTGTAGGAGCAGAAAAAACTAAATTAGATTTACTTCAAAAGGGTGTATCAGCTTCAAAAATTAAGGTTTGTGGCATTCCGGTTAAGCAATGCTTTAAAGGCCCTTCACAAGAGAAAAAAGACAAGAGGTTAGCAAAACGTGAAGTGTTAATTATGGGTGGGGGACTAGGATTGATTTCATCACCAGATCATTTTTTAAAACAGTTATCAAGGCGAGAAGATATTAAATTAACCATGATTACAGGGCATAATACAAAACTTTGTAGTAGAGTGAAAAAAAGTTTCCGAGTATTGAAGTTATTGGCTTTACCAATCATGTTGCAGATTATATGAAACGTGCTGATTTATTAGTGACGAAGTCAGGTGGGATTACGATGTTTGAAGCCATTCATACACAAACACCACTTTATATTATTAATCCTTTTTTAATACAGGAGATTGAAAATGCAAAATATATTGAAGAGGCCCGTATTGGAAGAGTTATATGGTCAAGTAAGAGACAAGAGGTTACTAGAGACATCTTAGAGTTACTCGAAAATAGGGAAGATCAACAAAGAATGAAAGATAATATGAAAAATATTAAAAACCATTTTATCAACTCTAGTCCCCTTTAATATATCCAAAATAGAGGTGAAGATGTTGAGAAAAAAAGTCATTTGGATAGGTTTATTAGGTATTTTGGGGTATGGTGTTATTCCATCTATTTGGGTTAGAATGAAAAGATTAATTTTTAAGAAAACAAATGGGCATACACTTTATTTAACGTTTGATGATGGACCAGATCATTTTTATACACCACAATTATTAGATCTATTAAAAAAGTATCAAGTAAAAGCTACTTTTTTTGTAGTAGGACGGTTTGCTTTAGAAAATCATGATCTAATTAAACGGATTCAACAAGAAGGACATTTAATTGGTTTTCATTCTTATGAACATAAAAATGCTTTATGGAAAGCACCATCTTATATGAAGAAAGATTTTGATAAAGGGATAGAAGTTATGAAAGATTTAGGTATTAATGTAAGGTATTATCGGCCACCATGGGGATTAATTAATTGGATGACGTTAGTGCAATTACATCGCTATAGATTACGACTAATCATCTGGCATGTGATGGCTGAGGATTGGCGAAAGAAAAATACAAGTCAAATGATTAAAGTTAAATTAATTGAAAGAACAAGAGCAAACGATATTATTTGTCTACATGATGGAAGGGGAAAGAATCGTGCTCCAATTCACACGATTGAGGCATTAAAAGATGTTATACCGTTGTGGATTTCAAAAGGGTATAAATTTGAAACAATTGATCGGTATACCAGTTCAAATAAATCATCTTCTTTACGAATCTAGACCTTGTAAGTAGCCTATTAGTGTTGCGTATGGCGAAGTTTTGATAAAATTCAACATTGGATAAAGTGACGATCGAAAGAGAGGATAGATTATATAGAAGAACCTTCTATCCATTTATCATTCTGTTAAGTAATTGAGTATAAACTCACTGTACAATATTCTAAAATTAAAACAATTAATAGTGCTGATAACTTATGTTAAAATGTGTAAAAGAACAGATTCATAAGGATTTAAATTACAATATATCTAAATAAAAAAATGACGGTCGTTATTATCAACATCCTGGGTGAAATTATTTCGCCCTTTTTTGTTTATATTTGACAACGCTTTATATTTTACAGAATCTCCTCAATAGTTTGATTGACAAACTTAATTTAAAGTGTTACTCTAAAACATATAGTATTTAATACTATATGTTTTAGAGAGTGTGACTTTTTAATTTGGAGGAACAGAATATGATTAGAATTATTTCAGACTCATCAACACTTTATTCAGTTAAAGAAGCAAAAAAACACAACTTTGATGTAACACCGTTAAGTGTAACGATTAATAATAAAAGCTACAAAGAATTAGTTGAAATTCAAACAGAGGAATTTGTTAAAATTATCAATGAAGGACATTTACCTATTTCATCACAACCATCAATTGGAGAAGTGGTGGATGTTTATAATCAATATCCTGAAGATGAAATTATCAATATTACATTAGCTGATGGATTATCAGGAACTTATAATTCAGCTTGTACAGCACGTACAATGGTTGATCATGCTGAAAATATTACTGTCATTAATTCACGAACACTTTGTGGACCACAACGTTACTTAGTTGAAGTGGCGGTTAAATTAGCACAGGCAAATAAAACAAAAGCAGAAATTATAGAAGAACTAGAAAAATTAATTCAAACTTCAAAATCATTCTTAATTCCTAATGACTTTGATTATTTAGTACGAGGGGGACGTTTATCTCCTCTTGTAGGAAAAATCGGTGGATTAATTAAATTAGTTCCTGTTATGACATTATCAGAAGATAGTACGCGATTAGATAAGTTCGCAACTAAACGCACCTTCAAAAAAGCTATTCAAGAAATTTGTGATTGCTACAAAGAAATGGAGGTAAATGAACAGTATAAAATTTATATTACGCATGCTTGCAATGAAGAGTTGGCAAATATAGCTAAAGACGTTATAATTAAAAATATTGAAAATGTTGAAACAGAAATCATGATGTTAACCCCAGTGTTTACAACTCAAGGTGGACCAAACTGTGTTGCCATTCAAGTTATTAAAAAATATGAAATTTTAGGTTAAGAGATAGGAAGAGTTATCATAATGTATATTGAAGAAACTGAGCTAAAAGATATTTTAGATTTTCATTGTCCGAGATATAACGAATTACCGAGCATTGCTCTTTATAAAGATCAAGTGATTCTTTATATCGAAGAGACGTTAAAACCTTTAAATTTAAATCCAGAAGAAAAATTATTAACACCAACCATGCTCAATAATTATGTTAAACAAAAAGTTGTTTCTCCGCCATTGAATCGAAGATACAATGAAAAGCATTTAGCTTATTTAATTGTTGTGTGCTTGTTAAAACAAGTCTATAGCCTGACGGAAATTTGTGAGTTAATAAAAAATCAAATTGGGAGCTGCCCGACAGAGGTGGCATATGATTTATTCTGTGATGAACTTGAAGATGCTCTAAAATATGTTTTTAGTCGTCGTGATCAAGAGCTTTCAACACCAGATCCGGTCACTCTTGAAAGAGAAATCGCACAATCTGTTGTGCTCTCATTAGCCAATAAATTATTTATTCAAAAATATTTAATTGAAAAACGAAAAATGAATTAGTAATTTAACCTAATTATAATAAAAAAATTCCCTCGGAGCGTTAATCTCTAAGGGAATTTTTTATTTCTCAATTTCAGTTAAGTTATTTAACTTTTGAATTAAACAATCAATAGCCTCAACATAGTCAGAAACAATACGATTCGCAATATCATTTGCTGCATCTTCACTATAAAGACGTCAGGTTGCATTTTTATCTTCTAGCAGTCTAATCCATAGTTGTTCATCATCAATCAGGTTATTACTGTATGATTTTTTATAAATCATTTGTGGAAAAGTCACTTCTAACGTGATATCAGAGTATTTGAAAAAGTCTTGTTGTGTTTTATGTGTTAGTTCATAAGTAAATTCAAATCTTTGAATTAAAGATATTATTGTTTCCGTCAGATAAAAGAAGAAACTTCTATTAATCGAGCATACGCTTTTTTCAAGTTTGTAAATTTATACTGTAACTTTTTCATAGATTATCATACCTTCTTTTAGTACTTGAGATAACAAATAAGAGTTACATCAAATTCTAGAAGTGTATTGCCCTTTGTATTAATTTCTTCAACAAATAAAGAAATGGAGTCTGTTGAATACACTGCTAAATCGATATCGCTTTGTGAATGATTATCTCCGCGTTCCCGTGATCCAAAAAGTAAAATTTTTGAGATGTTATCGTAATTTGCTGCAACGATTTTAATTTCTTCTATAATTTTTTCATTCAGATTCATTATGTTCACCTTATTATAGTGATGGTAAAGAGTAGGATATTTAATAAGTTTATTATAGCCTAATGTTAGGAAAATGAGGGATAGACTTATAGGTAGAATTAAAATGTGGATAAATCTAGAAGTTTTAGTTTAAAGTTGTTGACACTTGTGTATAATTAGACTATCGAAGGGGGTTACGGTTATGTATAAAGTGTTAATTGTTGAAGACGATGAAACCATTGCTATGTCACTTCAGAAGGTGCTAACTCAGTGGGATTATGATGTGAAGTGTGTAACAGATTTTAAAGAGGTTATGAACGACTTTATCAATTTTAATCCTCATCTTGTTTTATTAGATATATCACTTCCATATTTTAATGGGTATCACTGGTGCGCTGAAATGCGTAAGTTATCTCAAATCCCGATTATTTTTATTTCATCGATGTCCGATAATATGAATATCGTCATGGCAATGAATATGGGAGGCGATGATTTCATCTCTAAACCTTTTGATTTAACGGTTATGGTGGCGAAGATACAGGCTTTACTTAGACGATCATATTCTTTTTCAGGAACATTGAATGTGATTGAGCATCAGGGAGTTATTTTGAATTTGAATGATGCAACAGTTGAATATCAGCAGATTAAAATTGAACTAACCAAAAATGAATTTAAAATATTACAATTACTTTTAGAAAACAAAAGTAAAATTGTCAGTCGTGAAGAAATCATGGAGTGCCTGTGGTTAAGTGATAGCTTTATTGATGATAATACTTTAACCGTTAATGTGACTCGTTTAAGAAAAAGGTTAAATGATATCGGATTAGAAAACTTTATTAAAACGAAAAAAGGGATTGGCTATATGGTGGAATAGATGAAGGATGATAAAAGATAAGTATTTCTAAATAATAGGAATGAGTGGTTGAAGAAGGAGTAAGAGATGAATAAATGGAAAATTTTTGTGGCATATATAAAAGATCAGTTGAAACTGATTTTATTGAATGTTTCCTTTTTAATCAGCGCATGCATTATTTTTATGCTTTATAATCTTCATTTTGAAGCTATCTTTTACGTCATGTTTTTATGGTTATTTGTCGCTTTTATTTATAGTCTCTTTGATTTTTCTAACTACTATCAAAAGCATCAGCAATTACAAGTTATCAAAAAGGAAATTGAGGTTCATTTAGCGACGCTACCTATATCCAATCGATTGATTGAACAGGATTATCAACAAGCATTGTGTCTTCTGCAAGAGGAACGATTAAAGATTAAACTTCAATTTGATAATAAGCAAACTGAGATGATGGATTATTATACAATGTGGGCACACCAGGTTAAAACACCAATTGCAGCGATGAAATTATTAGTTCAAACAGAACCAAGTTCTGTAAATAAGGAGTTACTAGAGCAAATTTTTAAAATGGAGCAATATGTTGATATGGTACTTGGATATTTAAGAATCGATGAAATGTCAGCTGATTTAATGTTACAAAAATATCGGCTGTCTGATCTTGTGAAGCAGGTGATTCGAAAGTATGCAAGTCAGTTTATTCGAAAAAATATAAAGCTTGAGTTTCAAGAGATGGAGACTATTGTTATTACTGATGAAAAGTGGTTGGTGTTTGTACTTGAACAATTATTGTCAAATGCTTTAAAGTACACAAACAGGGGGACGATTTCTATTTATATGGATTTTATTAATCCAAAAATGTTGGTCATTGAAGATACTGGAATTGGAATCGCCGAAGAGGATTTGCCACGTATTTTTGAAAAAGGCTATACGGGATATAATGGACGAATGGACAAAAAGGCGACGGGAATTGGTCTTTATTTGTGTCACAAAATCTTGAATAAACTAGGTCATAATGTTGAGGTGACATCTGAAATAGGTGTTGGAACTAAGGTAATGATTGATTTAAGTCGCAAAGAATCAAGGTATGAATAAGCAACCTTACATCAATGTAAGGTTAGCAGTTGGAAATGTAAGACCATGAAATGGCAGAGCATTTCCTTTTTTCTTATAATAAAACTATAATCGAGTTTAGAAAAGGAGGACGTGCAATGTCATTACTTGAGGTGAATCATTTAAAAAAGGTGTACACAACACGTTTTGGGGGAAACCAAGTTGAGGCGTTAAAGGATGTTAATTTTTCAGTGGAATACGGTGAGTATGTAGCCATTATGGGAGAGTCTGGTTCTGGGAAAACAACGCTGTTAAATATTTTGGCGGCACTTGATAAACCGAGTAGCGGAGAGGTTTTATTAAATGGAAAAAATATTATTGGGATTAAAGAGGGACAGATGGTGGCATTTCGCCGTGAACATTTAGGATTTGTTTTTCAAGATTTTAATTTACTGGATACCTTCTCATTAAAAGATAATATTTTCTTACCCCTTGTGTTATCAGGAACTCACTATAAGGAGATGATGGCACGATTAACACCCATTGCCAACACACTTGGAATTTCAGAACTTTTAGAAAAGTTCCCATATGAAGTATCAGGTGGGCAAAAGCAACGGGCGGCAGTTGCTCGTGCTTTAATTACAAATCCAGAACTTATATTAGCAGATGAACCGACAGGGGCTCTTGATTCGAAATCAACGGATCAGTTACTCGACTTATTCACGACTATTAATGAATCTGGTCAAACCATTGTCATGGTAACTCATAGTACGAAAGCAGCAAGCCATGCAAATCGTGTATTGTTTATTAAAGATGGGGAGGTATTTCATCAATTATATAAAGGTTCAATGTCAAACGAGGAGATGTTTGAGAAAATTTCTCATTCCCTAACGGTCATGACTACTGGGGGGCGAACTCATGAATAAGTTTCTTTATCCTAAACTTGCTTGGATGAACATTAAGAAAAATAAGCAAACGTATATGCCATATATTCTGACTTGTATTGGCACAATGATGATGTTCTATGTGATGCATGCCATTTCTTTAAATGATGGATTACTTAATATGCCAAATTCTATGTCTTTACAAAGTATTTTATCAATGGGCGTTGTGGTCATCCTCATTTTTTCAGTTATCTTCTTACTGTACACGAATAGTTTTTTAATTAAGCGACGTAAGAAAGAACTTGGTTTATTTAATGTACTAGGGATGGAGAAAAAACATATTGCTTGGGTATTGTTTTTCGAAACCCTCTTTACCTCGTTGATTAGTTTAGCATTTGGATTATTCGGGGGGATTATTTTAAATAAATTAATGTTCGTCCTACTACTAAGGTTATTAAAATTTGATATTCCACTAGGCTTTGAACTAGATATGGCATCTATTGAATTTACAGCGCAATGTTTTAGTCTTATCTTCATTCTGACGTTGATTTGTAACTTAGTTCAAATCTGGATGTCTAAACCAATTGAGCTATTAAAAGGTGGACAGGTTGGGGAAAAAGAACCGAAAACAAAATGGATTAGTGCCATCATTGGTGTTCTTTCGTTAGGAATTGGATATGGGATTGCTTTATCTGTTGAGACGCCTCTTGCTGCTATTCCTTTGTTTTTAGTCGCTGTTATCTTTGTCATGATTGGGACGTATGAACTATTTACAGCTGGAAGTATTGTGGTGTTAAAACTACTTCGAAAAAATAAGAAAATCTATTATAAAAAACATAACTTTATTGCGATATCAGGCATGATGTATCGTATGAAACAAAATGCTAAAGGATTAGCGAATATTTGTATTTTAAGTACGGCTGTGATTGTCATGTTATCTACAACGGTTTCACTGTATGTTGGGATGGAAGAATCGTTACATACTCAATATCCACAGGATGTTTTCCTTCGAGGAAATGATGTCAATGATGAAAAGATTAATCGTATAAATCAAATATTAGATGATAAAGTTAATGAATATCAGATAAAGCTTAAAGATGAGTTTCATTATAAAAGTAAATCGATGATGGCGACGTTAAAAGACGGAAACTATGCTTTAGGCCAAAATATAAGTTCTGATAGTTATTCATTTGGATTTATCTCAATCGATGATTTTAATCGATTAGAACAAACTGATATTCAGTTGAGTGTTGATGAGGTTCTAATCTTTTCAATATCGGGAACGTATGGAAAAGATTCAATAATGATTAATAATCAGGTATATCAGATTAAGCAGGAATTTGATGAAGTCAGTTTTCAACCCAAACAAGAAAATTCACTTTTTCCAGTCTATCTTTTAATCGTCAATGATATTCAAATTTTTGGCGAAGAGGATGTGTATTATAGTGTAGGATTTAATGTGGATAACACAGATGAAGTATCAGTAGAGTTTGTAGATTCCCTAAACACTGAATTTAGATTGAATTCCATTGATGCGTATGTTTCAGGGGCAGCATCGAGTCGAGCTGACTTTTTGATGAGTTATGGCGGATTATTTTTCTTAGGAATTTTCCTCGGAACACTCTTCTTAATGGCAACTGTGTTGATTATTTATTATAAACAGGTTTCAGAAGGTTACGATGATAAAGAGCGTTTTGAAATTATGCAACGTGTGGGGATGAGTAAACAAGAGATTAGAAAAACGATTCGTGTTCAAATTTTAATGGTCTTTTTCTTACCACTTATCTTCATGATGATTCATATTGCGTTTGCCTTCCCGATTATTACAAAGTTACTCGCTTTGTTCGGATTGATGAATACCCAACTTTTTTTAGCAGCTACGATTGGAACGATTGTCATCTTTGCTAGTATCTATGCATTAATCTTTAATTTAACAGCTAAAACATACTATAAAATTGTAGAATAAATAACGTTTAAACCCGATTAAATCCCCATCGATTTAATCGGGTTTATTTTGTTGTTATTAGTTATAAAACTGTCTAATAAAAGTCCACTGTTTATGAGATTTGTTCACTAAAGAATTAAAAATGAAAGTGCTATAATGATGCTAGCTAACATAGGGTTAGTCTTTTATGGAGAACTAATTAAAGGATAAAGAGGTGGACTAGTATGAGTTTAAAGTATGTATTTCCCAAGGATTTTTGGTGGGGAACGGCAACTTCAGGACCGCAAAGTGAGGGAGGTGCTGATGTAGATGGAAGAGGGCAATCTATTTGGGACTATTGGTTTCAAATTGAACCAGAAAAATTCCATAATCAAGTTGGACCAAAAGATACATCGACTTTTTATGCTAACTATAAAGATGATATTCAGTTATTAAAAGAGACGGGGCATAACTCATTTAGAACATCGATTCAATGGAGTCGTTTAATTCCTGATGGGATTGGTCGAGTAAATCAAAAGGCAGTAGATTTTTATAATAATGTTATCGATGAGTTAATTGAAAATGGTATTGAGCCATTTATGAATTTATATCATTTTGATATGCCAGCCACTATGCAAGAAATGGGTGGATGGGAAAATCGTGCGGTTGTAGAGGCTTATGCTGAGTATGCTAAGGTCTGCTTCGAATTATTTGGAGATCGTGTTAAACACTGGATCACATTTAATGAGCCGATTGTTCCGGTTGAAGCGGGTTATTTATATAATTGGCATTATCCAAATGTCATGGATGGAAAACGCGGGATTCAAGTCGCCTTCAATACGATGTTAGCGAGTGCAAAAGCAATAGAAGTTTATAAAAGCTTAAATTTAGATGGCCAAATCGGGGTTGTTTTAAATTTAACACCGTCTTATCCACGTTCGATTGAAAATCCTGATGATGTTAAAGCTGCACATATTGCGGATTTATTCTTTAATAATAGTTTCTTAGATCCATCAGTTAAAGGAGAGTATCCAAAAGATTTAGTTTCATTATTAAAGGAACATGATGTATTACCTCAATATGAAACAGAAGACTTAGAGGTTATTAAACATAACACAGTTGATTATTTAGGGGTAAATTATTATCAACCTCGTCGAATTAAAGCAAAAGAAAGTGAAGTTAATAAAGACATCTTTATGCCAGATTGGTTCTTTGACTATTATAAGATGCCAGGTCGTAAAATGAATCCTCATCGTGGATGGGAAATTTACGAAAAAGGGATTTATGATATCTGTCTTAATATAAGAGATAATTATGGTAATATTCCATTTTATATATCTGAAAATGGGATGGGAGTTGAAGGGGAAGAACGATTTCTAAATGCCGATGGAATGATTGAGGATGATTACCGTATTGAGTTTATTCAGGATCACTTAGCATGGTTACATAAAGCGATTCAAGAGGGGGCCAACTGCAAAGGATATCATCTGTGGACGTTTATTGATTGCTGGTCATGGTGTAATTCGTATAAAAACC
Organism: Turicibacter sanguinis; assembly: GCF_013046825.1. Taxonomy (NCBI): domain Bacteria; kingdom Bacillati; phylum Bacillota; class Erysipelotrichia; order Erysipelotrichales; family Turicibacteraceae; genus Turicibacter; species Turicibacter sanguinis. The sequence continues at coordinate 523,843 of NZ_CP053187.1, read as the reverse complement.
GATATGGATTAATTTCACTGGATTTAACGACGCAAAAACGGACGATTAAAAAGAGTGGTCACTGGTTTAAGCAATTATCTGAACAAGGGGGATTCTAGTATGACAAAAATTATAAAATTAAATCCATTTTATAGCGAAAAAGTTTGGGGTTATGAAAAATGGAATCTCTCTACACATCGTAACGGATGCTCGACTTTAGTAGATACTAACGAAAATTTACATGATTATTTACAGAAAGATTTACCGATTTTAATCAAAATCATTAAAGCAGATGAATCATTATCAGTTCAAGTTCATCCTGGTGACGAGTTTGCACGTAAGTATGAAAATGACAACGGAAAAACAGAATGCTGGTACATCTTAGAAGCAGAAGAAGGAGCTTCACTAATCTGTGGAATTAAAGATGGATTAAACAAAGAAAAATTCGCTAAAATCCTTGAAGAGGGAAGCGTAGCAGATTACTTAGGAGATATCAGTGTAAAAGCTGGAGATATGATTTATATTCCAGCGGGGACCATTCATGCGATTAAAGGTGGTATAAAACTACTTGAAGTCCAACAAAGTAGCGATGTCACTTACCGTCTTTATGATTGGGGACGTGACCGTGAAATGCATATCGAAAAAGCATTAGAAGTCATCGATTATAACCCAGAAACAAATGGTGGTAAAATCGAAAACTTCACTAAGTTAGAAACTCCATATTTCAATGTTGAAAAAATTATTGTTGATGGACAATATTCTGATGAAGTATGTGGTGATTTTTATACTTATACAGCAACTAAAGGATGCGGTGTAATGAAAACTGATGATCAAACGATTATATTAAATCCAGAAGAAACAGTCTATTTACCAAAAGGAATTAAATATACAATTGAAGGTAACTTAGAATTAATTAAAACATGTTAAAAAAATGGGACTGAAAATGATTAGCTTTCAGTCCCATTTTTATTAGAGAATCCAAAAAAGCCTTGATTAGAAATGAGAATCAAGGCTTTTTTAAATTTAGTTGTTAGAGATGGTTTCTAATTCTTCTATTAGGAATCGATTTGAAAAGACAAATAAGAAAGCAAGTAAACTAGTAATAAATAAGAAAGTCACAGCAGGGCTGATTTCAAATAAAACTAGCGCAGCAAGGAAAATTAGAATATTGGTTATGGCGAGTAGTGGTTTTTTAAAAATAAGAATGAGTGCATTTCTTAAAATATTTAATGCATTATTTGAAAATAGACTAATGAGTAATGAAATAAACGGTGTCATTAATAATAGGATAATTAAGAGTCCTAAGAATAAGCAACTAACAATGGTATTATTATAAGCTGACTTGAAGAAAACAATATTTGAGTATAAAGCAAAGATAAAAATTAACTCAACAAACCAAATGAGTAAACTTTGTTTAAAGTTAAGCAAGAACCCTTTTTTAAAATCAGATAGGAGATTAAATCCTTTATTTTTTAATAGTTTACGCATACAGTAAACTAGAATGTTAAATGCAGGCATTGTTGGAATTAAGCAGAGTAAAAATAAAGGTAGATAAGTGGAAATCTTGCTGATTCCAACCAATAAGAAAAATAGAATAATAGGTATATTTAAGAGCATAAAAAGTAAGTTCAAGACAAGGAATGAAAAAATATAATTACAAATATCAAACAATTTATTAAAGTTGAAGTATTCTGACATCGTTAATCCCCCTTTTAATCATCACCATAATCAGTATTGTAAAAAAAAATCAAACGTTTTCAATACTGTCATAGGAAAAATATACTCATTTATCGTAGAATTTAATAGTGTATTTTTCATATTTTTGATTTAAAAATTATAGAATGTTTAGATAATGGAAAAAATAGCGCATACAAAAAAAGGATGACAAATAGATAGAATATCTTTAAAATATAAATTGGGTACCACTAGGTATAGCTAAAAGCATATAAAGGAGGGGGAGATATGCTAGCTAAAAAATCGATGCTATACAATAACTTATTTTTAACTTATTCATTAGTTATCATTTGTTTGATAGGGGGGTTCGATCTTTATTTAATTAATTATGTGGTGTCTGAAAGTAAAAGTAACCGAATATCATTAGGGGAACAGCTTGGATATAACGCCAATGAACTACTCAAAGAGATTGAAAACTCTAATAAATTCATTGTCAGTTCAATGTATTACGATTATATGTTATCGAATGATATCATTTATTTTCTAAATAATCATTCGAATGATTATTTAAAAAATAAATTAGATAGTTTCTCAGGCAGTAATCATTTTACCTATAATGGTGTTGAAAGGTTTGTGGCCAGTGCATTTATTTCGAATAATAAGGTAGAAAATATTATATTTTTAAGTGAAAAACTGAATGAAGTTAGATCATTTAATCATGATAATCAGATTTATATTGAAAAAATAGAAAATTATGAGACAGTGATTCAGAAGTTACCGGAACTTTTTTTCTCGGAAAATAAACTGTATCACGTGAACTCAATTAATAATCCAGATACATTAGTAGAAGAAGGAAAATTAATTGTGGTTTACGATTTATCTGAAGTGAATAATATTGTTGCGAAGTATGGAGCTAATTATAATCTTTGTATTTATGATGAACAGTATCAAACGGCCTATCTCCCTGAAGACAAGTCAGAAGAGCCATCAAAGGAAAGTTTATTAGCTTTGAGCGACTTAAAAGAAGGAGAAGAATATAAAATTCCCGGAAATCATCAAAGTTTATTTAAAACTAAATTTTCTGATGAGTTAAGTGTCATTACGGCAATCTCAATGCAAAACTTAATTGAAGCGCCACAGATTTTTTATTCATCGATACTTTTACTTGATTTATTTTTAATCTTTGTTAGTGCAGTCATTTTAAAGTGGAAATTAGAAAAATTGACAAGAAGGACAGATGCTATCCTAGAGGTGATGGAGGAAGTTAAAGAAGGAAATCTTAAAGTTAAAATTCCAATTGGAGATGAAATGGATGAAATTAGCTATATCTCACAGAATTTTAATGAGATGTGTAGTGAGCTCGATCGCTATATTAATAAAAGTTATTTAGCTGAAATTAATCAAAAGAAAGCGGAGATGATTGCTCTCCAAAATCAGATTAATCCCCATTTTTTATATAATACGCTAGAGTGTATTCGGATGAAGGCTGTTTGTAATGGGGATAAAGATGTCGGGAAAATGTTATATAATTTATCCTTTTTATTTAGAAAACAGGTTAAAGATCATAATTTTATCACTTTAGAAAGTGAACTTGAGTATTGTACTCGTTACATGGAAATCTTTAAGTTTAGGTATCGTGAGAAATTTGATTTTAAGATTAATTGTCCAGATGAATTACTAGATAATGAAATGATCAAATTTGCGATACAACCCTTAATTGAAAATTATTTTATGCATGGAATTAAATTGGAAGAGACTAATAATTTTATTGAGATTAATGTCAGTAAAGAATCTGAGAATATTAAAGTTATCATTGATGATAATGGAAAAGGAATCCCACCAGAGAAGTTAACACAGCTCAATGAAAGTCTGACAGGTGAATTATGCAGAAATACAGCGAATCAATCCATAGGAATTATTAATGCTCATGCACGAATCGTTGGAGCATATGGTGAAGGTTATGGAGTTCAATTAGATAATAATAGTAAGGGTGCAAGGGTCGTCATTATGATTCCTTGCAAAAGGGGGCCTAATGTATGAAAAAAGTTATGTTAGTTGATGATGAAATTTTTATTACGGAAGGATTAATGTCAATTATTGATTGGAAAGCACTAGGGCTTGAAGTCGTTCAATCTGCTGAAAATGGTGAAGAAGCGATTAGAAAGTTTAAAGATAATCCAGTCGATATTATTGTAACAGATATCAATATGCCAGTTAAAACAGGCTTAGAGTTAGTTCAAGAAATTAATGAGATGGGCAAGAAGGTAAAATTCATTCTCTTAAGTGGTTATGATGAATTTGCCTATGCTAAAAAAGCAATTGAATATGGGGTTGAAAATTATCTTTTAAAACCAGTTGATGAAGAAGAATTAGAAGTAGCGTTAAAAAAATTAGTAGATAATATCGCGAAGGAGAAAGAATTTATTAATAGAGGGTTAGATAAAACAGGAAAGTTACTAGCCTTTTTAAATGGAAAGTATGATGTGAAAGAAGTCATTGGAATAAAAGATGATATGTATGTTGATTTTTATAAAGAAAAATATACGGTCACGAATATTTTCATTAATGGTAAAAAGGATAAAGAGGTATATATTAATATTAATCCGATTGTTGAGTCAGTGTTTAAAAGTCAGTGTGAAGTGTTGTATCAATTTGATGGGCAAATTATAGTGATTAATAGCTGGGATAAAGAGAAGACTGATGATGAAATCTTAGAGGAGTATCGAGAACTAAGAGATTTACTGCAAACTGAGCTAAAGTATGATATTTTCATTTCAGTAGGATCAAGTGTCAATATGATTGATGATTTACGCAAAAGTTATATGGTGGCTAAAAAGTTGAAGAAGTATATGTTGACTGAAGGGATGAATCGTGTTGTTAACGAAAAGATGATTTCGGTTATTAAACATAAAGATGTGAAGTTTAGGGATGAAATCGAGCAAATCAATAAGTTAATGATTGAAAAAAATAGCGCAGCGTTAAAAGTTTACGTTGATGAAGTTTTTGAGAATAAAGAATTAACGCCTAAGAATATTTATGATTTTTCAATTAAGGTTGTTTTGCTGATGGATAAGGTTAAAGAAGAGTTTAAGGTGGATAAAAAATACACACGAGAAAGTTTGAGTGATACGATTATTGAGTTATGTCATGAGAATACGCGAGAAAGTATTAAGACATTTATTTTAAGTGAGTTAGACGAGTTTATGGAAGTGATGACACAGGATACGATAAAGTATAGTCCTGTTGTGCAACAAATCGTGAATACGATTAATGAGAGATACTATGAAGAACTAAGCTTAAAAACATTGGCATATCAATATAACATTAATAGCTCTTATTTAGGACAAATTTTTAATAAGGAAGTTGGATGTTCATTCTCGGATTATTTGAATAAAACGAAGAATATGAAAGCTAAGGAGCTCATTTTAGAAACGAATATGAAAATTAATGATATTGCTAAGGAAGTTGGCTATACAGATTCAAGTTATTTTTATCGTAAGTTTAAAAAGTTCTTTGGTGTCTCACCATCGACGTTAAGGGAAATGAAAAACTATTAATAAATAAAGCTAGAGGTTTTAGAGGCAAGGAATTCAATTTTTTGCTTTGTTAAAATCTCTAGCTTTTTTTAATCAAATTTGTTACGAACTAAAATTAGTACATTAAACCTAAGAATTTTCATCTATTAAACTAAATTCTATATATGGTATATTTTAATCAAGCCAGATAAGCGTTTACATAGGAGGGGGATAGAGTATGGCCGATGAAGTAAAAGTTAAAAAGAAAAACTCTAGATGGAAAAAGTTCAAAGATAACAAGGAGTTATTAGGCTTGACAATACCTGGAACACTTTGGTTTATAGCGTTTGCTTACTTACCTATGTTCGGAATCTTAATAGCATTTAAAGATTGGAGAATTCATGGTGGATTCTTTGAAAGTTTAATTAAGAGTGAATTTGTAGGATTAAAGAATTTTGAGTTCTTATTTAAAAGTACTGATGCATGGGTTATTACTAGAAATACAGTAGCTTATAACTTAGTTTTCATTGTTTTAGGGATTGTACTTCCAGTAACGTTAGCTATTTTACTTAAAGAGTTACTAAATAAAAAATTATCTAAGTTTTATCAGAGTGCGATGTTCTTACCATATTTCTTATCATGGGTTATCGTAAGTTACTGTTTATACACATTCTTAAGTCCTGAAAAAGGATTAGTAAATACGATGTTAAGATCATTTGGACAAGACGGAATCTCTTGGTACACTGAGGCGAAATATTGGCCGTTCATTATTATCTTTATGAGTCAGTGGAAAGGAATTGGATATGGAACAGTTGTTTATTTAGCTTCAATTTGTGGAATCGATAAATCATTATACGAAGCCTCAATGATTGATGGAGCTTCAAAATGGCAACAGGTTAAATACATTACCATTCCATTATTAAAGCCAGTTATGATTATCATGTTCATTACAGCAGTAGGTGGAATGTTTAGATCAGACTTTGGATTGTTCTATCAATTACCTAAAAACTCAGGGGCGTTATATCCTGTTACAAACGTTATCGACACGTATGTATATCGTGGATTAACAAACTTAGGAAATATCGGTATGAGTTCAGCTGCAGCTTTATATCAGTCATTTGTTGGATTAATCTTAATTCTTGGAACAAATGCTATTGTTAGAAAAGTAGACGAAG